>NZ_JBHJPX010000009.1:345991-436295 GCF_042262425.1 Streptomyces sp. NPDC056373
GGGTGCCAACCCGCGCCGGGGGCGCGGGGCGGGGGCCCCACCCCCCCGCGAAGGGGGGCGACGCGCCCTGCCCGACCGCCGGTCCCGGCCGCGACGCCCCCGGCCGACCGCCGGTCCCGGCCGCGACGCCTCGGGCCGACTACCCGCCCGCGATGCTCCGGGCCGAGAACCACCCCGCCTGTGACGCTCCGGGTCGAGAACCACCCGTCCGCGGTGCTCCCGGTCGAGAATCACCCTGCCTGTGACGCTCCGGGCCAGAACCACCCCGTCCGCGATGCTCCCGGTCGACGACCAGCCCGCGTCCTTGAGGCGTCCGTCCGTCACCCGTGCCCCCGGCGACGCCCCCGGCCGACTACCAGTCCCCGTCCGTGACCGGTCGGCCCGGGGCGTCCTTCAGGTGCTGCGTCTGTCCCGGTGTGGGCGGCTGCCAGGGCTCGTGGTCGTCGCCGAGCCAGTCGCCGACCGGCTTGACGGACCGGAGCGTGTCCGTGGGGGCGAGGTCCTCCGCGTCCTGGTCGAAGTAGTCGAACCAGGGCAGGCCCGCCCGGGTGTAGGCGGCCCGGTCCACCGGCGACGGCGGTGCGGCCTCGCCGGTGATGCGGCGCCACTCCGGCGGCGTCACCAGGTGCACGAACACCCGCCCGGCGGGCGCGTCCGACCAGTCCGAGAGCGGCCGGTCGTCCTGGTAGACCTCCTGCCGCATGGAGCCGCCGACACCCAGGCCCATCGCCGCGGCAGCGCGCGGCGGGCTCGCCGGAGCGCCCGCAGCGGCGGGTGCCGGGGCCGAGCCGGGGGCGGGCGGAGCGGGGACCGCCCCGGGCGCCGGCGGGGCCGCCATGGGCATCGCGGCGCCGTAGCCGCCGGACGCGGCGGCGGGCAGACCACCCGGCATCGCGGCGTCGTAGCCACTCGGCGGCGCCATGAACCGCGTCCGCTCCGTCCGCTCCCGCTCCTGCGCCCGCCACCGCGCCAGCTCCCGGTCGTTCAGCGCGAAGGACTGCAGCTGTACGCCGCCCCACACCTCCTCGCCCGTGACCTGCCCCTCGACGGTCGCGCCCAGACCGAGCGGGACGGCCACGAACTGCCGGACCGTGCCCGTGCCGGAGTTGATGCCGTCCAGCCAGGGCTGGCGGGGGAGCACCACGTAGTTCTGCGGGCCGCGGGCCGGCCGGTCGCTCCAGGGCCGGCCCGAGACCGCGCACACCTTGCCGACGCCGACCTGCAGCGCGGCCGGCTCCGAGGTGCCCGCGAAGCTCAGCCACATCGCCTCGCGCAGATACACCGGCAGCATCACACCGCCGCGTGCCCGCCACTCCTCGGGGACCCTGTCCGCGTAGTCAGCGACGCGCCGCACCGGGAACTCGCCGAGGCCCGGCGGCAGCGGATGCGTACCCGTCTCCGGAAGGCGCAGGGTGCGGATGAACCGCACGGCGACCCCGCCGGGCAGCCGCAGTGTGTTCCCGTCGATCCGCACGGTCGTGTCGGCCATGGCCCGCTCCTCGCCTCGGGCGCCGGCCCCCTGCCGGCGTCCCCTCAGCGAGAACGCCCGTCGAACCCCGCACGGTTCCGCCACATCTGCTCCGTGACGCCCAGTCGCTCCCGCAGCCGCGTCAGACGGGGCATCCGGGCTCGCTGCTCGCGCGAGACGCGGTCCAGCTCCTCGAACAGACGGCGGGTGCGGTGTTCGGTGTCGAGCTCGTCGAGGATGCGGTTGACCTCCGTAAGGACCGCACCCGGAAGCTGCCAGTGCCCCGGGTCGCGCTCGGCCTCCTCGCGCAGCAGCAGGGCCAGCTTGTCGCGGGTGCCCGCGGCGGTGCGCAGTTCCGCGGCGAGCCGTTCCTCCGCCGACTCGGCGCTCGCGCTCAGGTGGGTGGTGACCAGCACCGCGAAGCTCACCACGGCGTCGGCGATCTCGGACAGCAACTGCGCCAGGGCGGCGCCCGTCTCCGCCTCGAACAGCGGCTCGGGCTCACGCTCCTTCGCGAGGTCGGTGAGGGAGCGGGCCAGCACCCGCAGGACGACCGTGCAGATCTCCAGCGTGTCCAGGCCCGTGCGCATCACGACCCGGTGCAGCACGCTGTCCTGCACGCGGGGGTTGAGCCGCAGACTGTCCTCGGCCTGCCGCAGCGCCGCGTCCACCTCGACGATGTCGTGGTCCAGGCGGCGCGCCTCGTGCAGCTGACTCTCCGCTCGGTCCACGGGTGTGCCGCCCGCGGCCTCCTCGCCCATCCGCAGCATCAGCTGCCGCAGCCGGCGTGACAGGCCCTCGATCGACTCGCCCGCCTCCTCCACCCACACCGGCGGAGACAGCAGCAGGTTGCAGGCGAGCCCGACGGACGCGCCGATCAGCGTCTCCACCACCCGGGCCCAGGCGTAGTCCCCGACGCTGGTCACGCCGAGGACGAGCATCGCGCTGATCGCGACCTCCGGTACGTACTCCTCCACCCGGACCAGCCGCCCCACCACCAGCGAGGCCAGCAGGAGCATGGCCAGGCTCCACCAGGTCAGGCCCACCAGCAGGCTGAACGCGATGGCGACGAGCACGCCCGTCACCACGGCGTTCACCCGCCGGAAGCCGTTGGTGATGGTGGCGTACAGCGTCACCTGGACGACGAGCAGCGCCGTCAGGGGAGCGGTGAGAGGGGCCGGCTCGGGGCTCAGCCGCAGCGCGATGACGTACGCGATCGTCGCCGCAGTGGCGGACCGCAGCGTCTGGACGACCACCGGATCACGACGCTTCCTCACGATCCGCTCGGCGTGCGCCGTCCACTCACGTACCTCTCGCATCCTCGGGCTGTTCCCCTTCCCGGTGCATCGAACGCATCCGTCGAACACATCCATGAAGGACGCTCATGAAGGACGTTAGTGCCGGGGCAAACCGCGGGCGACCGAGGGGCTCAGGCGTACACCTTGTCGAGGAACGCGGTCAGATGTCCCCTGGTGCGTGCGATCTGCTCCTCCAGGGTGAGGCTCTCCTCGAACCGGGACCCCGCCTCCGGAGCCTTCTTCCCGCGCACGTACAGGGAGCAGGCGAGGTCGGTGCACATGTACGCGCCGACGGAGTTGCCCTCACGCCCGGCCGGCCCGGCCTTCCGCGCGGTCATCAGCGAGACCCCGCCCCGCGGGTGAGTCGTCAGGCACAGCGAACACATGCTGCGGTGCAGGAACCCGCGCTGCGCGGCCTGGAACCGCATCGCCAGCCCCACGAGCCGCCCGTCCCGCTCGGCCACCAGATAGGTCCGGTCCGGTGCCCCCGGATCCCGCCACCCGAGGAAGTCGAGATCACCCCAGGGCCGCCCGTCGAGATCCCTGGGCACGGCAAGCCGCTTGGCCTCGCCCTTCGAGCAGTTGACGAAGGAGGCGCGGATGTCCTGCTCGGTGAGCGGCTGCACGGGAGCTCCTGGGAGTTGTCTTCGCAAACCTAGGGGCCCTAGGTTTTGGGGCGAGGCCAGATTAGACAGTCGCGACGCGAGGGGCGAACGGATTTCGTCAGGCCTGGGCGCCCGAGACCTCCGGCGGCCACACCCCGGGGGTCAGCACCCCCAGCCCATACGCCCGGGCGACCAGTTCCGTGCGGTTGGAGGCGCCCCAGCGGGACGACAGGCGGCGCAGGTGGTAGGTGACGCCGTCGCTGGTGAGGCCGGTCTCGCGGGATGCCCGGGCCGTGGTGGCGCCGGCGGCCAGGAGGGCCAGGATGCGGGCCTCCGCCGGGGTGACCCGGGCCTCTTCCGCGGGGGCGGCGGGGGAGGGGGCGCGCTCGGGGTCCACCCGGAGCATCACCAGCAGGGCCGGGGTGTCCTCCGCCGTGTCGCTGACCGGATCCGCCGTCAGTTCACCGGTGCGCTCCGTGCCGCCCGGGGCCCGCCAGCGCACCGACACCTGGTAACGCGAGCGGTGCCGCAGGCGCAGCGCCTGGGCGATGCGCTCCACCTGCGTCGCCTCCCGCGGGCTGAACAGGTCCAGCACGTCGCGTCCGCGCAGCTGCCCCGGCGTCCTGCCGCACTCCGCCGCCATCGCCGGATTGGCCAGCAGCACCGCCCCGTACACGTCACACACCGCGACCGGCATCGCGACCCGGTCGAACAGCAGCAGGGCACGGTTGCGCCACATCACGCCCTCGTGCCGGGCCAGGTCCACGAAATTCCTCCTGCCACGCCGGACCGCTCCCGCGCAAGAGCGGCGCATCTGCTCGCACTACACAATCATGTAGGGCCGCGGCGTCGCAGCCCGGGCCCGGTGGATCACGCTGGATCGCAGTACTTCCGTACCGCGAAAGGCAGTTGCCGCGTCATGCCCCCCACCGGACAGACTCCCCTGACCGCCGACGACCTCCCCGGCGTCCCCGTCGCCGACATCTCCGCCACCGGACCCGGCGGTGCGCCCATCCAGCAGGTCATGGATCTGATGCGCGAGCACGGGCCGGTCCTCGTGCGGCGGCTGTACGGGCGGGACACCCTGTTCGTGAGCGACCTGGAGCTCGTGGCCGAACTCGCCGACGAGCAGCGCTTCGCCAAGCACATCGGGCCCGGTCTGGGCAACGTCCGCGAGTTCGCCGCCGACGGCCTGTTCACCGCGTACAACGACGAGCCCAACTGGGCCAAGGCGCACGACATCCTCATGCCCGCCTTCGCGCTCGGTTCGATGCGCACCTACCACCCCGTGATGCTGGAGGTGGCCCGCCGGCTCATCGCGTCCTGGGACCGCGACGCCCGCGCCGGGCAGCCGGTGAACGTGCCCGACGACATGACCCGCATGACGCTCGACACCATCGGACTCGCCGGCTTCGGCTACGACTTCGGTTCCTTCGAACGGGCCGAGCCGCACCCCTTCGTCCAGTCGATGGTCCGCTGCCTGGAGTGGAGCATGACCCGCCTGGCACGCGTCCCCGGGCAGGACTACTCGGAGCAGGACGCGGCCTTCCGGGAGGACTCCGCCTACCTCGCCGAGGTCGTCGACGAGGTCATCGCCGCGCGCACCGGCACCGACCAGAGCGACTCCGACGACCTCCTCGGCCTGATGCTCACCGCCGAGCACCCGGCCGACGGCAACACGCTCGACCCCGCCAACATCCGCAACCAGGTCATCACCTTCCTGATCGCCGGCCACGAGACCACCTCCGGCGCGATGTCCTTCGCGCTGTACTACCTGGCCAAGCACCCCGCCGTACTCCAGCTGGTGCAGCGCGAGGTCGACGCGCTGTGGGGCGACCGGACCGACGTCGAGCCGACGTTCGACGAGGTCGGCCGGCTGACCTACACCCGTCAGGTCCTCAACGAGGCGCTCCGGCTGTGGCCCACCGCCGCCGTGTTCTCCCGGGAGGCCCGCGAGGACACCCTGCTCGGCGGCCGCATCCCGCTGCGCGCCGGTCAGGGCGTCCTGGTCCTGGCGCCGATGCTGCACCGGCAGTCCGTGTGGGGCGACAACCCCGAGCTGTTCGACCCCTCCCGCTTCACGGCCGAGGCGGAGGCCGAACGGCCGGTGCACGCCTTCAAGCCGTTCGGCACCGGCGAGCGCGCCTGCATCGGACGGCAGTTCGCGCTGCACGAGGCGACCATGCTGCTGGCCATGCTCGTCCACCGCTACCGGATGGGCGACCACGCCGGCTACCGGCTCGACGTCAAGGAGACCCTCACCCTCAAGCCCGAGGGCTTCACCCTCGCCCTGACGCCCCGCACCGCCGCCGACCGCGTCCACGGCCCGCTGCCCGGAGCGGCCCCGGCCCGGGACACCGCCGCGGCCGAGCCGCAGGACCTGCCCGCCCGCGTCCGCCCCGGCACCGCCGCCCTCTTCCTGCACGGCAGCAACTACGGCACCTGCCGTGACTTCGCGGCCCAGCTCGCCGACGAGGCAGCGGCCATCGGCTGCGAGACCGAGGTGGCGCCCCTCGACGCCTACGCGGCGGGCCTGCCCACCGACCGGCCCGTCGTCATCACCGCCGCCTCCTACAACGGCCGCCCCACCGACGACGCCACCGCCTTCGCCGCCCGGCTGGAGGAGACCCACGACCTGTCGGGCGTGACCTACGCCGTCCTCGGCGTCGGCGACCGCAACTGGGCCGCCACCTACCAGCACGTCCCCACCCGCATCGACGAGCGGCTCGCCGAGTCCGGCGCCGCCCGGCTGGTGGAGCGCGCCGCCGCCGACGCCTCCGGCGACCTCACCGGCACCGTCCGTGCCTTCACCGCGTCCCTGCGCACGGCCCTGCTGGAGCACCACGGCGACCCGGACGCCACGACCCCGGACCCCGAGCCCCGCAGCGCCTACGAGGTCCGCACCCTGACCGGCGGACCGCTGGACGCCCTCGCCGAACGGCACGGCCTCGTGCCCATGCGCGTCACCGAGGCGCGCGACCTCACCGCCCCCGGGTACGCCCGGCGCAAGCGGTTCCTGCGCGTCGCCCTGCCGGACGGCGTCACCTACCGCACGGCCGACCACCTCACCGTGCTGCCCGCCAACGCCCCCGGCCTCGTCACCCGGGCCGCCGCCGCGCTCGGCGCCGACCTCGACACCGTGCTGGACATCCGCGCCACCCGCCCGCGCCGCGACGGCATCGCCGTGGACCGCCCCGTGACGGTACGGCAGCTCCTCACCCACCACGTGGAGCTGCAGGAGCGCCCGAGCGCCGGGCAGCTGGCCGCGCTCGCCGCCGCCAACCCGTGCCCGCCGGAGCGCACGGCCCTGGCCGCCCTCACCGACGACCCGCGCACCCTCGTGGAGATCTTGGAGGACCACCCGGCCCTGCGCGGCGCCCTGGACTGGCCGCAGCTCCTCGACCTCCTCACCCCGATGCGCCCGCGCCACTACTCGATCTCGTCCTCGCCGGCCGTCGACCCCGGCCACGTGGACCTGATGGTCTCGCTGCTGGAGGCGCCGGCCCGTTCCGGCAAGGGCGTCTACCGCGGTACCGGCTCCGGCCACCTCACCGCGATCGAGCCGGGCGACACGGTGTACGCGCGCGTGCAGCCCTGCCGGGAGGCCTTCCGGATCGACGTCACCGGCGATCCGTCACCGGTCGTCATGGTCGCGGCGGGCACCGGTCTCGCCCCGTTCCGCGGCGCCATCGCCGACCGTACGGCCGCGCTCACGAGCGGCACCGAACTCGCCCCGGCTCTGTGCTACTTCGGCTGCGACGCCCCCGACGCGGACTTCCTGCACGCCGAGGAACTGCGCGCTGCCGAGACCGCCGGCGCCGTCCTGCTGCGCCCCGCTTTCAGCGAGACGCCCGAGGGAGAGGTGCGGTTCGTGCAGCACCGGATCGCCGCCGAGGCCGAGGAGGTCTGGGGTCTGCTGGACACCGGGGCGCGGGTGTACGTCTGCGGGGACGGTTCCCGAATGGCGCCCGGGGTACGGGAGGCGTTCCGTACCCTGTTCCGGAAGCACACGCCGGGCGCCGACGAGACGGCCGCCGAGCAGTGGCTCGACGGACTGATCGCGGACGGGCGTTACGTCGAGGACGTGTACGCGGCCGGCTGACCGATGCGGCAGGGGAGGGGTGGGCACACGGTGGTGGACTCCTGGGAACGGGCCCGGCACATCCTTCGGGCGGCGGGCCTGGACCCCGGCTGCCTCGCCCACCTCACCCCGCTGACCGGCGGCACCTACAACACCGTCGAGGAACTCCGTTTCACCGACGGCAGCCGCTACGTGCTGAAGATCCCGCCCGCCCCCGCCGTCCCCGGTCTGCGGCACGAGAAGCGGCTGCTCGTCTCCGAGGCCGAGTTCTACCGCTCGGCCGCCCTTGCCGGGGTCCGCGCGCCGCGGACGGTGTCGGCGGGGGACGACTTCCTGCTGATGACGGCCGTGCCGGGCGAACCGTGGGACGGCACGCTCACCGACCCGGAACAGACCGCCCTGCGTACGGAACTCGGACGCCAGGTGGCCCGGCTGCACGAGGTGACCGGCCCCGGCCACGGCTACCCCTCCGGCGCCCTCGGCCCGCTCGCCCCCGACTGGCGGACGGCGTTCACGGCGATGTTCGACGCCGTCCTCGACGACGCCCGGCGCTACGGGGCCCGGCTGCCTCTCCCCGCCGACACCGTGGCCCGTACCGCCGCGTCCGCGTACGGCGCCCTCGACGAGGTGACCCGGCCCTGCCTCGTCCACTTCGACCTCTGGCGGGGCAACATCCTCGTCGACCGCGTGGACGGCCGGGCCCGCATCGGCGGCCTGATCGACGGGGAGCGCATGTTCTGGGGCGACCCCCTGGCCGACTTCGTCTCCCTGGCGCTGCTCGGGGACATCAGGAAGGACGAGGACTTCCTGGCCGGCTACCGGGAGGCGGGCGGCCGGGCCCGCTTCGACGCCCCGGCCCGTCGGCGCCTGGCCCTGTACCGGGCGTACCTGTACCTGATCATGATCACCGAGACCGTTCCCCGCGAGGCCGGCCAGGAGCAGCAGTGCTGGGTGCAGGAGACGGTCGCCCCCGAACTCGTCGCGGCCCTGGACGAGATGGGGGAGACCTCCTGAGCCCGCCGATCGGACACCGGTTAGCTCACATCGTGAAATAAGGGGTGGGGGAACAGCGCGCCGGGGCCCGCAGCGACGGTATGTTGCAGGTCGGACAGAGGACGCGAAGGGAGCCACATGGCTGCGCGGAACGGGCGCACGGTACGCGATCTCAGGCGGGCCAACCGTACTGCCGTGCTGCAGAGGCTCTACTTCGACGGCCCGCTCAGCCGCTTCGCACTCGGCCCGGCGACCGGCCTGAGCTCCGGCTCCGTCAGCAACGTCGTCGCCGACCTGGTCGCCGACGGGCTGGTCGAGGAGGCCGGCAGCGTCGACTCCGACGGCGGCCGCCCCCGCACCCTGCTGCGCGTCGCGCCCGGCAGCGGTCACATGATCGGCGTCGATGTCGGCGAGACCCGGGTCCGGGTCGAACTCTTCGACCTCACCCTGACCGAACTCGCCCGCGTCGAGCGCCCGCTGTCGCCGCAGGGCTACGAGGTCGAGGCCGTCGTCGGCCACGTCCGCCACGGCATCGCCGAGGTGCTGGACACCGCCGGACTCGCGCCCGAGCGGCTCCTCGGCGTCGGCATCGGCGTCCCCGGCATCGTCGAGCGCACCGCGGACCGTGGCGTGCTCGTGCACGGGCAGACCATCGGCTGGGACGCCGTCCCGCTGGAGGCGCTGCTGCGCACCGGTTCCCCGCTGCCGGACACCGTCCCGTACTTCATCGACAACGGGGCCAAGACGCTGGGCCAGGCCGAGATGTGGTTCGGCGCCGGACGAGGTGCCCGCAACGCCGTCGTGGTGCTGTTCGGCTCCGGCGTCGGCGCCAGCCTCGTCACCCCCGACGTGGAGCAGGGCCGCGCGGTCGAGTGGGGGCACCTGACCGTACGCGTGCGGGGCCGCCGCTGCCGGTGCGGGGCGCTCGGCTGCCTGGAGGCGTACGCGGGGGCCGAGTCGCTGCTGGCCCGCTGGCGCGAGGAGGGCGGCCGGGTCCAGGACGGCGCCGACGAGGAGACCGCCCTCACGGCGATGCTCGCCGCGGCCTACCCGCCCGAGGGCGGCGCGGCCGACCCCGTCGCGCTGGCCGTGCTGGAGGAGACCGCCGAGTACCTCGGGGCGGGACTGTCCGGCCTGATCAACCTCTTCCAGCCCGAGCGCATCCTCATCGGCGGCTGGGCGGGTCTGGCCCTCGGCTCGCGCTTCCTGCCCGCCGTACGCCGGCACGCCGTGTCGTACGCGTTGCGTCACCCGGCCGGGAAGGTGACCGTCGACCTCGGCCGGCTCGGGCCCGACGCGGTCACCGTCGGTGCCGCGATCCTGCCGCTCGCCGACCTCTTCGCCCGCGGCGGCCGGCGACCCGACCCGGCACCGGAGTGTCCGCTCCCCGCCTGGCGCACGGCACTTCAGGAGCGGATCCCGCGCTGAGGTTTCGGCGATCACCGCGGAGGTACTCGCGTGGCGCCCGGACCACAGAAGGGAGCACGCCGTGACCGACCACCGCCTCGAGGGACCCGGCGAGAACGGTGAGCCCATCCCGCGGGACATGCCGGACCAGCAGGCCGACGACGGCGAGGACCCGTGGGAGGTCGCCCCGCGCTTCACCGGCACGGGCGAGGGCGAGAAGGCCGAGCGACGGAGCGACGACGAGCCCGCCGACGACGTCCCCGACACGGACGAAGCGGGGACGGGCCGGCAGGGAGTACCGCACTCGGGAACGGTTCACCCCGAGCATCCGGTGCCGGACGAGCCCTCCGACTGAGGAGGGCATCCCACCGAGGGCCGCAGCCGGCTGTGGGGGTCGGCTGCGGCCCTCGGGCATGTCTCGCGCGGGCATGCCCGGCACGAACATGTCCAGGGCCGCCCGCCCGGCCGTGCACGGCTCGCCCGCGGCTCACGACGGAGGCTCGCGAGGGTCAGCCCACCTTGCGTCCCCGCAGCGGTTCCGTCGGCGCCCCCGCTCCCTGCTGGAGGCCCAGCAGAAACTCCTCCAGCACCTCGGGAGCCGTGTGCTCAGGCCGCCAGCCGAGTTCCGTACGCGCACGCGTGCAGTCCATGAGCGGCAGCCGCAGCACCGCGTCGAACAGGTGCGGGGAGGCGGGCAGCAGATGCAGACCCCAGGCGGCGGCGATCGCCGACCGCGCCACGCCGCGTGGCAGCCGCACCGGACGGGCGTCGAACATCTCGCCCAGCAGCCGCGCGTCCACCGGCGGGTCGGCCGCCAGGTTGAAGGCGCCCCGGACGTCGGCACGCAGCGCCAGCCGGTACGCGTTCGCCGCGTCGTCCGTGTGCAGCGCCTGCATCCGCAGCCCCGGGATGTCGGGCAGGAACGGCAGCAGCTCCGGGCGGACCGGCGGGCCGGGCAGGAACCGGCCGCCGAAGATGCGGCGCTGCTCGCTCGCGGACTCCCGCTGGAAGAGGAAGGCGGGCCGCATCCGCACCACCCGGGTCCCGGGACGGTCCCGCTCGAAGGTGTCCAGCGCCCTTTCCAGATATGCCTTCTCCCGGCAGTACGCGGCGTCCGGCCAGCCGTGTGTCGGCCACGACTCGTCCACCCTTTCGTCCTTGGGTCCGGGCGAGTACGCGCCGACCGACGAGGCGTGCACCAGAACCGGGACGCCGGCCTCGGCCACCGCCTCGAAGACCCGCATGCTGCCGAGCACGTTCGTGCGCCAGGTCGTCGCCGGGTCGTGCGTCGGCTGGAACGCCCAGGCCAGATGGATCACCGCGTCGGCGTCCGAGAACCGCTCCACCAGGCCGGACCGCTCGGAGGACAGATCGACGGCGGCCCAGTCCGTCTTCGGCGGCGACCAGTCGGGGATCCGCCGGGCCAGACCCAGCACCGAGGCGACCTCCGGATCCTCCGACAGCAGGCGCACCACGCTCGTGCCGACGTTGCCGGTGGCGCCCGTGACGACGACCCTCATGCCCGTTGTGCTGCTCACTTCGTGCTCCTCCCGGGCGCGTGGTTCCGTGAAGGATGACCGAGTACCCGGGACGGACGGATTGCACATGGGCAGGAGAGCCGCGGCCAGGCGGACGTCACGCGGGGAGCGGAAAGCCCCGGCCGGACGGGGGAATCACGGCCGGGGCGGCTTGGGGTCCGGGGTCCTGTCCGGACCCACACCTTGTTCAACGGGCAACGAACTACGGGTGTTCCGCGCCCGGCGCCCCCGTCCGGTGAGGTGTGTCACTGTCCTTGTCGCCCGGGACGGTCTCGGCCCAGAGGTTCTCCGCCTGGAGCAGCAGCGTGCCCAGGACCGCGGTGTGGGCTGCCCCCTCCCCGGCGTGCCGGCGCAGCCCGTCCTGCAACTCCTCGTGCAGCTCCTGCATGGCCTTCTCGGTCTCCTCGCCCGGCCGGGCCGTCACACTGCCGTCGCACAGACTGTCGGCCTCCGCGCAGAGGGCGTCCCCGATCAGCTCCAGCAGACGTGCGTACGAGCGCAGGGCCGGGCCCTCGGGCGGGGCGGGAGTGCGCTTGTCGTCCACGGACACCGCGAGCGCCCGGGTCAGCGTGGCGACGTGCCCGGTGACCCTGCTGAGCCGCTCGTCCTCCTCCGCCGCCGGCAGGGCACCGTCGTGCGGCACCCGATGCAGTGCGCGCAGCGGGCCATAGGTCAGGCGCAGGCTCTCCTGGCTCCACCGGCGTGCCGAGCGAAGCGCCTTCAGGCGGTGGTCCAGCCGGTTGGAGGCGCTGACCCAGCCGGCGGCGGTCTGCGCGTCCCACTCACTCTCGCGCAGATCGCCGGCGACGGTGTGCAGCACCTCTCCCGTCTCCCGGGCGAGCCCTGCCAGGTTCGTCCGCACGTCCCGCAGGTGGATCGGCGGCAGGACGAGCGCATTGACGGCGACGCCGATGACGGCGCCGATCGCCGCCTGCTCCACCCGGTGCCCGACGGCGGACAGACTCACCATGCCCGAGGAGATGGTGAACAGGGCCGTGGTCGCCGCGTAGATGCCCTGGTCACCGAAGCGGGGCCAGTTCGCGAGCAGCATCAGCACCGGCACGGACAGGGCGATGGCGCCGAGCGTGTCGTCGGTGACCGCCTGCGCCGCCGAGGCCACCAGTGTGCCGACGCAGATGGCCCCGAACTGCCGCGCCCCCTGCACCAGGGAGCTGAAGACGGTGGCCTGCACCAGCACCAGCGCCACCCAGGGCGCCATCAGGGCCAGCGGGTCGCCCATCCAGACGCCGCCCACCAGCCAGGCGAGCACGGCAGCCCCGGCGGCCTTCAGCGACTGGACGACCAGGTCCCGCTCCCGCCCGGGCCCTCGCCAGGCCGCCCGCACGGCCTCCCAGGCCGACCGTGAATCCCGTCGCACGGCATCCACCGGACGCACGCTCCGCGTCCTCTGCTGCAGATTGTCGATCCGCCCCCGAGCCGTGGGTGCTCCTTGGGGCGATGCGTCCGAGGCCGCCCCCGTGTCTGTGTTCATGTCCCTCCGCCCGCGGAAGGCGCCCGCCCTCCGCCGTACAGCATTCGTCACACGCGTCATGCGCTGTGGGTATCCGCCCGACCGGCGGTTTCACCTTCCTTCATGCCAGCGGGCTGTCGCCGAGCGCGGACAGCAGATGCGCGGGGTCGGCGTACACGGCGTCCGCCCCGGACTCCGTGAGGTCGGCGCGCGCGATGCCGCCGCACAGGACACCCACGCAGCGCACCCCGGCCCTGCTGCCCGCCCGCATGTCCCACACGGTGTCGCCGACGAACACCGCCCGCTCCGCCGGCACCCCGGCCAGTTCCAGGGCGTGCTCGACCGGTTCGGGGGCGGGTTTGCCCTCGTCGACGTCGTCGGCACTGGCCGTGGCGGCGATGGCCTCGTCCGCGTCGATCGCCCGGCGCAGCGCGTCCAGCTCCGCGCCGCCCGCCGAGGTGGCCAGCACCACCGTCCAGCCGTCCCGGTGCAGCCGCCGCAGCAGCGCCCCGGCCTCCGGCAGCGCGGGCAGCCGGTCGAAGTACTGCCCGTACAGCGCCTTGTGCCCGGCGCTGATGCCGGCGTCCTGGTCCGTGTCCCGGTCGTCGCCCAGCAGGTGGGCGACCAGGTCGGTCGACGGCAGGCCCACGGCCCGGTGCACGGCGTGCATCGGCACCTGGTGGCCCGCCTGCCGGAACGCCTCCCACCAGGTCACGACATGCAGATGGTTGGTGTCGACCAGCGTGCCGTCGACGTCGAACACGGCCGCCCGTCCCGCGCTTCCCATAGGTGCAGTCCCTTTCTCTTCGGCCACGCGGGTACCACGTCAGCCGCCCGCCAAGCCGGACGGCACCCGACGCTCATGAGTCCAGGCCAGAAGTTCGTCGAGGGACCAGGTGGTCACCACCCGCTCGGGCGGCACCCCGCACTCCTCCGCCCGCGCGCACCCGTTGATCTGCCAGTCCAGCTGCCCGGGCGCGTGCGCGTCGGTGTCGACGGAGAACAGCACCCCCGCGTCCACGGCCCGGCGCAGCAGCCGCCGCGGCGGGTCCAGCCGCTCCGGCCTGCTGTTGATCTCCAGGGCCGTGCCCGTCTCCGCGAGCGCGGCGAACACCTCGTCCGCGTCGAACTCCGACTCCGGCCGCCCCCGCCCGCTCACCAGCCGCCCCGTGCAGTGCCCGAGCACGTCCGAGTGCGGATCGCGTACGGCGGCCACCATCCGCCGGGTCATCGACCGGGCGTCCATGCGCAGCTTGGAGTGCACCGACACCACCACCACGTCGAGCCGCTCCAGCAGCTCCGGCTCCTGGTCTAGCGCGCCGTCCTCGAGGATGTCGCACTCGATGCCGGTCAGCAGCCGGAAGGGTGCCCAGGTCTCGTTCAGCTCCGCCACGACGTCCAGCTGCTCCCGCAGCCGCTCGGGCGACAGCCCGCGCGCCACCGTCAGCCGGGGCGAGTGATCGGTCAGTGCCGCCCAGTCATGGCCCAGCTCGGCGGCGGCCCGGCCCATCTCCTCGATCGGGCTGCCGCCGTCCGACCAGTCGGAGTGCAGATGGCAGTCCCCGCGCAGCAGCGCCCGCAGCTGCTCCCCGCCCCGCACGGTGGGCTGTTCCTCCGCCTCGCGCTCCAGCTTGTCCAGATAGCCGGGGACCTCGCCGGCCAGTGCCTCCCGCACCACCTGGGCGGTCTTCGGGCCGACGCCCTTGAGCTTCTCCAGCGAGCCGTCCACCGCCCGCCGGCGCATCTCGTCCCCGCCCAGGTCCTTCAGTACGCGGGCCGCCGTACGGAAGGCGCGCACGCGGTAGGTCGGTGCCAGGGACCGCTCCAGCAGAAAGGCGATCCGGTCCAGTGCCTCGACGGGATCCATCGCCACCTCCACCTCAAGGGTTGCCCAGCGCCCGGCGGGCCGCACGACGGGTGGCCGACCGGGCCGGCCCGCCACCCCGCGGGCCGGACGACGGGCGGCCGGTTTGCCCGGAGTGCCCCCGGGTACTGCGATGCCTCGCCCCCACCCCCCGACGAGGAGACCTGCCATGTCCGATCCCACCGCGCCCACCAGCAAAGTCGCCGTGATCACGGGCGCCGACTCCGGCATCGGCCGCGCCACCGCGGTCCACCTGGCGCGGGCGGGCATGGACGTCGGCCCGGCGGGCGCCCTGGACCCGCGCCGGCGCCGGTTGCGTTCTAGGCTCGATGCATGACCGAAAGCGCGAGCCCGTACATATCGCACCCGCGGATCCTGGTGCTCGGGGTACAGCCGGGCACACCGCCGTTCCGCATCGTGCAGATCGACGGCCAGGTGGTCGGGGAGGCCCGGGCCGTCACCGACGTGCTGGCGGCCGCGGCCGCCTTCGGCATCCCCGTGCACGACATGGACGATCCGGACGTGGTCCGCTGGGTCGGCGGCGACAAGTTCACCTGGACCTTGCACTAGCGCCGCACGCGGCGGGTGCCGCCAGGGTCTGTTGCGGCACCGGCACCGGCACCGGACGGCAGGCGCCGGTGCCGCGAGAGACCCTAGACCTTGCCGGCCGACGGCTTCTGCTCCGCCCGGACCGGGTGGGGCCTGCGTGCGTGGACGGCCCTGCTGAGGCGGCGCCCCAGCAGCAGGTAACCGATGAGGGCGCCCGTGGTGTTGAGGATGACGTCGTCGATGTCGAAGGCGCGGCCGGTGACCAGGGCGCCCTGGGCGAACTCCACCAGCAGCATCACGATCGCGGTCAGGAGCAGCACGCGCAGGATGCCGCGGGTGCGGGGGGCGACCACCGGCACCAGAACACCGAAGGGAATGCCGAGCAGGATGTTGCCGCCGATCTGCTTGAACGCGTCCCGCAGTTCGGGCTGGTCGAGGTAGGCCTTCACAGAGCTGCCCGGTTGCAGATTGCTGTGGGTCAGCGCTTCCGAGGCCGGCGAGGGCTGCAGGGTCAGCCGGGCCAGCACCACGGCGAAGGCGACCATGAACAGGAACGCGCACAGCATCGCCAGCAGCCGGACGGGCCACGGGAGCGGGCGTCGCTCGCTCCCTGTCCCGGTGGGCCGGGGACGTGAGGCAGCACTGGCCATGGGGGTCCTCCACTCTTGACTTTCCCTGCGTGACAGGGCGGTTACCCCCGGGCGCGCCGACGATGCCGTGGGGGGTGGTTCCGGGGAACGGTCCCGGACGGTGTCGCCCGGGACCGTTCCCACCCTCGGTTGCCCCGCGTTCCGCCCGCTCACTCCCGGACGGCGTGGCTCCCGGCGAGCACGACACCGCCGGGCGCACGGGCCTTGTTCCGGCTCCCCGCGAGCGGGTCAGCTCCCGTACGAGACGCGCACTTCCTTGAACCCCAGGGAGCGCAGCAGGCCTTCGAGCATGCCGGTGGTGTTCGACTCGGCGCGTGCGGTCAGCTCGCTCTCCTTCGCCGCGTCGCCGATGTGCCGCACCGCGAGCTTCTGCACGGCCTGCTCACCGTTGGGGTTGTCCGAGAAGAGGTCGCCGAGGCGGTCGAAGAGACCGCGCTGCTTGGAGACCGCGTAGGAGCGGTCGGGGTCGAGGGCGGGCTTGCCCAGCTGCGCGTGGGGCAACCGGAGCGTGGCGGACGTTCGGTCGGCGTTGACCCGCACGTCGTTCTCACCGACCTTGCCCAGGTCGACGTAGGCGTCGACGGTGCCCGCGCCGACGTACAGGGTGCGGGTGCCGCGGATCGCGTCGGGCAGGAGCTTGGCGTCCTTCTCCAGGTCCACGACGACCTGGAAGTTGCCGGAGGCGGCGTCGTAGCGGCTGATGTCCTGGATGGACTTCAGCAGCGCGGGGCCGGACCGGTCCTGGGTCTCGGTTCCGAACAGGTCCTTCAGGCCCGGGATCACACTCAGCCGGAGCCCGGCGAAGAACACGACGAGCAGCACCACGAGTGCGGTCAGCACCTTCGCCCAGCCGGGCATGCGCCCGGGGAGGCGCTTGACGGGAGTCGTCATGCGACGGCCCTCCTTCCTACTGACCGGATGCCCGCCACACCTCCTGCCAGACCGCCGAGTTCGGGAAGGGACGACCTCGGCTGAAGCGCGCGGGGCGCACACCCGTCACGGGCGGGGCGTCGGCTCCGGCCGCTCCAGTGCCGCGTCCAGCGTCGGCTGCGGAGGCAGCAGGCGGGCCAGGCCGGTGATCCGCAGGACGCGCAGCGTCAGCGGGTGCGCGCAGACGAGGAGCATCTGGCCCCGCCGCTCGAGCACCCGGCTGCGGGCGCGGTACAGCAGCCGCAGTCCGGAACAGTCGAAGAAGTCGATCCCGCTGAGGTCGATGACGATCCGGGCCTCCGGGCGGTCCGTCTCCCGGTCCAGGTGCGGTGCGATCTCCGAGGCCGCGGCGAGATCGATCTCGCCGCGCAACTCCAGCACCGTGTGTCCCCGTTCCTGGCGCACGCGCAGATGCCGGGTGAGCGGTGCAGGTTCCTGCCGCACGACGAGATCGCCTCCAGCCTGCTCCGTGCGTGGGGAGGGGCTACGGCCTCAACACCGGTCCCCGCCCTGCAAGTTACCCTCCATCGAGTGAATTTGAGCATGTTCGATTGACATATGTCTTTGAATTCCTGCCGAGTTGGCCGAGGTTCGCGCCGGGGCGTACGCGGGCGTGGTTCGGGGGCGTACGCGGGCGTGGCTCAGGGGCCGCCGCGGGTGTGGCTCCAAGGTGCGTCCCGAAGCCCCGGCGGGGCTACGACAGGGCGTGCCAGGCCTGGGTGAGTGCCTTGCGGAACTGCTCGGTCTGGTGCGCGGTGAGGTCGCGCACCATCCGTTCCTCCAGCTCCCGGACGGGCTCCGCGTGCCGGACCAGCAGCTCGCGGCCGGAGTCGGTGAGCAGGATCAGCAGCTCCCGGCGGTTGCGGGGGTTGCGCTCCCGGCGCACCAGTCCGCGGCCCTCCAGCGAGCGGACCAGGTCCGCGATGGACTGGGCGGTGACGAAGGAGTCGCGCGCCAGCTGGGCCGCGGACAGTCCGTCGTGCCGCTCCAGCACCGTCAGTGCCGTGTACTGAAGCGCGGTGATCCCGGAGGGCCTGACCAGCTCGTCCAGATGGGAGCGCACCACGAGTTCTACCTGCTTGACCATGTAGAGCAGGGATGGGGGCGCCTTGGTCACCTGTGTGTCGAGCATGAAGGCAGGCTAGACCATTGACAGGATTCCTGTCCGTAAAGAGACTGCGAACAGACAGGAAACCTGTTTGTTGAAATCTTGGCGACTACGCTGAGGAGTGGCGATGACCACCTTCGAGAGCACACCCGGGCAGCTGTTCATCGGGGGCCGATGGCGTGAGGCCGCCGACGGGGCACGCACCGAGGTGATCGACCCCTCCCGGGGCAGGGCCGTCACCACCGTCGCCGAGGCGGGCCCGGCCGACGTCGACGCGGCCGTGAGCGCCGCCCGCGAGGCCTTCGACGAGGGCGCCTGGTCCGGCCTGAGCGGCCGCGAGCGCGGCCGGGTGCTGCAGCGCGTCGCCCAGCTGATCCGGGAGAACGCCGACGACCTCGCCGCGCTGGAGAGCCTGGACGTCGGCAAGCCGATCACGCTGTGCGGCGCGGTCGACGTCACCAACGCGGCCAACGACTACGAGTACTACGCCCACCTCGCCCAGAGCCAGGACGGCGCCCTGCGCGACCTCCCCGCCAACGCCCTCGCCTACACCAAGCGTGAGCCCCTCGGCGTGGTCGCCGCGATCACCCCGTTCAACTTCCCCCTGATCCTGGCCGGTTCGAAACTCGCCCCGGCGCTGGCCGCCGGCAACACCGTCGTCCACAAGCCCGCCGACGAGACCCCGCTCAGCGCCCTGTACATGGCCCGGCTGCTCCAGGAGGCGGGCGTCCCCGACGGCGTGGTCAACGTCGTGACCGGCAGCGGCCCGGTGGCGGGCGAGGCGCTGCTGCGGCACCGGGGTGTCGACAAGGTCGCCTTCACCGGCTCCACCGCGATCGGCCGCCACGTGGCGAGCGTCGCCGGCGAGGCGCTCAAGCCCGTCACCATGGAACTCGGCGGCAACGCCGCCCACATCGTCTTCGAGGACGCCGACCTGGAAAAGGCGGTCGGCGCGGTCATCAAGGGCTTCGTCTTCAACACCGGCCAGTTCTGCATGGGCGGCCCGCGCCTGCTCGTGGCCCGCTCGGTGTACCCGACCCTGCTCGGCATCCTCGCCGAGGCCGTACCCGGCGTGCCGGTCGGCGACCCCCGCGACCCGGCCACGGTCGTCGGCCCGATGGCGGCCGAGAAGCACCTGAAGAAGGTCGAGGAGTACGTCGCCCTGGCCCGCCTGGAGGGCGCGCGCATCGTCTGCGGCGGCGAGCGGCTCGATATCGACGGCGGCTACTACTACAAGCCCACCGTCATCGCCGACCTGGCGAACGACTCCCGCGTGGTCCAGGAGGAGATCTTCGGTCCGGTCCTCACCGTGCAGCCCTTCGACGACGAGGACGAGGCCGTCGCCCTCGCCAACTCCACGCCCTACGGCCTGGCCTCGGGCGTCCAGACCGGCAACCTCGCCCGCGCGCACCGGGTCGCCGGCCGGCTCCAGGCGGGCATCGTCTGGGTCAACGACTGGGCGATGCTCGACCCCGCGGTGCCCTTCGGCGGGGTGAAGGACTCCGGCTACGGCCGCGAGTACGGGCCCGAGTCCCTCGCCGGCTACACCAAGGTCAAGTCCGTCGTCGTCTCGCTCGACTGACACCGTCAAGGAGCCATCGCCATGCCCCTCATCACCCGTGCCGCGGTCGTCGAGTCCGGCGGCGCGCCCTTCACCCTCTCGGACGTCGTCCTCGACGCGCCCGGCCCGCACGAGGCGCTGGTCCGCATGGCGGCCACCGGCCTGTGCCACACCGACCTCGGGGTGGCGAGCGGCGGACTGCCGTTCCCGCTGCCCGGGGTCCTGGGCCACGAGGGCGCGGGCGTCGTCGAGGCCGTCGGCCCCGCCGTCTCCGGCATCGTGCCCGGCGACCACGTCCTGCTCTCCTTCACTTCCTGCGGCGACTGCCGCAACTGCCGCGGCGAGCACCCGGCGTACTGCGCGACCTGGTTGCCGCTGAACCTGCTGGGCGGCAGCCGGGCCGACGGCACCAGCACCATCAGCCGGGACGGCGAGGCGCTGGGCGGCCACTTCTTCGGGCAGTCCTCCTTCGCCGAGCTGGCACTGGCCGACGAGCGCAGCCTGGTCAAGGTCGACCCGGAGGTGCCGCTGGAGTCGATCGCGCCGCTGGGCTGCGGCGTACAGACCGGTGTCGGGGCCGTGTGGAACGTCCTGAAGCCTGAGACCGGCGGCACGGTCGTCGTCCTGGGCGCCGGAGCGGTGGGCCTGTCGGCCGTCATGGCGGCGGCGCTCACCCCGGCCACCAGGATCGTCGCCGTCGACCGGGTCACCGAGCGCCTGGCCCTGGCGAGGGAGCTCGGGGCCACCCACACCGTCGACACGAGCGGGACGGCCCTCGCCCCGGCCCTCGCCGAGATCACCGCGGGCCGGGGCGCGGACGGCATCGTGGAGACCACCGGCAACGTCGGCGTGCTGCGCCAGGGCGTCGACGCCCTGGCCGCCCGCGGCACCCTGGTCGTGGTCGGCGCCCCGCCCTTCGGAACCGAGGTCGCCCTCGACGTCAACGGTCTTCTCGGCGGCAAGCGCGTCGTCGGCCTCACCCTCGGCGACAGCGAGACGCAGACCATGATCCCGGCCCTGGTCGCCCTGGTGAAGGACGGACGGCTCCCGCTGCACCGCCTGATCGGCACCTACCCCTTCGCGGACATCGACCGGGCGGTCCAGGACATGCGGTCCGGCAAGACGATCAAGCCGGTCCTGACGTTCTGACACCGCCCGGCGACCCCGGCTCAGTCGTTCAGCAGGACCAGCTTCCCCGTGGTACGGCCGGTGTCGCCGAGGGCGTGTGCCTCGGCGGCCCCGGCCAGCGGGAAGGTCCCGGCGATCGTGGCGCGCAGCTTGCCCGCCTCCACGAGTTCCGCGACCGCCTCCATCCCGCCGCGGTCGGCGTCCACCAGCATCCGCAGCGCCCGCACGCCGAGCCGATCGGCCTCCTCGTAGAGGTCGTCCGAGCCGCCGGGAAGGATCGAGACCAGGACACCGCCGGGGCGCAGCACGCGCAGTGAACGCAGGGCGTTGTCGCCGCCGATGGTGTCCAGGACGACGTCGGCGTCCTTCACGGCCTCGGTGAAGTCCGTCTCCCGGTAGTCGATCGTCTCGTCGACGCCGATGTCGCGCAGGAAGCCGTGCTTGCCCGCGCTCGCCGTGCCGATCACGTGGGCGCCCCGCGCCTTGGCGATCTGCACCGCGACGTGCCCGACGCCGCCGGCCGCCGCGTGGATCAGCACCCGCTGCCCGGGCTGGATGTCCGCGTGTTCGGTCAGCGCCTGCCAGGCGGTGAGCGAGACCAGCGGGAGCGCGCCCGCCTGGATGTGGTCGACACCGGCCGGCTTGCGGGTCAGGGCGCGGACCGGGGCGATGACGTACTCGGCGTGCGAGCCGTGGCCGTAGGGGTACGGCAGCATGCCGAAGACCTCGTCACCCGGCGCGAAGGCCACGACGCCGATGCCGACCGCCTCCACCACCCCGGAGACGTCCCAGCCGAGGACGAAGGGCGGTTCGCCCAGGAACCCACCGGTGGCGCGATGCTTCCAGTCGGTCGGGTTGACCCCGGCGGCCCGCACCCGCACCAGTACCTCGTTGGGCTTCGGCACCGGGCGCTCGATCTCCACTTCCTTCAGGACCTCGGGGCCGCCGAGGACGCCCTGGCTGATGGCTCGCATCGTGTTCTGTGTGCTCATGGTCAACCAGCGTGCCGGTCGGCGGACCTCGCGCCAATGGCAAGATTGCCAACATTCGATACGATCGTGCCATGCGACGTGAACGTGTGGCGGTCCTGGCCCTGGACGGGGTGTACCCCTTCGAGCTGGGCATCCCCAGCCGGATCCTCGGCGCGGCCGACGGCCGCTACGAGGTCCTCACCTGCTCGGTCGACGGCCGTGCGGTGCGCACCGACGCCGACTTCGGCGTCACCGTCGAGCACGGCCCCGAGATCCTGGCCACGGCGGGCACGGTCGTGATCGCGCCCGTCGCCCCCGACCATCTGGCCGACGAGGTGTCCGGCGACGTCCTGGCCGCGCTCGCGCTCATCCGCCCCGGCACCCGCATCGTCTCCATCTGCACCGGCGCCTTCGTCCTCGCCGCCGCCGGTCTCCTCGACGGCCGCCGGGCGACCACCCACTGGCAGGTCGCCGACCGGTTCCGGCGCATGTTCCCGCGCGTCGACCTCGACCCGGACGTGCTGTTCGTCGACGACCACCCGTTCCTGACCTCCGCCGGGGCCGCCTCCGGCGTGGACATCTGCCTGCACCTCGTCCGCAAGGACCACGGCAGCCGGCTGGCCAACAGCGTCGCCCGACGCTGCGTCGTCCCGCCCTTCCGGGACGGCGGCCAGGCCCAGTACATCGAGCAGCCCGTCCCCGAGCAGGGCGCCGCGAGCACCGCGGCCACCCGTGCCTGGGCTCTGGAGCGCCTCGACGAAGCGCTCACCCTGGCCGATCTGTCCGGCCACGCGCGGATGAGCCGGCGCACCTTCGCCCGCCGCTTCCAGGGCGAAGTGGGCCTCAGTCCGGGCCGCTGGCTGATCCAGCAGCGCGTGGTCCGGGCCCGGCATCTGCTGGAGTCCAGTGACCTGACAGTGGATCAGATCGCCGGCCGGGTCGGCTTCGCGACAGGCGCGTCCCTGCGTCAGCACCTGAACGCGGCGATCGGGGTCTCCCCCCAGGCCTACCGCCGCACGTTCCAGACCGCCCGCTGACCAGCACGGCGGCCGCGCGACCCGCCTGCCCGCGGTCGCCGTGCGGCCCGGCAGAGGCCCAATTCCGCAGACTGCAAAGCCATTTGTCGACCTGTTGCCTTCTGTCGAAGCGTGACGGAACCCTCACGTCCGCCCGGGGGGCGAGATTGATCCTTTCGGGTCCAAACCCGATAAGGTTCCGATCGGCGCTGCGAGTTGACGCGATCGCGTCCAGTCGACCCGCGGTGCGTACTCATGAGTGCGGTCCACACACCCCCCTGTTCGTTCGTGTTGCTTCGAAGGATGCAGATGGAACTCGCCACTCCGCCACCGGCGGCGCGGGCCCCTGTCGCCTGGTACAGCTGGTGGTTGATGCCGCTGGGCCTGGGAGGCGGGACCGTTGCCGCCACGTTCATGAGCTCGGAGCGAATAATCACGGCCGTCGCCGGAATCGCGGCGACGGCGGCCGGTGCCGTGTGCGTACGGCTGCTGCTGCGCACCCGGGCACAACTGCACCGGACGGAAGGCTCCTTCCGTGCCACGCAGGCCGAGCACAACATGCAGTGGCAGCAGCACGTGGCGGGACTGGAACGCAAGTTCTCCGCCGATCGCGCCGGCCTGGAATCCCAGCTGAACGAGCAGAAAGCGGCCTACGAGCGGCGCCTGGCCGACCAGAGCGCCGGCTACGAGTCGCAGCTCGCCGAGCGGAGCGCCGGCTACGAGTCGCAGCTCGCCGACAGCTCCAGGGCCTATGAGGAACGGCTGACCGAGCAGGCCACCTCGTACGAGGCCCAGCTCGCCGACCAGGCCGAGGTCTGGCAGGAACAGCTCTCCCACCAGCTCGCCTCGGTCGCCCGGCTCGCCGACGAGCAACTGCCCGACGCGATGGCCAAGCTGCGCGCCGGCGACGCCATCGACGACCTGCTGCCCACCGTCAACCAGTGCGCCAAGGTCAGTTCGGAACTCCAGTCCGAGCTGCGCAAGCTGCTGCGCACCTCTCTGATCGGCCTGGAGGCGGAGTTCGACCGCTCCACCTCCGCCGAGCAGGCCGTGATCAGCATCGGCAACCGCATCCACGTCCTGACCAGCAAGCTCCGCGGCCGGCTGCACGAGATGCAGGGCGAGCACGGCCGGCTGCCCGCCGTCGCCCGGGGCCTGATGGAACTCGACCAGGAACTCGGTCCCGCCGACTCGCTCGCCGCGAGCATCGGCGTGCTCGGCGGCTCGGACCGGCCCGGCCGGCAGTGGCAGGAGCCGCAGCGGCTGCTGAGCGTGGTGCGCGGCGGCATCGGCCGCATCAAGGACTTCCACCGGATCCAGGTGCGCCACCTGCCGGAACTGGGCGTCGACGGCGGCCTCGTCGACCACCTCACACTGATCCTCGCCCACCTCCTGGACAACGCGGCCCGCTACTCGCCGCCCACCGAGCCGGTGCTCATCTCCGGCAAGGAGGTGCCCAACGGCGTCGGCATCGAGATCCAGGACTCCGGCAAGGGCCTGAGCGAGGAGAAGAAGCGCGAGGCCGAGCACGCCCTCGCGGGCACCGCGCCCGGCGCCGGCCTCGGCGGCATCACCGAGGACGCCAACATCGGCCTGCGCGTCGTCGGCGCCCTCGCCCGCCGCTACGGCATCCGCGTCACCTTCGCGGACTCCCCGTGGCTCGGTACCTCGGTGGTGGTCGTGGTCCCGCACAAGTACTTCAGCCCGCTGCCCACGGCCGCTCCCGCCCCGGAGGCCCGCGCCGCCACGGCCGCACCGGCCCGCGAGACGGCCCCCGAGGCCGCACCACGGGCAGCCGAGGCCGCCACCGGGCAGACCACACCCGGTGGGCTGCCCCGGCGCCGCAGCAAGCGCAACGAGACGGAGGCGCCCAGACCGGCCGAGCGAAGCGACCGGGCCACGGTCGCCGCCGTCCCGCCGGACGCGTCCTTCTCGGGACTCGCCGCCTTCGCCACCGCCGGACGCGAGGCGGCGGAGGCCTCCGAGCCGGCCGACGACCGCGACACCCTCGTCGGCCGCGAGTACACCGAGCACCGCACCGAAGAGAGCGACCACTCCTCATGACGCAGCAAGGAACAGACGTGAGCTGGGCGCTCCGCGATCTCGTCGAGAGCATCCAGGAGATCCGTTTCGCCCTCGTGGCCTCCAGCGACGGCAAGGCCATCACCTCCTACGGCGCCGAAGACCCCGACGACGTCGACCGCTTCGCCGCGGTGGTGGCCGGCCTGCAGGCGCTGGCCCAGCCCGTCGCCGAGCAGTTCCCCAAGTACGCCGGGCAGTTGCGCCTGGCGATGATCGAGGTCGACGGCGGACACCTCTTCGTCGTGCGCGCCGGTGTGGAGACGTACCTCGGTGTCCTCGCCAGGGAAGGCCTCGACCAGGGCCTGCTCGGGCACCAGATGAGGGACCTGGCCCGCAGGATGGGTGAGCTCCTCGGCACCACTCCGCGCCTGGAGGAGCACTCTGGATGAGTGCTCCCCGCAGACCGTCGGACCCGTCCGGTCTCGAGCGCTACTACGTCCTCACCGGAGGGCGCAGCGGACCGGGCGGTTCGGCGTCGAGCCTCGACGTGGCGACCCTGGTCGTCGCCCACGCCGCCCCGTTACCGGGCATGCAGCACGAGCACGAGGAGATCCTCCGCCGCTGCCGCGACCCGCTGTCGGTCGCCGAACTCGGCGCTCACCTCGGGCTGCCCTTCAACATTCTCGCGGTGCTGCTGTCGGACCTGCTGGACGCAGGTCGCGTCGAAGCCCGTAACCCCATCCCGGCACACGAAGCCGGCCGCGGGCCCGACCTCGCGCTCCTTGAGGAGGTACTCAGTGGACTTGAAAGGCTTTGACCAACCCGGTGGCTCGGCCGGGGACACCCGCTCGGTGAAGGTGATGATCGCCGGCGGGTTCGGCACCGGGAAGACCACCATGGTCCGGTCGGTCAGCGACATCAAGCCGCTCACCACCGAGGAGACCCTCACCCAGGCCAGCGTCGACGTCGACCACCTCATCGGCGTCGCCGACAAGACGCAGACCACCGTCAGCCTGGACTTCGGCAAGATCGGCATCAACGAGAGCCTGGTGCTGTACCTGTTCGGCACGCCCGGACAGGAGCGGTTCTGGTTCCTGTGGAACGGCCTGTTCAAAGGTGCGCTCGGCGCGATCGTCCTGGTGGACACACGCCGGCTGGAGTCCAGCTTCCGGGCGATCGAGGAGATGGAGCGGCAGGAAGTCCCCTTCGTCGTCGCGCTGAACGTCTTCCCCGACTCCCGCAACTACCCCGTCGAGGAGATCCGGGACGCCCTGGACATCCCCGAGCACACCCCGGTCGTGGCCTTCGACGCCCGCGACCGGGCCTCCAGCCGGGACGTCCTCGTCGCCCTGATCCACCATCTGAAGGAACGCTCCGCCGTGGCCCTGGAGCCCCGATGAACGACTCGACCGAATCCAGCCTCCAGGCCGTGCGCGGCTGCCCCGTCGCCCACCACGGAGCGGACCTGACCCGGCTGTACGGCCCGGACGCCGCGACCGACCCGGAGGGCATCTACGAGCGGCTGCGCAAGGAGCACGGCTCGGTCGCTCCGGTCCTGCTGGAGGGCGACGTGCCGGCCTGGCTGGTCCTCGGCTACCGCGACAACCGGCGGGTGCTCGACAATCCCCGCCAGTTCAGCCGGGACGCGCGCATCTGGCGGGACTGGCGGGAGGGCCGGATCGAGGAGACCTCGCCGATCATGCCGATGGTCGGCTGGCGCCCCGACTGCGTGTCCCAGGACGGCGAACCGCACCGCAGGCTGCGCGGCGCCGTCACCGACGGGTTGCAGGCGGCGGCCGCCCGGGGCATCCGGCGGCATGTCACCTACTTCGCGAACAAGCAGATCGACGCGTTCGCCGGCACCGGGCGCGCCGACCTCGTGGCCGACTACGCCGAGCAACTGCCGATGCTCGTGCTGACCAGGATGCTGGGCCTTCCCGCGGCGGACGGGCTGCGTCTGATCGAGTCGTGCGCCCAGGTCTTCAAGGGCGGTGAGGGCGCCCTCGAGCACAACGACCGGATCATGGAGATCCTCGCGGAACTCGCCGAGCGCAAGCGGGCCGAGCCGGGCTCCGACTTCGCCACGGCCCTGCTGGAGCACCCGGCCGGCCTCGACCACGACGAGGTCGTCAGCCATCTGCGCCTGGTGCTGATCGCCGCGCACACCACCACCAGCAATCTGCTGGCGCGGGTCCTGCAACGGGTCCTCACCGACTCCGCCCGGCTGTCCGGTCTGGTCAGCGGAGAGCTGAACATCTCCTCCGTGGTGGAAGAGGTCATGTGGGACGCCCCACCGCTGTCCGTGCTGCCGGGCCGGTTCGCAACCGCCGACCTGGAGCTCGGAGGCCATCACCTCCAGGAGGGAGAACTGCTCATCCTGGGCCTGGCCGCCGGCAACCTCGACCCGGAGGTACGGCCCGACTCGGCCGTCGCCGTGCAGGGCAACCAGTCGCACCTGGCGTTCAGCGCCGGACCGCACGAGTGCCCGGGGCAGAACATCGGCCAGGCCATCATCGAGATCGGCGTGGACGTCCTGCTGCACCGGCTGCCGGACCTGCGCCTGGCCGTGCCGCCGGAGGAACTCGGCTCGACCGCCTCCACGTGGGAGTTCCGGCTGGACAGCCTGCCGGTCGAGTTCGCCGTCTAGACCACGCCCACGGACCGTTGCCCGGCCGGCTTTCCGGCCGGGCGACGCTGTTGCGTGGGTGCAGGCGGTGGCTCGCACGCAGGCTGGGCCGGCCCCGGCACCAGGCGGGTGCGAGCAGCGGCCCGAGCCTTCAGGACCGGGGCGTCAGCCGTCGAGCCAGTCGCCGGCGACGCCCGTGGGACGGTATCCCGTGGCGTTCCACAGGAAATGCGGATGAGCGCCGCCGAACATGTAGGCGAGCAGGGCCGTGTCCTCCCTGCCGGTCCGAGGATCGTGCAGGGTGTGGAACTTCTCGGAGCCCACCACCCCGGCGTCCTCCTGGATCTGACGGGCGCGCTCCAGGGACGGATCGCTGCCGGACGCCTCCACGGCGGCGATGTAGGTGCGGCGCAGGATCTCCCACGCGCTGTCGGTGTTGCCGTGCCAGGGGCCGTGCAGTGCCTCGAAGGCATGCAGTTCGGCGTCGAACAGGATCCAGGCCTGCGGGTGCTCGACCCGGCAGCGCTCGGACAGCTCGGCGGCCCGGGGGCTCAGGCCCGCCGCGGTGCGCCGCGGGGCGATGGTGAGGGTGGTGCCGTGGGTGAGGATGCCGCTGCACGAGTTGGGCTGCAGGTCGCACAGGGGGCAGTCCTCGGCCGGGGGGAGGCCCTGGGTGATGCCGTCGAACCACAGGGCGTGGCGGCCCGTGAGCCCCATCCAGACGATGGTGGTGGTCATCAGCCAGGTGTTCCACATCGGGTCGTGCGCCTCCGGCATGCAGCCGTACTTGACGATGGCTATGGCGCAGGCGGCGTAGAGGGCCTTGGTGTGGGTGGGCATGTCGGCGAGCCAGAAGTTGCTGATCTCGCCGGTGAGGGCGTCGGCCCGGACGTCGGCCATGTCGTCGATGGCGCGGCACAGAAGCAGGGAGGCGAGGTTCTCCTCCTGCCAGAGTTCGGTGTCGGGCGCGACGTGCCAGAACAGGCAGTCCAGCATCTGCAGGATCGAGTAGGTGCTCTGGTCGAGGGGATTGGTCTGGGGGAGCACGACGTTGCCCGCCTCGTGCTGCTGGAGCCAGTACTCGTCGACGGACCGCTTGTGGGCCGCGAACAGGCCGGAGACCAGGGCCCGGGCGCTGTTGGTGCTGAAGTTCTCGGCCAGGCGCTCTTCGACGTGCTGGGTGAGGCGGGTCGTGTCGATGGTGTCGATCACGCGTTTGTATTCGTGGAAGACGAGGATGTCGTCCTCGAAGCGGTGGCGGTGGCCGAGATCTCGCTCGAGGTCGTTCATCTGCCGGGTCCAGGACCAGCCACCGGTGAGGACACTGTCGAGTTCCCGCCGGTGCGGCCAGTTCTTGACGGTGAGGGGGCGGCCGGCGCTGTGCCGCCAGCGGTAGTCGTCCAGCGTGCGGGTGGGCGGAGTCGGCAGGCGGCGGCACAGAGGGCAGGCGCAGGGGGCTGTCCGCTCCTGCTCGCGCGACGGGGCGAGTGCCCGGGTCCTCCAGGCCCCCTCCAGCATCGCGCAGGTCAGTCTGCAGACCTCGATATCGGTGCCGACCTGCGGAAAGGCCTCTTCTATCACGCGCAGGGCGGCGTCGAGGCGCCTCAACCTGGCGTAGCCCTCCTCGTCGGGCGGGAGGAAGGCGGGCCGTGCCAGATGCAGGGCACCCTCCACCCGTAGCGCGGTGCCGGATTCGGCGGACCCGAGCGCGTCCAGCCGCCTCCGGGCGGCGTTCTGGCACTTTTGGTACTCCTCCGTGCTCCCGCCCACACGTTCCGCCAGCAGGCGGGTCAGGGCGGTCGCCGCCTCCGTGGGCTGGAGCTGGGCGCCTGGCTGCGCTGGGATCAGGCTGTCGGCGGACGCCTTCGGAACAGCACCTGCGACTCGAGATTTCACACCGGTCTCCCAATGGCTGTGGTTATGGCAACGGAATCGATCGACCCTGGTCGTCGACCGGCCGTGTCCGGGAATCTTCTGTACGTTCCGCGACGGCCCCGCCGGGCAGCCGGACGCACGCGACCGGCTTCGGCTCTGGCTACGAACGACCGCGGGGGGTACGGCTGCTGCGTCGACGGCACTCCCGCTGCACGGCGAGCACCTGACTCGCGGCCTCAGCCGTGGTGATCAGGAAGCACTCGCGGCCCGTCGGACGCAGCGCGACCACCGGATGCGGGGTGTGCTGCTTCGCCCGAGGTGTGTGGGTGGCTGACAGGGGTGCCGAAGGGCAGGTCGAACCGGACGTCCTGACGCATGCGTTTCCTTTCGGGAGACGGAACTCGGAGTCCCCCCACCCCTGCGAGCGGACGGTCACCACGACCGCCCGCACACTCGAACTTGCTGTCTTGGCTCGAAAGTTGAAGCGAGAAGCGCTACGAGGCTGCCCAAGGCGCTAATGAGCCATTCGAGACCGGACCGTGATCTCGGTTACTGCCGTAACCTCTTGAGCTGCGTACACTCCCACCTCCCTCGGACGACCGGAATCCCCGGTCGTGCGGCGAGGGGAGACGTCGTCGCTCCGGAACGACGGCCGCGAACTCTTGCGTGACGGACGGTGGTTGAAGACCGACTGAATCCGCCGGTCCGGGATATCCGCAAGGTACGGGTCCGCGGGGCACGACCGCCCGGCGACCGGAATCCTGCGGAGGAGACATGGCACTGGTGAAAGCGGGGGTCCTCGTGCTCGACTGTGCCGAGCCCGAGAAACTCGCCGTGTTCTACAAGGAACTGCTGGAGGGGGAGGAGGCGGACGCAACCGCCAACCGGGTGGAGATCAGAAGCGCCGACGGCTTCCGGATCGCACTGCGCCGGGACGTCAACGCGACCCCGCCCAGCTGGCCACGTCCCGAGAACTCCCTCCAGGCCCACCTGGAGTTCGTGGTCGACGACCTCGACGCGGTGGAACGCCGTGTCATCAGCCTCGGCGGCCGCCCCCTGGAGGCCAAGGAGCCCTCGGGCCCACTGGAGGAGCGCGGCTACGCCGACCCGGCCGGCCACTCCTTCATTCTGCGGCGCACCGCGCCGACGGCACCCAAGCAGGGCTGAGCACGGGCGCCCGACGGGCGGCGGCGGACGGCAGGGCGCACAGGACGGCCCCGCCCGGCTGGAGCCGGGCGGGGCCGTGTCGTCGTCAGTCCCGGCCGCCCTTCTCGCCGACCGGCCAGGTGCCGGTCGAGCGTTCGATGGCCTTGGCGCCCGCGCGGTCCACGGCACTGCGCACCACCGCGAAGATCGCGCCCTGGACCGCGGCGGCCAGCAGGACCTCGCCCCAGCCGCGGTCCTTGTCCAGCGCGTCCGGCGCGTCCTCCTCGTGCCGGATCGCCATCCACGTCTTGCGGAAGGCGAGCCCGGCCAGCCAGCCGCCCGACCAGCCGAGCACGAACCCGAGCGGCTGGTACGCGAGGGACATCTTCTTCTTCTTCGCCACGGGAAACTCCTTGGTAGCCGAGTGGGGTGAACGTCGTCAGGGGGTGTGCGCCGCCGGGATCCGCTCCTCGGTGCGGACCGGCCCGGGCGGTGTGCCGTCACCGAACGGCCGGCCGCCCAGCTCCTCGCGGTGGTGCGGGGTCAGCCAGCCGGACAGGTCCGGGCCGAGCGGCACGATGCGGGTCGGATTGATGCCCGTGTGCACCTGGTGGTAGTGGCGCTTGATGTGGTCGAAGTCGACGGTGTCGCCGAATCCGGGCGTCTGGTACAGGTCGCGTACGTAACCCCACAGCACCTGGTTCTCCGTCAGCTTCCAGCGGTTGCACTTGAAGTGTCCGTGGTAGACCGCGTCGAAGCGGACCAGTGTGGTGAACAGCCGGATGTCCGCCTCGGTGATCGTGTCGCCGACGAGGTACCGCTGCCGCTCCAGCCGGGCGGCGAGCAGCTCCAGCCGCCGGAACACCCCGGCGCAGGCGGCCTCGTACTCCTCCTGCCCGGTGGCGAACCCGGCCCGGTAGACGCCGTTGTTGACGTCCTCGTAGACGTCCGCCATCACCTCGTCGATCTCGTCGCGCAGCTTGTCCGGGTACAGGTCGGGCGCGCCGTCCCGGTGCAGGGCCGTCCACTCGGTCGCGAGGTCGAGGGTGAGCTGCTGGTAGTCGTTGGTCACCAGCCGTCCGCTGGGCACGTCCACGATCGCCGGCACGCTCACGCCGCCCGGGTAGTCGTTCTCCCGGAGGTCGTAGGCCTCGCTGAGGTAGCGGATGCCGAGAACCGGGTCACGCTCGTCCTCGTCGAGGGTGAAGCGCCAACTGCGGTCGTCCTGGATCGGGTCGGTGACGGCCAGGGACAGGGCGTTCTCCAGGCCGAGCAGCCGCCGGGAGACCAGGGACCGGCTCGCCCACGGGCAGGCACGGCTGACGACCAGACGGTAGCGGCCGGCCTCGACCGGCCAGCCGTCCCGGCCGTCCGCGGTGATCCGGTCCGCGAAGTGTGCCTTGGACCGTTTGAACGCCCTCCTGCCGTAGCCGGTGTTGCCGTCGTCGCCGTCGTCGCGGCTCATGGGGGTGACCTCCTTGCCGTACGGGGACCCTGGTGAACGCGTTCCCCGTTTTCCGTGGACGGCACGGTGTGAGTACCCCCGACCGGGGCAATCGGCGTGGGTGACTGATGAAGGAAGTGATCGCAGGACACGCGTCACGGTGCTGGTGGCGCTCGCGGCCAATCTGGTGATCGCGGTGGCCAAGGCCATCGGCGGCCTGGTGGCGGGGTCACCGGCCCTGTTGTCGGAAGCGGCCCACTCGGTGGCCGACAGCATGAACGAGGTGTTCCTGCTCGCGGCGCTGCGCCGCAGCCGCCGCCCCGCCGACCGGCGTCATCCCTTCGGGTACGGCAAGGAGCGGTTCTTCTGGTCGCTCCTCGCGGCCGTCGGGATCTTCGTCATGGGCGGCTGTTTCTCGTTCTTCCAGGGCTTCGAGGCCCTGACGAGCGAGTCGGCGGAGGGGCTCAGTGGCTATGTGGCCGGCCTGATCGTGCTCGGTGTCGCCCTCCTCGCGGAGGGCGGTTCGCTGGTGCGGGCGCTCTACCAGGTGCGACGGCAGGGCGGCGCGGGTGCCGGGCTGCGGGATCCGGCCCTGCGGACGGTCGTCGCGGAGGACGGCACCGCCGTGCTCGGAGTCAGCCTGGCCATGGCCGGCATGGCGCTGCACATGGTCACCGGCCAGGTGGTGTGGGAGGCGTCGGCCTCGTTCGCGATCGGGGCGCTGCTGGTCTTCGTGGCCTTCCGGCTGGGCCGCGAAGCCCGCGACCAGCTGATCGGCGAGGCGGCCGACCCCGAGTCCAGCGGGCGGATCTGTGCGCTGCTGCAGGCACAGCCGGAGATCGACAGTGTGGAGGCGCTGTTCACCATGAAGACCGGACTCGACACGGCCCTGGTGGCCGCCCGCGTCGACCTGGTGCCCGGCCTGGACAGCGAGCGCGTCGAGGAGGTCGCCGTGCGCATCAAGCGATCGATCGCCCGGACGGTGCCCGAGGCCGATCAGATCTTCCTCGACGTGACCGACCGTCTCGCCCGCGAGGCAGCGGAAAGCCCCGCCGCGACGGGGGAGCGCGGCGGGGCCTGAACCTCGCGTGCCCCGTCGCGGCCGGTTCACACACCCGGGGCGAAAGATTTTTCCGCCGGCCGCAGGCATGCACCGGCAACCGGCTGTGCGCACGGTCGCCGGCTGCCCCCCGCGGGGCCGCCCGCCCCCCGGCACCCCCCAGCGGCCCGCGCCAGAAAGAAGAACCGAAAAACGCGATCCGTCTTCTTCTGGTAGTCGGCGTACGCCGGGTACGCCGCGACGGCGCGCTCCCACCAGGCGGCCTTCTCCTCGCCCGTGACCTCGCGGGCGGTCATGTCCTGCTTCACCGGCCCGTCCTGGAGCTCCACGTACGGGTGGGCCAGGATGTTGAAGTACCAGACGGGGTGCTTGGGCGCCCCGCCGAGGGAAGCCACCGCGGCGTAGCGCCCCTCGTGCTCCACCCGCATCACCGGTGTCTTGCGCAGTTTCCCGCTCCGGGCACCCCGCGAGGTCAGGAGGACGACCGGCATCTTCGAGCCCTGAAGCGTCGTACCCTCCGTACCGCCTGAGCTCTCGTACAGCTCCACCTGCTTGCGCACCCACCGCGTCGGGCTGGGTTCGTACTCGCCTTCGAGAGGCATGGCATCCGTCCCATCGTCGCGTCCGTGGCTCATCGCCACCTGCCATCAACACCCGTGCCCCGGGGAATCATCCGCACCCGCGGGATCCGGCCGGACGAGGTCCGCATCCCGGCGCGAGCGCCCGGATGCGGACCTCATCCCGGCGCGAGCGCCATCCGGACGGCCAGCGCCGTCATCACAGCGCTCGCCACCCACGCCGTCGCCAGCCGTCCCCGGCGGCCGGTCAGCGCCCGCCCCAGCAGCGCCCCGCCCCCGGCGAGCAGCACCTGCCAGCTCGCCGAGGCGGCGAGGGCGGCCACGACGAACACGCCCTGCTCCACCGGCCCGACCGGTCCCGTGGCCCGGGAACCGAGCACGAGGGCGGCGAAGTAGATGACGGTGGTGGGATTCAGCAGGGTGATGCCCAGCAGGCCCAGATAGGCCCGGGCAGGGCTCGGGGGAGCCGGGGCCGACCGGGTGGCGAGACGGTGGCCGCGGTACTCGCGCACCGCGCTCACCGTGCCCCGTGCCGCCAGCGCGAGCAGCACCAGCACGCAGACCCACCGCAGCGGCCCGAGCACGGGCCGCAGCGCGGAGGCCAGGGCCGTCCCCCCGAGGGTGGCCGCGAGGGCGTAGAGCCCGTCGGCGGTGGCGACGCCCAGCGCGGCGCAGACGCCGGTGCGCAAGGTGGTGCGGGCGGTGAGGGAGACGAGGTAGGTCCCGACGGCGCCCACGGGGACGGCGATGCCGTACCCGGCGAGCAGCCCCGCGACGAGCGCGGCCGTCATGACCGGGGCGGCGTCGGTCCTCCGCGTCGGCCGGACTGCTGCTGTCGGCGCGTGGCAGAGGCGGCGGCGGACAGCGGCGGGAGAACGGTGAACGTAGGCATGGCCGGATCCTGCGGCCTGCCCCGCCGAGCCGACAACCGGTTTTCGAACGGGGCCCCCGCGCCCCGGGCCCTGGGACGGGCACCAGCCCCGCACCACGGGCCTCCCGCACCCGGGGTTCGAACGGGTGGACGGCATTCCCCGGCCATGTTGCCGACGTCGGCGATCTGGCCGAACTTCGTGTCGCACCATTAGATGCCTGGGGCATCTAATGAAGATCGGCACGACGCACTACTCGTCTGCGAGGTCTTCATGACGGACACCACCGCACCCGTCGCCTTCCCCCAGAGCCGGACCTGCCCCTACCACCCGCCCGCCGCCTACGACGCGCTGCGCACCGAACGCCCCCTGACCCGGATCACCCTCTTCGACGGCCGGGAGGCCTGGCTCGTCAGCGGGCACGCGACCGCCCGCGCCCTGCTGGCCGACCCGCGTCTGTCGTCCAACCGCGACCGCCCCGGCTTCCCCGCCCCCACCGAGCGCTTCGCCGGGCTCCGCAACCGCAGGACGGCCCTGCTGGGCGTCGACGACCCCGAGCACCGCGCCCAGCGGCGCATGGTCGTGGGAGACTTCACCTTCAAGCGGGCCGTCGAACTCCGGCCACGCATCCAGCAGATCGTGGACGAACGACTCGACGCGATGATCGCCCAGGGCCCGCCCGCGGACCTGGTGAACGCCTTCGCGCTGCCCGTGCCGTCCATGGTGATCTGCGCCCTGCTCGGCGTCCCGTACACCGACCACGACTTCTTCGAGACCCAGTCGCGACGGCTGCTGCGCGGCCCGGAGGCCGCCGACGTACTCGATGCCCGCCACCGGCTGGAGACGTACTTCGGCGAACTGATCGACCGCAAGCAGCGGGACCCGGGCACCGGCCTGCTGGACGACCTGGTGCACCGGCAGCCGCGCGAGGGCGACCTCGACCGCGAGGGTCTGATCGCCATGGCCCTCATCCTGCTGGTCGCGGGCCACGAGACGACCGCCAACATGATCTCGCTCGGCACCTTCACCCTCCTCCAGCACCCCGAGCGGCTCGCGGAGCTGCGCGCGGACCCGGGGCTGATGCCCGCCGCGGTCGAGGAGCTGATGCGGATGCTGTCGATCGCGGACGGCATGCTGCGCCTGGCCGTCGAGGACATCGAGGTGGCGGGGACGACCATCCGCGAGGGCGAGGGCGTGGTTTTCGCGACCTCCGTCATCAACCGCGACGAGACCGTCTACCCCGACCCGGACACGCTGGACTGGAGCCGCCCGGCCCGTCACCACGTCGCGTTCGGCTTCGGCATCCACCAGTGCCTCGGCCAGAACCTCGCCCGCGCCGAGCTGGAGATCGCCCTGCACAGCCTCTTCGACCGGCTGCCCGGCCTGCGCCTGGCAGCCCCGGCCGAGGAGATCCCCTTCAAGCCGGGCGACACGATCCAGGGGATGCTGGAACTCCCCGTGACCTGGTGAAGGGCCGACGCACATGCACATCGACATCGACCAGGACGTCTGCATCGGCGCCGGCCAGTGCGCCCTCACCGCCCCGGACGTCTTCACCCAGGACGACGACGGCTACAGCACCCTGCTGCCCGGCGGCGAGGACGGCGGCAGCCCGCTGCTGCGGGAGGCGGCCCGCGCCTGCCCGGTCGGCGCCATCACCGTGTCCGGAGCCGGCAGGGAGACTCCATGACCGACCGCCCGCCGCTGCCGCCCTTCACCCGTGAGACCGCCGCACAGAAGGTCCAGGCCGCCGAGGACGCCTGGAACACCCGCGACCCGCACAGGGTCTCCCTCGCCTACTCACCGGACTCCGTCTGGCGCAACCGCGACACCTTCGTCACCGGCCGCGCCGAGATCGCCGCGTTCCTGACCCACAAGTGGGAGCGCGAGCAGGAATACGCACTGCGCAAGGACCTGTGGGCCTTCGACCGCAACCGCATCGCCGTCCGCTTCCAGTACGAGTGCCGGGACGCGGACGGGCAGTGGTGGCGCTCCTACGGCAACGAGCTGTGGGAGTTCGACGAACACGGCCTGATGACCCGGCGCGAGGCGAGCATCGACGACGTGCCGATCGAGGAGAACGAACGCCGCATCTTCGGCCCCCGGCCGGAGGCGGAACGCGGAGACACCTTCCCCGTCCGGTGAGCGCGGGGGAGTCGCTAGGGTTTCCGGGATGACCGAACAGGCCGCCCGCAAGCCCTTCCTCTACGTCGTCGTCTGCGCCGCCGGCGTCGCCGCGGACGTCGGCGAACTGATCACCGCCGCGCAGGAACGGGACTGGGAGGTGGGCGTCATCGCGACACCCGTCGCCATGAACGGCTTCTTCGACACCGCCGCCGTCGAGTCCCGAACGGGCCGCCGCATACGCTCCGCCTGGCGCACGCCCGGCGAGCCGCGCCCGTTCCCGGCGCCCGACGCCGTGGTGGTGGCCCCCGCCACCTTCAACACCGTCAACAAGTGGGCGGCCGGTATCGCCGACACCCTCGCCCTGGGCACTCTGTGCGAGGCCGCGGGGCTCGGGGTGCCGATCGCCGTGCTGCCGTGCGTGGCGGACGCCCTGGCCGCCCACCCCGCCTACCGGGACAGCCTCGAACGGCTGCGGGGGATGGGCGTGCGGTTCGCAGAGCCCTGCGCGGGAGAGCCGCAGGAGGACGGTGGGCTTCCGGAGTTCGGGTGGAAGCGAGCCCTGGACCTGGTCGAACGCCGCTGACGACCACGGCGGGGCCACGCTCGGACGGCCCGTCAGGAGCTTGCGCGGCCTTGCCTTCGAGTGCACACGAACACGTACGCTCCCCGTGAATCCCCCCAAAAAAAGCAGGAGCGGCAACAATGCAGTACGTGAAGCTCGGTTCGACGGGTCTGGACGTCTCGCGGATCTGTCTGGGGTGCATGACCTACGGTCTGCCCGACCGCGGCCGGCACGAGTGGACCCTCGACGAGGAGGCCTCGCGCCCGCTGATCCGGCAGGCGGTCGAGGCGGGGATCACGTTCTTCGACACGGCGAACGTCTACTCCGACGGCACCAGCGAGGAGATCGTCGGACGAGCCCTGCGCGACTTCGCCCGCCGCGACGAGATCGTCCTCGCGACGAAGGTGCACGGCCGGATGCGCCCCGGACCGAACGGCGGCGGACTGTCCCGCAAGGCGATCATGACCGAGCTCGACCAGAGCCTGACCCGCCTCGGCACCGACTACGTCGACCTCTACCAGATCCATCGCTTCGACCCGGACACTCCGGTCGAGGAGACGATGGAGGCCCTGCACGACGTCGTCAAGGCGGGCAAGGTCCGCTACATCGGGGCCAGTTCGATGTACGCCTGGCAGTTCTCCAAGATGCAGTACACCGCGCGGCTGAACGGCTGGACCCGCTTCGTCTCCATGCAGAACCACTACAACCTGATCTACCGCGAGGAGGAGCGGGAGATGCTGCCCCTGTGCGCGGACCAGGGCGTGGGCGTGCTGCCCTGGAGCCCGCTCGCCCGCGGCCGGCTCACCCGGGACTGGGACACCACCACCGAGCGCAGCGCCACCGACACCTTCGGCAGCGACCTGTACCAGGAGGGCGACCGCACCATCGTCGAGGCGGTCACCCGCATCGCCGGTGAGCGGGGCGTCCCCCGCGCGCAGGTCGCCCTCGCCTGGCTGCTCCACCAGCCCACGGTGACCGCCCCGATCGTCGGCGCGTCCAAGCCCGGGCATCTGCGGGACGCGGTGGCCGCGGTGGAGATCCGGCTGAGCGACAAGGAGCTGGAGGAACTCCAGAGCCCGTACGGCCCCCACCCCATCGCCGGGCACTGAAACGCGACCTGCCGAAGGTCAGTGGGGCCCCTGCGGCGCGAACTCCGTTCCGCAGGGGCCTGCCCCCTCGCTCTCCGCCAGCTCGACCCTCGCCCCGCTCATCGACAGCGTCCGGTAGAACCGCCCGATCCGCTCCGCCGACCGGCCCACGTAGTGCCCGATGAACGACCGACGGAACCGCTCGGCCGCCCGGTTCGGCTGCGACCCGTGCACGAGGCTCCCGTTGAAGAACAGGACGTCGCCCGGCGCCATGTCCACCGGCACCGGCGCCAGCCCCGCCGGCGGCGGAACGTACTCCCGGGCGAAGGACACGTCCGCGTCGGCCTGCTCGGGGCAGAACAGGTCCATGCGATGCGTGCCCGGCACGACCTCCAGCCCGCCGTTCTCCCGGTCGATCACGTCGCAGGCCACCCACGCCGCCACACACGTGCCCGGCTCCACCCTGAGGTAGAAGTTGTCCTGGTGCAGCGCCTGCCCACGGGCCCCCGGCGGCTTGAAGTAGAACATGCTCTGCGCGGCCAGTACCTCCTCCTCGAGCAGCGCCTCCAGGACCGTCCGCAGCCGGGCGTCGAGCAGGACCTCACGCGCGCGGTCGCTGATCTCGTGCGGGTGCATCACCCGGGGCCACACGTGCAGGGGATCCACGTCCGGCCCGTCCACCGCGCGCGGCTCGAAGTGCCCGGGAACCCGACCTGCCGCCTGCAGTGCCGCGAACTCCGCGCACAGCCGGTCGATCTCCTCGGCCGCGAAGAGCCCGCGCACCACCGTGAAACCATGCTCCTCGAAATCCTCCCGGTACCGCCGGAGCCCTTCGCGGTCCATGATGGAGGCGCTGACGGCGCCGTTGCCCGTGACTGTCATGTTCGTACTCCTCGGTCGGGTGTCCTCGGCAGGAAACGCTAGGCCGCGAGGCCACCGAGGAGGATGCCCGTGCGTGCTGACGGATTGCCCGGGACTGCTGCGGCAGAAGACACCGGGAAGACCGGAACGGCCGGGAGGACCGGCAACCATGAGGGCACCGGGAACACCGGGAACACCGGGAACACCGGGAACACCGGGAACACCGGGAACACCGGGGATCCCGCACCGCCGGCCGGGCTGGTCGTGCTGGGTCATTTCGACCAGCCGCCCGGGTACGGCGTCAACCGCCCGCGCGGATCCGCGAGCTGGCTCTTCACCTGGACCACCGCAGGCCGGGGCCGGCTCCGGCAGGGCGGCGCGCACACCTCGGCCGGAGCGGGCGCACTGGTGGTGCTCGCCCCGGGCGTCCCGCACGGCTACGCAGTCGAGCCCGGCGCCCGCCACTGGCGCTTCTGGTGGGCGCACTGCCAGGCCCGCCCGTCCTGGGCCGCCTGGCTGCGGCCGTACGACGCCGGTCACGGGATGTACGTGGTCACCTCTGCTCCTGCCGGGGTGCACGGTCGCGTCGGGGCGGCGTTCCGGCGGATGCACGCCGACGCCCGCTGGGCCGGCACCGAAGCACCGCCCGACGAGTCGCCCCCGGACGGGCAGGTCGCCGTGGCCCACGGCAGCGCTGCCCGCGAACTGGCCCTGTGCGCACTGGAGGAGATCGTCCTGCTGGCCACCGGCGCCGCCCGGCCGGCGGCTCCCCGGCCCGGCCTCGACGCACGGATCCGTCGCGCACAGGATCTGATCGACGCTGACCCGGGTGCCCCGCACACCGTTCGCTCGCTGGCCGAGGGAGTCGCCCTGTCGCCGTCCCGCTTCGCCCACCTGTTCAGCAGTCAGCTCGGCCGCTCGCCCATGCGGGCCCTGCGCGAGGCACGGCTGCGCCATGCCGCCCGGCTGCTGGAGAGCACCGACCTGCCCGTGGAACGCGTCGCCGCGGCCTCCGGTTTCGTCAGCCCCTTCCACTTCAACCGCGCCTTTCGCGAGCGCTACGGGGCGCCACCCGGGGAGTACCGCACGACGCACGGCGGTTGGCCCGGCTGAGTACCGTCATTGGTTTCGCCGCGAACCCCGAAAGGCCGGACGGGGAACGCCGCCGAGCGTGTGAGCTGCTGCTCAGGGAGCGACTCAATGGTTTCCGGGCGGTCGGCAGGGTGGGTAAATGTGAGCCGTGAAAAAGGGGCAGACGGCACAGAATGCCTTTCGCGCCACTGGCTGACTTCTTGTCAAAAGGCGCTGCCTCTTCACGCAATGCTCGAAACCGTGAGATCTCTTGTTCCTTGTCCCTGACCTGTGCAAAGGTGTGCCCTGTCGGCGTGCCCCCACACGCCTTTCTTTCGTATGCGCGAGGCCGCCGGCCGGCATACCCCCTGGTACGGACTTTATTCCGCATGTCCTCGAGAGGAATGCAGCCGTGAAAGACGCAGGCCCGTCGAATTCCCCGGCCTCGCCCGGCGGGTTCGGCGTGACGGACGAGCAACTGAGCGCGGAGCTCAGGAAGTGGACCGGGGCGACACCCGCACTCCACCCCGTCGGCGAACTGCTGGACCGGCACTGGGAGGCGGCCTTCGCCTACGCCCGGCTGTGCACCGACGGTCCGCGCTCCGCGGGGATGCTCACCACCGCGGCTTTCACCCGGCTCTTCGGCGAGACCCTGCGGCAGAACGGCCCGACCTCGGCGTGGCGCTCCCATCTGCTCGTCACCGTGCGGCGTATCGCGGCCGAGTGGGCGGGCGACCACCGGTGCGGCATGCTCCACCCGGAGCTGCTGGCCGGCGGCGGCGAGGGGGAGCGGCCCGCCTCCCGTCTGCTGCCGTCCCGGCACCGGCGCCTGCTGTCCGGGGCCTTCCAGCGGCTGCCCCAGTCCGCCCGCTGCCTGCTGTGGCACGTCGAGGTCGAGGCCGAACCGCTCGCGTCCCCGGCAGCGCTGCTCGGCCTGGACGAGGAGGGCGCGCGCGTCGAACTGGAACGGGCCCGGGACCGGCTGCGCGAGGAGTGCCTCCAGCTCCACCGTGAACTCGCCCCCGACCAGGAGTGCCGTCGCTATCTGCGCCTGCTCGACGTGACGTACCGGCGTGGGGGGCTCGACATCGACCCCGATCTACGCGCGCATATCGAGGGCTGTGGGCACTGCAGCGTCGCCGCGGACCAGCTCGACCAGTTCAACCACGGCCTCGGCGTCGCCCTGTCGGAAGGGGTGCTGGGCTGGGGCGGGTGGGCCTATGCGGAGAGCCGGATCGGCGAGGCGGGGGACCACGCCGGGGGTGGCCGTGCCCCGGGGCGCGGGCGGCCCGGGGCGGTGGCCGGTGCGGCCGCCACCGGGGCCCCGGCCGCCGCGGCGCGCGAGCTGTTCCCGGACCCGGTGGCCCTGGCACGCGAGGTCTTCCCGGAGCCGGCCGGCATGGCGTACGAGATCATGCCGGACCCTGTCCCTGCGGCGCGCGAGGACTTTCCGGGGCCGGCGGGTGAGGCGAACGAGGTCTTTCCGGGGCCGGCGGGCGAGGCCGGTGAGGGCGTTCCGGGGCCGACGAGTGAGGCACGCGAGGGCTTCCCGGCTCCGCCGCGTGCGGCGCGTGAGGTGCCTCCGGGTCCGGCCGCTGCGGCGCGCAAGGGTCTGACGGGTCCCGCCGGTGCGGTGCGCGAGGGCCTGAAGGGTCCGGCCGGTGCAGTGCGCAAGGGTCTGACGAACCCGGCCGCTGCGGTGCGCAAGGGTCTGACGGATCAGGCCCGTGCGGCGCGCAGGGGCCTGAAAGGTCCGGCCCGGGCGGCCCGCGAGGGTCTGACGGATCAGGCCGGTGCGGTGCGCGAGGGTCTGACGGATCAGGCCGGTGCGGCGCGCAGGGGCCTGACGGATCAGGCCGGTGCGGTGCGCAAGGGTCTGACGGATCAGGCCCGTGCGGTGCGCGAGGGTCTGACGGGTCCCGCCCGTGCGGCCCGCGACGGCCTTGCGGATCCGGCCGACGCGGCGCGAGGGACCTCCGGCCCGGCCGGCACCACGGGTGCGGTGTTCCCTGCCCCGCCGCGTACGGCGCGTGACGCATTTCCCGGGTCGGCCGGCGAAGGGCGTGAGGGCTTCCCGGACCCGATCGCGCTGGCCGGTGCGGTCGGGGAGTCGTTCACCGAGCCGGGCGGCCCGGCGGCCGTACCGCCGCCCGTTCCCAGGGCCGGGAGCGGCGGACCGGCCGGGGACGCGGCACAGGCTCCGGCCGACGCGGGCCGTCCCCTGCCGACGGCGACCGTGACCCCGGCCCACCGGTCCGAAGGTTCGCGCAGCGCCGCCCGGAGGTCGGCCAGGTCCGCGCACAAGGCGGCCCGCCGGGTCGCCCGGCGGCGCAATCTCACCGTGGGCATCCTGACCGTCGGCGGCCTGGTCGTGCTGCCGCTGGTCCTGTGGTCCACCGGCGACTCCGGCGACAGCACCCCGGCCGGAGCGGACCGGCCCGCCGGAGAGGCACCCGACCCGGACGGCGGGAGCACCGACCCGTCCCGGACCGGCGCGGGCGACGCACGGCAGGGCGCCCTGCGCGGCCGGCTGCACAACGTCGCCTCGGACCTGTGCGTCGGCATCGACGGCAAGAAGGCCGTCGAGGGCGGCGAGGCCGAGCTGACGACCTGCTCCGCGGACGCCGCCCAGCAGTGGACGTACGAGACCGACGGGCTGCTGCGCAACCTCGCAGCGCCGGACCTGTGCCTGGACTCGCAGCTCGGCTACTCGGTCCGGCTGGCCCCCTGCGCGGGCGCCTCCCGGCCGGACCCGAAGAGCATCCGCTACGACTTCACCCTGCAGGGCGCCCTCGTGCCTCGCTGGGACCAGGACCTCGCCCTGGCCCCCGCCGCGACCGACGGCTCGGGGGCCCTGGTCCTCAAGGCCCGGACGGACGACGAGGTCCAGCGCTGGGTGATCGACACCTCCAAGGCCGACCTCCAGATGCAGGCCGTCAACTGGAACGCGACCGTTCCGGCAGCCCGCTCGGCACCCGCACCGCCCCCTGCCCCCGCACCGGCGAAGACGCCCGAGCCCACCCCGACGCCGTCCCCGGCCTCCTCGACCCCGGAGCCGACGCCGAGCAGCCCGGCCGCCACCGACGCGTCCTGCTACCGCTACGGCTACTACTGCGACTCCGACGGCCGGTACGGCAACCCCGGCTACGGCTACCCCGGCTACGGGTACGGCCACGGCGGAGACGGCCGCCGCTGACCGTGCGTTGGCTCAGGTGCCGAGGACGGTCAGCGACAGCCACAGGGCGGCCACGGCCGACACCAGCGCGGCCGGCACGGCGAGCAGCCCGAGCCGTGTGAACTCGCCGAGCCCGACCCGGTGCCCGCCCTGCTGGACGATCCGCCGCCACAGCAGGGTCGCCAGCGATCCGGCGTAGGTCAGGTTGGGGCCGATGTTCACACCGAGCAGCACCGCCAGCACGGCACCGGGGCCGGCCCCGGCGGTCAGGGGCAGCAGCACCAGCACCGCCGGCAGGTTGTTGATCAGGTTCGCCAGGACGGCGGCCAGCGCGGCCACGCCCAGCAGTGCCAGCAGCCCCGAGCCGTCGGGCAGGACGTGCCGGAGCGCGTCGGCGAGCCCGTGGTCGACGACCGCGCGCACGACGACGCCGAGCGCGAGCACGAACGCCAGGAACGCCGGCTGCGCCGACCTGACCACCGCGAGCGGCGTGGCCCGGCGCCGCACCAGCGCCCGCCCGGCCAGCACCAGCGCACCGGCCGTCGCGGCCCAGGCCGGGGCGATCCCGACGGCGGAGGCGACGACGAACCCGGCGAGCGTGCAGCCGACGGTGACGAGGGCGAACAACGGCAGCGGTTCGGGACGCGGGGCGGGGTCGGGGGAGGGCAGGGGCGCCGCGAGTTCGCCGTCGAAGAAGCGGCGGAACACCAGGTACTCGGCGGCGATGGCGACCAGCCAGGGCAGTGCCATCAAGGCCGCGAAGCGGGTGAAGCTCAGGCCGCTCGCGGTGAAGGCCAGCAGATTGGTCAGGTTGGAGACCGGCAGCAGCAGCGAGGCGGTGTTCGACAGGTGGGCGCACGCGTAGAGGTGCGGCCGTGCCTGCACGCCCATGCGGGTGGCGGTGGCGAGCACCACCGGAGTCAGCAGGACGACCGTGGCGTCCAGACTGAGTACGGCCGTGATGACGGACGCCAGCGCGAACACCGCGGTCAGCAGCCGTGTGGGGCGCCCCGTGGCCCAGCGGGCCATCCACGCCCCGCAGGCGGTGAAGAGCCCCTCGACGTCACAGAAGTGGGCGAGGACCAGCACGGCGGCGAGGAAGCCGACCACGGGCCCGAGCCGCTGGATCTCCTCCCAGGCGTGCTCGGGCGAGATCACCCCGAGGGCGATGGCCAGCCCGGCGGCGGGCACGGCCAGCACGGCCTCGGGCAGGCCCTTCGGGCGGGCGACGGCCCAGACGAGCACGGCGGCCAGCAGCGTCACGGACAGGACTTCGGCGAGCGGGGCGTTCAGGGCGGGGTCCTCCGGGGCGGGATCTGGTCGTGCCCGCCCATGAAACCAGGTGCTGGTAAGAGACCTGTCGCGAGCCCTCTCCCGGGCAGCGGCCCTCCGTGGTCACGAAAGCCGTCCGGGGGCACCGACCGACGCGGGCCGCCCGCCCGGCGGTGCGGATCGCCCGCTCACGTCAGGCCGTCGAGCGGACCGGTTCCGTCGAGATCGTCCGTAGGCACGTGACGGTGTTGTGTTCCCGGCCGTCGAGGGGGCCGGTTCTGCCGGGAGGGGCCGTGGGATCGCGACCGGCGCTCCGTTCCCGGCCCTCCAGCAGAGCAACGGCGTCCGGCTCGTCCGCGGAATCGTGACCGGGCGCTCAGAGCTCGTCGTCGAGCAGGGCCAGCTCCGCCCAGATCGTCTTGCCTTCGCCGGTGTGCCTGCTGCCCCACCGCTGGGTGAGCTGGGCGACCAGGAGCAGACCGCGGCCGCCCTCGTCCCAGGTCTTCGCCCGGCGCAGGTGCGGTGCCGTGTGGTTGGTGTCGGACACCTCACAGATCAGCGTGGCCGCGTCATGGATCAGCCGGAGCCGGATGGGCGGCGCGCCGTAGCGGATGGCGTTGGTGACCAGCTCGCTCACCACCAGCTCGGCCGTGAACGTGGCTTCGAGCAGCCCCCAGCGTTCCAGCTGGTCGACGACCTGCTTGCGGATGGGGGCCACCAGTGCCGGATCGGCCGGGATGTCCCAGGTGGCGACCTGGGCGGACGGCAGGCCGCGGGTGCGGGCCAGCAGCAGGGCCACGTCGTCGCTGGAGCCGCCCGGCGGGAGGAGGGTGCTCAGTACGCGGTCGCAGGTCTCGTCCAGGGAACCGGAGGAAGCCGACAGGGCCTCGCGGAGCATCCGGCCGCTGGTGTCGACGTCCCGCTCGCGGCTCACGAGCAGCCCGTCCGTGTGGAAGACCAGCACGCTGCCCTCGCGCAGCTCCACCTCGGCCGCCTCGAACGGCAGCCCCCCGACACCCAGCGGCGGCCCCGAGGGCAGATCGAGCTGGTGCGCCGGGCCGCCCGGCGGCACCAGCAGGGGCAGGGGGTGCCCGGCCCGGGCCAGCGTGCAGCGCCGTGACACGGGGTCGTACACCGCGTACAGGCAGGTCGCGCCCACCTCCCCGGTGCCGTCGTCCCCGCCGGACTCCTCCGACAGCCGGACGACGAGGTCGTCGAGGTGCGTGAGCAGTTCGTCGGGCGCCAGGTCGATGTCGGCGAGCGTACGGACGGCGGTGCGCAGCCGGCCCATGGTGGCCGAGGCCTGGATGCCGTGGCCGACGACGTCGCCGACGATCATGGCGACCCGCATTCCCGACAGGGGGATCACATCGAACCAGTCGCCGCCCACGCCGGAACGGGTGGCCGGCAGGTAGCGGGAGGCGGCCTCCACCGCAGCCGTGTGCGGCAGGGTGCGCGGCAGCAGGCTGCGCTGCAGGGTGAGGGTCGTCTCGCGCTCCCGGGAGTAGCGGCGCGCGTTGTCGATGCAGACGGCGGCCCTGGCCGTGACCTCCTCGGCCAGCAGCACGTCGTCGGGGGTGAACGCCTCGGGGCGGCGGAAGCGGGTGAAGACCGCCACGCCGAGGGTGGTGCCCCGGGCCTGGAGCGGCACGGACATCGTGGAGTGGATGCCGTACTCCTGGATCCGCTGGAAGCGCACCGGGTCCCAGGCCAGCCACCGCTCGAGATCGCCCGACGCGCCCGAGGCCACGACCGTGTGCCCGGCGATCAGGGAGGCGGCCTGCGGGGAGTTCTCCGGGTAGACGTCCACCTGCCCCGGCTCGGCGACGGCCTCCGGGCTGCCCTTGTTGACCGACTGGTGGGCGGACCGGCGCAGGGTCAGCGGCGGGATCGGCGGCCCGGCGGACTCGCCGCCGTGCTCCCAGGGGTCGAGCAGGTCGACGCTGACGAAGTCGGCGAGCGCCGGCACACACACGTCCGCCAGCTCCTGCGCCGTGCGGCTGACGTCGAGGGTGGTGCCGATGCGCACGCTCGCCTCGTTGACCAGCAGCAGCCGCTCCCGCGACCGGTACTGGTCGGAGAAGTCGTGAGCGGTCACGCACACGCCGCGCACCCGGCCGGTGCCGTCGGTGAGCGGGGCCATCCTGGCCAGCCAGGCGTGGGCCGCCCGGCTCTCACCGGTCGCCTTCATGTACGTCTGCATGTCCTGCCGCCGGCCGGTGGCGAGCACCCGGCGCAGATTCTCCTCGAGCTCGGCGTTCGGTGGCCGGCTGCCGATGTCGGTCGGCTTCAGGCCCAGCATCCGCCCGGCGGGCAGCCCCAGGAGGTCCGCCATCGCCTCGTTGACGCCGCGCAGCCGCAACCGCTCGTCGAAGATCATCGTGGCGCAGGGCGACTGCGTCAGGGCCATGCGCACCAGCGGGTCGTCCGGAAGCCCCTGGTCGGCGGCCTCCGTCGGGGACACCGCCAGCCAGTCGGTCGCCTCGGCTCCTTCGGGCGGTCTGCGGTGGGCGAGCACCCACAGGGACACCGGGTGGCCGTCGCGATGACGCAGGGTGAGCGTGCCGCTCCAGCGGGAGTCGTCCGCCACGGACGGCGGGTCCGCGCCGTCGGCCAGCAGCGCGGCGGCCGGGCGGCCCACGACCTCGTCGGCCGTGTGACCCAGCAGACGGCGGGCTCCCTCGCTCCACTCGGTGAGCGTGCCGTCGACGGCGATGACGGCACGCGCGGCCACGCCGTCGTCGAACCCCTCGTCCGGACTCATCGTCGCGACTCCATACGGACACTCACAGTGAACAGGGAAGTCAGTTGAGTTCCAGCCTAGTCCGTAGGCGCCCTGCGTGGACCGGTAACCCCCGTGCCGCCTTCCTCGCGGGGGTCGGGGCGCATATCCGGCCGAAGTGATCGCCGGCGCAGAAGGGCCCCGCCGCACCCTTGACGCCCGGGCATGACACCTCGACAGAATCTGTTTGTTCGCGATCAGTTGTGAGTACTTCTGGGCCCTTGTGAGGGAGAGTTTCATGTCGGTCACGCGCAGATCGGTCCTGCTCGCCACCGCTGCCACGCCCGCGGCCGGAGCGCTGCTCGATGCCCCGGAGGCGTGGGCCGCCGGGGAGGCCCGCGGAGCGCCCGGCCGCCGGACCGTCGCGCTGCGCGACGGCTGGCGCTTCGCGCTGGTGAACCCGGGCGGCGTCACCGATCCGACCGGCGCCTACGCCGACGCCCACCGTCCCGGCCACGACGACTCCGGCTGGCGCGAGACGGCCGTCCCTCACGACTGGAGCATCGAGCAGACCCCCACCACCGAGCACGGCACCACCAGCGGCACCGGCTTCCTGCCCGGGGGCCTCGGCTGGTACCGCCTGGCCTTCACCCTGCCGCCCGGCCTCGCCGGCAAACGCGTCTCGGTGGAGTTCGACGGCGTCTACATGGACTCCACCGTCTACTGCAACGGCACGGAGGCCGGCCGCCACCCCTACGGCTACACCGGCTTCGCCCTCGACCTCACCGACCTGGTGCACACCGACGGCAGTACCGAGAACGTCATCGCGGTCGAGGTCCGCAACCGGCTCCCCAGCAGCCGCTGGTACTCGGGCAGCGGCATCTACCGCGAGGCCCGCCTCGTGATCACCGAGCCGGTGCACGTGGCCCGCTGGGGCACCCGCGTCACCACACCGGAGATCTCCGCCGAGCGTGCCGTCGTACGGGTGGCCACCTCCGTCGTCAACGCCTCCGGCGAGGGCACGGACGTCGAGGTCGTCTCCCGGATCGTCGACCGCAAGGGCCGGACGGTCGCCCGTACCTCCACCACCGCGGCCGTCACCGCCGAGCACACCGAGAACCACGAACTGACGGTCGCCGATCCGCAGTTGTGGGACTTCGCCGCACCCCACCGCTACACGCTGCACACCGAACTGCGCGTCGGCGGCCGGACCACCGACACCTACCGCACGGTCTTCGGCTTCCGCACCTTCCGCTTCGACCCGGACGAGGGCTTCTTCCTCAACGGCACCCACCACAAGATCAAGGGCGTCGACCTCCACCACGACCTGGGCGCACTCGGCGCCGCCGTCAGCATCGACGCCGTCCGCAGGCAGCTGGAGATCATGCGCTCCATGGGCGTCAACGCCCTGCGCACCTCCCACAACCCGCCCGCGCCCGAGGTGATCCAGGTCTGCGAGGAGCTCGGCGTCGTCATGCTGGTGGAGGCGTTCGACTGCTGGCGGACCGGAAAGAACCGGTACGACTACGGCCGCTTCTTCGACGAGTGGTGCGAGAAGGACGCCACCGAGATGGTCCTGGCGGCCCGCAACTCGCCCGCCGTGCTGAGCTGGTCCATCGGCAACGAGGTTCCCGACTCCACCTCGGCCGCCGGTCTCGCCATGGCCGACCGGATCATCGGGGCGATCCGGGCGGCCGACGGCACCCGCCCGCTGGTCATCGGCTCCGACAAGTACCGCCGCCTGCCCGCCAAGGGCTCCGCGGCGGACCTGATGCTGGCCAAGCTGGACGGCCTCGGCCTCAACTACAACACCGCCAAGTCGGTCGACGAGTTGCACGCGGCCTACCCGCACCTGTTCCTCTTCGAGTCCGAGTCCTCCTCGGAGACCTCCACCCGCGGCGCCTACCAGGAGCCCGAGCACCTCAACACCGGCGAGAACCACACCCCGGGCGGGCGCGCGACCTCCTCCTACGACAACAACCTCGCCTCCTGGACCATGAGCGGCGAGTACGGCCACAAGAAGGACCGGGACCGCAAGTGGTTCGCCGGGCAGTTCCTCTGGTCCGGCATCGACTACATCGGCGAGCCGACGCCCTACGACGTCTTCCCCGTCAAGGCGTCCTTCTTCGGGGCCGTCGACACGGCGGGCTTCCCGAAGGACATGTACCACCTGTTCCGCAGCCAGTGGACCAGCGAGCCGATGGTCCACCTGCTGCCCACGACCTGGAACCACGACAGGGGCGACACGGTCGAGGTCTGGGCGTACGCCAACGTCGACACGGTCGAGCTGTACCTCAACGGGAAGTCTCTCGGCGTACGGCGGTTCGACACCAAGAAGACCGTCGACGGCCGCCCGTACCTGGAGACGGCCGAGGCGACCGGCGACGACAAGACCTTCACCGACGGCCCCCACCCCGGCAGTTACACCAGCCCGAACGGCAGCGCCGGAAAACTCCACCTGACCTGGCGGGTGCCCTTCGAACCGGGTGAGCTGAAGGCCGTCGCACGGCGAGGCGGCAAGGTGGTCGCCACCGACGTGCTGCGCACCGCGGGAGCCCCGCACGCGGTACGCCTCACCGCGGACCGCGAGTCCGTCGCCGCCGACGGCCGCTCCCTGGTCTTCGTGACCGCAGAGGTCGTCGACCGGCGCGGAGTGGTGGTGCCCGACGCGGAGCACCTGCTGTCCTTCACGGTGGCGGGAGGCTCCCTCGCCGGACTCGACAACGGCAGACAGGAGAGCGCCGAGCGCTACCAGGCGAGCACCCGCACCGCCTTCCACGGCAAGGCCCTCGCCATCGTCCGGTCCGGTACGAAGGCCGGCGCGGTGAAGGTGACCGCTCGCGCCGGGGGACTGCGCCCGGGCACGGCGACCGTGCGGGCCACCCGGGCCGGGGACCGGGCCGAGACGGCCCCGACGGCCTTCGGGCCCGAGCACCCGGACCCCGTCGGCCACCCGCACGCGGACGCGAGCTACTCCGGCCGCCCGGACACCCTCCCCGCCGCCATGCTCGACGGCGATCCGGCCACCGGCTGGTCCAACGGCTTCTTCAAACAGGCCACGGCCCTGCTGCCGGCCTTCGACGGCGCGCGGGCCGAGGACTGGGTCTCGGTCGACCACGGGCGCACCCGCGGCTACGGCCGGGTGGACGTCTCCTTCACCGTGGACGCCGCGCACAGCCTGCCCGCGACGATCGAGGTGGCGGTGTGGGACGGCCGCGCGTGGCGGGCGGCGCGGGACACCGAGATCGGCTGGGCGGCCGCCTCCGACACCCCCACGGTGATCACGTTCAAGGCCCTCCGCGGCTCCCGGATCCGGCTCACCCTGACGAGCCGCCACCCCGGCGAGCCCCGGGGAGCGATCCGTATCAGCCGGCTGGACGCCCCGGCCGCCTGAGCCCCGGGCGTCACGGTCCGGACATGCGGCGAACAGCCAGTCCTGTCCGGACCGTTGACGGGGTGTCACATCTGCCACAACCATGGCCTGCGTCCGCATCTGGGAGCGCTCCCACGCCGAGCGCCACCCGCACCTCCCGGAGGAGCCCAGACGTGAAACGACGCAGAACCGCCCTGCTGTCCCTGACCGCCCTGCTGGCGACCGCGCTCACCGCGCTGCCGTCGGCGCCCGCCGGGGCCGACGAGGTCGAGCAGGTCGAGAACGGCACCTTCGACACCGGCACCGCACCCTGGTGGACGACCGCCAACGTCACCGCGGGCGTCTTCGACGGCCGGCTCTGTGCCGACGTCCCCGGCGGCACCACCAACCGCTGGGACGCCGCCGTCGGGCAGAACGACATCACCCTCGTGAAGGGGGAGTCGTACCGCTTCTCCTTCAGCGCGACCGGGACGCCCGCCGGGCACGTGGTGCGGGCGATCGTGGGCCTGTCGGTGTCGCCGTACGACACCTACCACGAGGTGTCGCCGCAGCTCAGCGTCTCGGGCGACACCTACTCCTACACCTTCACCTCGCCCGTCGACACCGCGCAGGGCCAGGTCGGCTTCCAGCTCGGCGGCAGCGCGGACCCCTGGCGCTTCTGCATGGACGACGTCTCGCTGCTCGGCGGGGTGGTGCCGGACCCGTACGAGCCCGACACCGGTCCCCGGGTCCGCGTCAACCAGGTCGGCTACCTGCCGGCCGGGCCGAAGAACGCCACGCTGGTCACCGACGCCACGGCGAAGCTGCCCTGGCAGCTCAGGAACGCCGGCGGGAAGGTGGTCGCCCGGGGCACGACCCTGCCGCGTGGCGTCGACGCCTCCTCCGGGCAGAACGTCCACTCGATCGACTTCGGTGCCTACCGGACGAAGGGCTCTGGCCTCACGCTCGTGGCCGACGGAGAGACCAGCCGCCCCTTCGACATCGACGCGAGCGCCTACGAAAGGCTCCGCCTCGACTCGGCGAAGTACTACTACACCCAGCGCAGCGGCATCGCGATACGCGACGACCTGCGGCCCGGCTACGGCCGCCCGGCCGGGCACGTGGGCGTGGCCCCCAACCAGGGCGACACCGCCGTGCCCTGCCAGCCGGGCGTGTGCGACTACACCCTCGACGTCAGCGGCGGCTGGTACGACGCCGGCGACCACGGCAAGTACGTCGTCAACGGCGGCATCTCCACCTGGGAACTGCTCAGCACCTGGGAGCGCGCCCGGCACGCCCGCACCGGGCGGGCGGACAAGCTCCGGGACGGCACGCTCGCCATCCCCGAGAGCGGCAACAAGGTCCCGGACCTCCTCGACGAGGCACGCTGGGAACTGGAGTTCCTGCTGAAGATGCAGGTGCCCGACGGCAAGCCGCTGGCCGGCATGGCCCACCACAAGATGCACGACGAGCAGTGGACCGGCCTGCCGCTGATGCCGGGCGACGACCCGCAGAAGCGCGAACTGCACCCGCCGTCCACCGCCGCCACCCTCAACCTGGCCGCCACGGCCGCACAGGCCGCCCGCCTCTACCGGCCCTACGACCGGGCGTTCGCCGGCAAGGCCCTGGCCGCCGCCCGCAAGGCCTGGTCGGCGGCGCTCGCCCATCCCGACCGGCTCGCCCCGGAGAGCGACGGCATCGGCGGCGGCGCCTACCCCGACAGCGACGTCTCCGACGACTTCTACTGGGCGGCGGCCGAGCTGTACCTGTCCACCGGGGAGAAGCGGTACGAGGAGTACGTCCTGAAGTCCCCGGTCCACGCGGCCGACCTCTTCACGCCGCTCGGCTTCGACTGGGCCCGCACCGGCGCGGCGGGGCGGCTCGACCTGGCGACCGTGCCGAACAGGCTGCCCGGCCGGGACGCGGTGCGCCGGTCCGTCGTCAAGGGCGCCGACCGCTACCTGGCCACCCTCGGGGCACACCCCTACGGCATGCCGTACGCACCCGGCAGCGGCACCTACGACTGGGGCTCGAGCCACCAGGTCCTCAACAACGCCGTCGTCCTCGCCACCGCGTACGACATCACCGGCGCCTCGAAGTACCGGGACGGCGCGCTGCAGAGCATGGACTACATCCTGGGCCGCAACGCGCTGAACATCTCCTACGTCACCGGCTACGGCGAGGTCAGCGCGCACAACCAGCACAGCCGCTGGTACGCCCACCAGCTGGACCCCGCCCAGCCCAACCCGCCGAAGGGCACCCTCGCGGGCGGGCCGAACTCGAGCATCCAGGACCCCTACGCACAGAGCAAACTCCAGGGCTGCGTCGGCCAGTTCTGCTACATCGACGACATCCAGTCCTGGTCGACCAACGAGCACACGATCAACTGGAACGCCGCCCTGACCCGCATGGCCTCCTTCGTGGCGGACCAGGCGTAGGGACCGGCGCAGGGACCGGGCAGCGGTGCCACGGGCCGGGGGAGTCCGCCGGGAGGACGCCTCCGGCCCGCGCGCGTAGCCTGGTGTCATGCCAGCGGTGCGGGTCGACGGCATCGAGGTCGCGTACGACCGGGTGGGCCAGGGCCCGCCCCTCGTGCTCGCGCACGGCGCCACCGCGGACGCCCGGCTGTTCCGCCCCCAGACCGAGGACCTGGCCGACGAGTTCACCGTCGTCGCCTGGGACGAGCCGGGGGCGGGCCGCTCCTCCGACGTCCCCGGCGACTTCACCCTGGCCGACTACGCCCGCTGTCTGGCGGCCGTCGTCGAGGACGTGGACCTCGGCCCCGCCCACGTACTCGGTGCGTCCTGGGGCGGGACCGTCGTGCTGGAGCTCTACCGACACCACGCCGAAGTCGTCCGGACGCTGCTGCTCGTCGACACCTACGCGGGCTGGAAGGGCTCGCTGCCGGCGGCGGAGGTGCGGTCCCGGGCGGAGGGAGCGGAGCGGATGCTCGCGGTCCCGGCCGAGGCCTTCGCGCCGACCGTGCCGGGTCTGTTCGCCGGGCAGCCACCCGCCGAAGCCGTACGCCTGCTGTCCGTGATGTCGGCCGACACCCGGCCCCGGAGCATGCGGACCGAGCTCACCGTCATGGTCGAGGCCGATCAGCGGGACCTGCTGCCGCGGATCGCGGTACCCACGCTCCTGCTGTGGGGCGAGCTCGACACCCGCTCACCCGTGGAGCCCGTGGCCCACCAGTTCCTCGAAGCGATCCCGCGGGCCACGCTGGTCGTGCTCCCGGGCGTCGGGCACCTCAGCAACATCGAGGCGCCGGAGCCGTTCAACCGGACCGTCCGGGAGTTCTGCCGCGCCCACTCCTGACCGGCCGCGCGGCCCCGGCACCCGTGCCGGCGGCCGGGCCCGCGGCGGATGCGGCGGTCGCCCGCGGGCCCGGGCGACGCGGACGGCACCCGGACACCTCCGCCCGGCGCTTCACTCGGCCGCCCTCGGCAGATGGGCGAGCTTGTCGGGGTTGGCCACGACGTAGATGCCGCGCACCCGGTCGCCCTGCGGGGTGAGGTCCAGGACCAGGACGGCGAAGGGCGCGTCACCGTCGAACAGCACCGCCGCGTCGTCGCCGTTGACGCGCCGGTGGCGCCAGACCGGGTGGTCGGGGCCGCCCCGCCCGGCGGTGAGCAGACGGGCCACCTTGTCCCGGCCGTGCACCGGGCGCAGACCGGCCCGCCGGCGCTTGCCGCCCGCGTCGGTCCACGCCGTGACGTCCGGCGCGAGCACCTCCATCAGCTCGGCGATGTCCCCGCCGAGCGCCGCCCGCACGAACCGCTCGGTCGCCTCCCGCCGCACTCGCGGATGCGCCTCGTACCGCGGCCGTCGCGCGTGCACGTGCTCCCGGGCCCGGTGCGCCAACTGGCGTACGGCGGCGGGGGAGCGGTCGATGATCTCCGCGATCTCGGCGTGCGGGTATCCGAACACCTCGCCCAGCACGAACACGGCCCGCTCCAGAGGTGTCAGCGACTCCAGGACCACCAGCATCGCCAGCGACACCGACTCGGAACGCAGGGCCGGGGCCTCGGCGGTCTCGGTGCCCTCCGGGGCGACCAGCGGCTCGGGCAGCCACGGACCGACGTACGTCTCCCGCCGGCGGCTGATCACGGCGCGGCGGCGCAGCGCGTGGTTGACGGCCACCCGGACGAGATAGGCGCGGGGGTTGCCGACTCCGGTCAAGGGGGCGCCCCCGCCGCGGGCCGTCCAGGACAGCCATGTCTCCTGCAGGACGTCCTCGGTGTCCGCGACACTGCCGAGGATGTTGTAGACGACGCCGAACAGCAGCTCGCGGTGGTCGACGAACACCCCGGTCGCCGCGTCCAGCGGGGCGTCGGTGCGGGGTACGGACATCTGGGTCATGTGCGGGCCTCCCGTGGGTGTGCTCACCCCTTCGAGCCGGACAGGGCCCCGGAATGTGACATCCGAGGGCCCATTGTGACCCACATCTCAGGCCGCCCCCTTCCCGGTACCTTCCGAATGCCCTCCTGACCTGGGGGTATTTACGGGTCAGTACCCGAGCGGTACCGTGATGGCATGCCAGCTCTCAACGTGGAGTTCAGCGACCGCGAACTTGAGGACCTCAGGCAGATCGCCAAGGAGCGCGGTACGTCGATGAAGGCGCTCGTGCGGGAAGCGGCCGCGGCCGACATAGCCCGTCACCGGGCCCTGCAGGAGGGCGCGGAAGCCTTCCGCCGGTTCTTCGCCACCCACGCCGACGAGTTCGCCGCCGCGTTCCCCGACGACGAACCGCCCGCCAAGGGCGAAGGGCGGGCCGCCTGACCCATGGCGCCCGTGATCCATATCGACGTGCCCTGGCTGCTGCAGCGCCATGAAGAGGTCCTGCCGGACCAGCCCACCGTCAACGACTTCTCCGCACTGGTCGCAGCCGTCGCCCGGCACCGCGTCGACCCGCCGCGCCTCGGGGTGAATTCCGACCCGGCCTGGCGGGCCGCCGCGCTGCTGCACACCATCACCGTGCTCCGGCCGCTGCCCTCGGCCAACGCCCGCTTCGCCTGCGCGACCGCCGTGGCGTACATGTTCGTCAGCGGCGTCGGTATCGACCCGCCCTACGGTGCCCTCGTCGACCTCGCGCGCGACCTGCTGTCCGGCGCCACCGACGTCTACGGCGCGGCGGACCGGCTGCGCTCCTGGCAGATCTGAGGAAGCGGGCCCGGTGCCCGATTCACACAGGCCGCAGGGAAATGTCGAAAACGGGTGCGAGCCACGCGCATCCGTTCCCCGTTTCTGACTTTCTGTCAATGGTGGGGATGTTGTCCGGGCGCCTTGTTGGCCGTGTGGGGGTTGTGCAAGAGTGAAACACGCGTGCGGGGGGAATGGCCGGGTGTCGCACGTGATTTGTGGACCACGTCCGATTCGCCATCGGTGAATTCTCACCTCCCGCGCTGCGCCAAAAGAGGTACGCACCAACCGGGCCTCCTTTTTCGGCGACAGAACTTCTGTGCGTCACATGCGTGGGAAGGAACCATCTCAGTGCCCACCCCCCACCCCCCTCGTCCTCCGTATCCCCCGCCCGGCGGGGATCCGGGGGAATCCGATGAATCACTCGCCGCCCCTCTGAGAGGCAGTCCGGAGGGGCAGGTCGCCGCTCATTCGGTGGCACTGCTGATGGCGCGGCACTACCAGCCGGTGCACGACTACGCGGTCATCTGTCTCGCCTCGTCGGCGCAGGTCGCCGCGATGGTGACCGGAACCGCCTTCCACCGGACGCTCAACCGCCTCGCTTTCGGCGAGTCGGCCGTCGCGCTGCGCCCGGCCCTCCTGGTGACCGTGCGCGACACGATCCGCGAGTGGTCCGCCGATGATCGAATATCGGCCGTTCTGCCCGCCTTGCAGAAACCGGCCGGAGGGCGCGGGCTGCGCGCGGCGACGTCCATGACGCCCGAAAATCGAACCCTCGCGGAGCGGGCATTCCAGGCACTTCCCGCGGACTCGCGCTGTTTGCTCTGGCACGTCGAGGTCGAGGCAGATCCTTTAAGCGTCCCGGCCGGACTCCTGGGCCTGGACACCGACATCGCGTCGGCATCCCTCGAACAGGCGCGGGACACATTTCGTCAAGGTTGTGTACAAGCCCATCGCGAACTTGCACCGACCCATGATTGCCGGTTCTACAACCGCCTCCTCGACGTCCCGATACGCCGGGGCGGCGCACTGCTGCCCGACGTCCAGCAGCATCTCGACGAGTGCCGCTACTGCCGGAACGCCGCGGAACAACTGAGCCATTTCGAGGGCCCGCTGGGGCCGTTGATCGCCGAGGCGGTGCTCGGCTGGGGCGCCCGCCGCTACCTCGACTCCCGCCCCGGACGCGCCTCGCACGGCGCACGCGGCGCCCGCACCGACCGGCGGGGCGGCGGACGCCGGGGCGGCGGACGGCACGGGCTGCTGTCCCGGCTCCCCGTGCCCGCCCGGCGGGTTCCGCAGGCGCTGCGCTCCTCGCGGGCACTGCTCTCGGGCGTCGGCGCGGTCTCGGCCGGGGTGCTGGCGACGGTGCTCATCCTCAGCGCGTCGTCCTACGACGGCGGGGAGGCCGACCCGGCGGGCTCCGACAGCGCCGCCGGCGGCAAGGGCTCGGCGTCGGTGACGCCACCCGGCGCCGCCGGGCTTCCCGCGTCCCAGGGTGTGACGCGGCTGCGCAACGTCGGTGCCGGTCTGTGCCTCGACATCCGCGACCTGCCCGAGGAGGGCTCCGGCACGAAACTGGCGGAGTGCTCGACGGTGTGGACCCAGCAGTGGACGTACGAGGACGACGGGTTGCTGCGCAGCGTCGCCGACCCAGGGCTGTGCCTGGACTCCCACAAGGACGCCGGTGTCGTCGTCCTCGGCACCTGTGCCGACGAGGACGCCGAGCGGGGCGAGGACGTGCGCTACGACCTCACCGTGCAGGGGGAGTTGCTGCCCCGCTGGGACGAGCAGCTGGCCCTCTCCCCGGCCGACGACGACCCGGACGCCGACATCGTCGTCAAGGTCCGCGACCGCTCCTCCGACGCGCAGCGGTGGCAGGCCGAGCCCTTGCCGACGACGTCCGGTTCCCTGTCGATCGAGGAGCAGGACGACCCGGCGGCCCGCCAGGTGAGGCTGACCGACGGCCGGACCGCGTGACGAAGGGCCCCGGGCCCGAGCGGGACTGCGCGGCGAACGCGCCGCGCAGCCCCACCCTCACACCGGATCCTCGACGAGGTCGGCCGGGCCGATCGTGCCCGGCGTCGCATGCCCCGACAGGGCGAGCGTCAGGTCGAGTTCGGCGAGCAGGCAGCGGATGACGTGCTCGACGCCGGACCGGCCGTCGAGGCCGAGGCCGTAGACGTACGGGCGGCCGACGAGGACCGCGCGGGCGCCGAGGGCGAGCGCCTTGAAGATGTCGTCGCCGGTGCGGACGCCGCTGTCGAAGAGGACGGTGAGCCGGTCGCCCACCGCCTCAGCCACGCGGGGAAGCGCGTCGGCCGCCGCGACAGCGCCGGCCACCTGACGGCCGCCGTGGTTGGAGACGACCACACCGTCCACGCCCGCGTCGGCGGCCAGGTGCGCGTCGTCCGGGTGCAGGACGCCCTTGAGGACGATCGGACCGTCCCAGTTCTCCCGCAGGAACGCCAGGTCGGGCCAGCTCTTGGCCGGGTCGGAGAACATCCCGACGAAGTGCATCACGGCCGCGTCGGGATCCTCGTGCACCGGCTTGGCAAGGCCCGCCCGGAACGCCGGGTCCGAGAAATAGTTGGCGGTGCCCACACCGTGCAGGAAGGGCAGATAGGCCTGGTCGAGGTCGCGCGGCCGCCACGAGAGCAACGGCGTGTCCAGCGTGACGACCAGCGCGGTGAACCCGGCCGCCTTCGCCCGGCCCAGGAAGCTGCGGGCCACCTCCGGGTCCTTCGGCCAGTACAGCTGGAACCAGCGCTCGGCGTCCCCCATCGCCTCGGCGACCTGCTCCATGGGCGTGCTGGAGGCGGACGACAGGATGTACGGCACGCCCTGCGCTGCGGCGGCCCGGGCCGCGGCACACTCGGCGTCCGGGTGCATGATCGACAGCACACCTACCGGGGCCAGCGCGAGCGGGGCCGGGAGGGCACGGCCCAGTACGTCGACCGACACATCCCGCTCGTGCACGTCCCGCAGCATGCGCGGCACGATCCTGCGGCGCTCCAGAGCCGCGCGGTTGGCGCGGGCCGTACTGCCGTTGCCCGCGCTGCCTGCCACGTAACCGACCGGGCCGGGCCCGAGCCGCTGCTCGGTGAGCTCCTCCAGCCGGGTCAGATCGGTGGGCAGCCGCGGTACGGCGCCCGTCATCCCGTTCAGATAGATCTCGTACTGGAAGTCCGCCCAGTGCTTGCCCACCGTACGCCCCGCCTCTCGTCGTCTCCTCGTCGAGACCGTGCCGTACGGGCGACGATACCGAGCGGTATGCGCTCCGGTGGATCAGGGGCGGGCGGCTGCCTCGTGCAGTGCGCGGGCCAGCGCGCGCGGCTGCGAGAACATCGGCCAGTGCCCGGTGTCCAGCGTCACCAGCTCCCAGCTGTCGCTCTTCAGGAGCGCGGCAACGGCCGGCATCGGCTCTTCCCCGTCGAGGAGACACTTCACGTACGTGGCCGGGAGCGCGTCGAGCGGGCGGTCGAGGACGGCCGGTTCGGTGAGGGTGATGCCCGGGTGCGGGGTCGCGCCCACGATCCGGGCGACCTGCTCGTCCGTCAGCCCCTGCCCCGCGTAGTCCTCGGGGCCGAGCGGCGGCCAGTAGCCGCCCTGCGCGTCGATGGTCCGCCGTACGTGCTCGCTGGGCCAGCCCGACAGGAACGACTCCCCGTCCACCGGCACGTTCGCGTCGACGAACACCACGCGCCGCAGCCGGTCGCCGATGCGCTCGGCGGCCTGCCCGACCGGAACACCCGCGTAGCTGTGCCCGACCAGGACGACGTCCCGCAGGCCGAGCCGCTCCACCTCCTCGACGATGTCCCGGACGTGCGTCCGCTGCCCGGCCGGCTGTGTGTCCCGTCTCTCCGCGAGGCCCGACAGCGTCAGCGCATGGACGTCATGTCCGGCGCCGCGCAGCTCGGCGGCCACCTCGTCCCATGCCCACGCCCCGAGCCATGTCCCCGCCACCAATACGAAGTCGGTCATGCGGGCAACGTAGCCGAGGGGTCTGACAGCGGCTCACTCCTCCTCGTCCGCGCCCGAGTCCTCGTCCGCGCGCGGTGCCGGATCCGGCGTGATGTCCGGCCCCTGGGACCGGACGCGCCGCACGTGGTCGAGTGACTCGCGCAACTCTGCCAGCCAGTCGTCCGTATGACGCTGCACCAGGCGCACGCACCAGGCCAGCGCTTCGCTGCGGCTGCGGGCGACACCGCCGGCGATCAGGGTGTCGAGCACCTGGCGTTCCGGCTGGCGCAGCCGCGTCATGACCGGCGCGGCCACGTGCGTGAAGAGCGTCCGCCGTCCGCCGCACTCCACGCCCCAGGACACCTTGCGGCCGAAGCGGTGCTCGGCCTCCCGGGCCACGGCCATCCGGTCCTCGCGGGTGCGCTCCCGGAATTCCTGAGCCCGGCTCTCCAGGGCCGCGTCCCGTTCGCCGGCCGGGGCGCCCTCGGCCAGCCGCGGTGCAGGGATGCGGCCGATGACGGTGATCTCCTCGCGGTCGACCGTGATCTCGGTCAGCTCCTCGAAGAGGTCGTCGGGCAGGCGGCCGGCGAACCAGCCGCTGAGCTTCTCTCTCTGCTCGCTCGTAATCATGTAATGACGATTACTCGGCCGGTTCATGAACACAAGGGGTCACGAAGCAGTCGGCCGAGAGCGGAATCGGAATGTTTCAGGCCTATTAACGAACACATGGAAATCGGCCATCTGGCCGCTTCGCACCCCCGGGAACCGCGGAGTTACGGGCTTCACTCGTGTGGATTCTGTGACTTCACGCCACTGATTCAACACGCAAGGTTACTGAAACCCGTGGGGTCGATGTGTGTTTCCGCGGCGGACTCGGCAGACTCGCGCTCGCCGCTCCGGGCACCGACCGAGCACGGAACGGCACACCCTGTAATCGATGCGGAAGGAAGCACACAATGCGGACCACCGCGCGCTGGGCCATGACCATCGGCATGACGGCCACCGCCGTCTGCGGACCCCTCTCCGGGGCCGCGCTCGCCTCTCCGGGTCAGGCCCCCACCGCGCTCTACGCCCCGTCGGCCCTCGTCCTCACGGTGGGCCACGGCGAGAGCGCGATCGCAGCGACTCCGGAACGCGCGGTCACCCTGACCTGTGCCCCGACGGCCGCCGGCACGCACCCGGCGGCCGGGGCGGCCTGTGCGGAACTGCGCGGGGTGGGCGGCGACTTCGACGCCCTGACCGCGAGGGACGGCGTCATGTGCACCAAGCAGTACGACCCCGTCGTCGTCACCGTCGACGGCGTGTGGCAGGGCAAGCGCGTCTCCTACGAGCGCACCTTCTCCAACGACTGCATGAAGAACGCCTACGGGACGGGCGTCTTCTCCTTCTGAGAAGGCTGAACCCACAGACCGGGATCGCACTGGAACCGTGAAGCGCAGCGGGCCGTGGCTGGGGAGCCGGGCCGTTGTCACGCGGAGTCGCGATCTCGCGCAAGGGGGCCGGCGGGCAGTGTGGGGCTGCCCGCCGGCCCCCGAACCCTTTCGGCGATCCGGGCCTTACGCCCGGTCGCGGTGGCTCGTGTCGCACCACGGGTAGCGGCGGCTGCGGCGGCACGTGCACAGGGCCACGCGGAAGCGGTCGGAGGAGACGACGGAGCCGTCCTCCAGCTCCACCTCCACCGGGCCCTCCATCAGCACAGGGCCCTTGCGCTGGACGGTGACGCGGCGCGGCGAGGCGGGCCGGTCAGACGGGGAGTTCGGCACGGACGACCACCAGCTCTTCCTTGTCATCGGCGGCGGGCAGCAGCCCCCGCTCCCGCAGCCAGCGCTCCCGGCCGCGCACCACGGGCCCGAGCGCGATCCGGTGCCGACGGGTCACCGCGGCCTTCAGACCGGCCGTGCGCAACCGCCCGACGGTCAGGTCCGGGCCGCTGAGCGCCGACTGCACGAGCAGCAGCACCCCGCCCGGCCGCAGCAGACCGGGCACCTCCCCGCAGATACGGTCGACGACCAGGCGCCCGTCGGCGCCCGCGTCCCAGGCCCGGGCCGCGCCTCGCGGCGATCTGTGATGGCCGTCCGGCGCCGGCACGTACGGCGGGTTGGCCAGGATCAGGTCGAAGTTCTCTCCGCGCACGGGGCCGAAGAGGTTTCCGCGCCGGATGCGGACCGGGAGCCCCGCGATCCGGGCGTTCAGGCGCGCGGCCCACACGGCGCTCCAGGACACGTCCACGGCGGTCACACGGTTGCCCCGGCGTGCGGCCTCCAGAGCCAGGGCTCCGCTGCCGGTGCCCACGTCGAGGACTTCCGCGCCCGGCGGCAGCGGCTCGTCGGACAGGGCACCGGCCAGCAGCTCGGTGTCCTCCTGCGGGGCGTACACGCCCGGGGGTACCAGTGCAATCACGGACGCCGAGTACCCCGGGCATCACGAGATATGAGCTCTTTCCTGGGCAAGAGGTGCATGCAGTGACGAACGGGAAGCACGCCAGTCGGTGAGCAGCCGGGTGCCGAAGCGTTCCTCGACGAACTCGGTGGCGTCGATGCCGAAGGCGATGTCCGCGGCGAGGTACGGCTCGCACTCGAGCAGTCCGCCGATGACGTCGTGGCGCACCACCTGCTCGTGGACCGCGTCCGCCTCGACGTGCTCGTCGTAGAAGTGCTCGGCGGCGGGCCCCGCGCCGGTGCGGCGCATCGCCTCGGCGAGTCGCCGCGACCCAGGTGACGAGGTGATCTCGACCGTCGCGAAATGACCGACCAGCGCACCCCTGAGAGCCCGGTGCAGCCCGAAGAGGGACATCATGTTCACGGTGACCAGGGCCTCGGCGGACGCCGCGTCGAGGTAGCGGCCGTACGCCGTGTCCAGGCCCAGGTCCGCCATCAGGCCGGCGAACAGGCGGGCGTGGACACGCTCCGCCCGGCCGCCGCCCCACTCGTCGAACTCCACCGCCGCCATCGCCGCCTTCGCCCGGCCCGACAGCCGCGGCAGGACCCAGGCGTGCGGGTCCGCTTCCTTGAGGTGGTACAGGGAGCGCTGGGCGGCGTACTCGCGCACCTGCCACAGTTCACCCTCGTCACGCAGGAAGTGGCTGACGCCGGTGCCCTCGACGGGCTCCACCAGCAGACCGGCCAGTGCCTCGTCCACACTGTCGTGGACGTGTGCGTCGGTGCGCAGCGCCGACAGGAAGCGGTGCTCCATGGCCGCGCGGACGCGCAGCAGGTCGGGGTCCCACTCGCGCTCCGGGGGAACGTCCGCGAAGCCGCGGTAGTGCAGCTCGTAGCACAGGTACAGGGCGAGCTGGAGGTCGTCGCCGTACACCTCGGCGCGGGCGATCTCCTCAAGGCGGGGCAGGTGGCGGCCCACGCCCCGCAGATACGCGTCGACACCGCTGCTCAGCGGTCCGCGCGGGGTGGGCAGTCGTGGTCCTTCGTGCTCCATGCGCGCCGGGTACCCACCCGGCGACCGGGGTCAACCCGCGCAGTGGACCCGCCCGGGCGGGAGCGATGGACAAGGTCACGGACGGCCCGGGCAGACCGGGCGGTCCGTGACGGCGAATCTGCCCGGCGCGGGCCGCTGCGGGTGCGGGCTCGGGTGGTCCGGGTTGGGGTGGTGTGCGGGTGGTGCGGGCCGAGGGTGGTGCGGGTGGTGCGGGTGGTGCGGCCGCGGCGGGTGCGGGTGGTGCGTTTTGGCGTGGTGCGGGCCGCGGCGGGTGCGGATGCGGGTAGTGCCGGCCACGGCGGTGGCGGGCCGCGGCGGGTGCGGGCGCTGGTGGTGCCGGCCATGGCGGTGCGGGCGCGGGTGTGCGGGCGCTGGTGGCGGGGGCGTCGGCCGTGCGGGGCCGGGTCGTGCGGGGCCATTCGTGCTGGGCCGGTCGTGCCGGGCCGGTCGTGCGGGGTCATCCGTGCGCGACCCGTGCGGGGTGGTCCGTGCGCGACCGGTCGTGCGGGCGCTCGGGCCCCTGTCTCGGTGGCCCGAGCCCGCCCGGTTCCCGTCAGTCGCCCTCGGACTCCTTCTGCGCACGCGTGTTGGGGGTGATGGCCTCCCCGGCCTCGCCCCAATGGCGGCGCTCCTCGGCGGAGTCTCCGGTGCGGTTCTCGGCGTCCTCGACCTCGCGCAGCACCTCTTCGAGTGCCGTCTCGGCCGGCTTGCCGTGCCGGTCCTCGGCGTGGCCGTGATCCTTGTGCTGGGACACGGGTGTCTCCTTTCCTCGTGCGGTTCGTCCGGTCACGGCGGGGTGTTCAGCTTCCGGCGCGGGCGATGCGCAGCGGCACCGGATCGGCGGGCGCGGCCTCCTCGCTGCGCAGGGCGACCTCCGCCCACCAGGAGGGGCCGTCCTCGATGTGGCGCAGCAGTACGCCTTCGCGGATGGCCCAGGGGCAGACCGTGACGGCCTCGATGCCGGTGAGCTTCAGCACGGTGTGCCCGACCACCGCCCCCGCCAGGCTCTGGGCGGCGCGGGGTGCGGAGATGCCGGGCAGGTGCGCGCGTTCGGCCGCGGGCAGGGCGGCCAGCCGCGCGATCGCCGCCCGCAGGTCGGAGCGGTGCATCTGCCGGTCCACGAACGGGCCGTGGCGTCCGGGCGCCGCACCGCACAGCCGTCCCAGCTGCTGGAAGGTGCGGGAGGTGGCGACCGCGGTGCGCGGGCCCTCCCAGCGGATCCGCGCCGCGACGTCCCGCAACTGGTGGCGGACCTTGCGGCGCAGCGCCCGCACCTGTTCCGGCGACGGCGGGTCCTCGTCCTCGAAGAACTCGTGCGTCAACCGCCGCGCCCCCAAAGGCAACGACGCCACGAAGTCCGGCAACCGGCCGCGTCCGAAGGCGACTTCGAGTGTGCCGCCGCCGATGTCGAGCAGCGCGAGCGGCCCCGACCGCCAGCCCATCCACCGCCGGGCCCCGAGGAAGGTCAGTTCGGCCTCGACCTCGCCCGGCAGGGTGCACAACTCGACGCCCGTACGGGCGCGGACGGCGCGCAGCACCTCGCGCCGGTTCGGCGCGTTGCGCACCACGGCGGTCGCGAAGGCCGGCGGGCTCGCCGCACCCCACCGGGCGGCGGTCCTGTCTGCCTCGGCCACCGCGTCGACGAGTTGTGCCACGGCCTGCTCCGGGATGGGTCCCCCCGGTGTGACCTGCTCGGACAGCCTGAGCCGCCATTTGGCGGTGTGCACGGGCAGCGGCACCCCGTCCGCCGCGTCCGCGACCACGAGTCTGACCGTGTTCGATCCCACGTCCACCACGCTGATTCGCATGGCCGGTGGGTACCCGTTTCCGAGCCCGCCCAACAGGCGGTGAGCGGCGGACCGGCGAGGACGCGCCACCGGCCGGGGGAGGAGAAGGGACGGAGGAGGAGGGACGGAGGAGGAACCGGACGGGAAGAGCCGGACGGGAGAAGCCGGACGGGAGAAGCCGGAGGGGAAAGACAAAGGGGGAAAGGCAAAGGGCAAAGGGACCGCCGTGTCCTCGCGCACGACGGTCCCCGGCACTTCCGGCCGGTCACATGTGCACGACCGGCGCCGCCTCCGGGTCCTGCTGCGGCACCCCGCGCCGGTGCAGGACGAAGGTGATGAGCGCACCCGCGGCGAAGAACCCGGCCGACCACCAGAAGGCGGTGGTGTAGCTCTCGACCGTGGCCTGGGCCTGCACCAGCTTGCTGCTCGGGTCCTTGCCCGCCAGGTAGTCGGTCGCCGCGCTCGCGGCGAGGGTGTTCAGCAGCGCCGTGCCGACCGAACCGCCCACCTGCTGCATGGCGTTGACGGTCGCGGAGGCCACACCGGCGTCCTCGGCCGCGACGCCACCCGTCGCCAGCTGCATCGCCGACGGCATCACCAGGCCGAGGCCCACGCCGATCACGACGAGCTGCGGCAGCACCGCGCTCGCGTAGGAGGAGCCGACGCCGATGCCGGTCAGCCAGGCCATGCCGGCGGTGGCGACGGCGAAGCCGAGCGGGACGACCGTCTTCGGGCCGAGGCGCGGCAACAGCACGGTGGTGCCCAGCTGGGCCATCACCATCAGCGCGCCGACCATCGGCAGGAACGCCACACCGGTCTTCGTGGGGCTGAAGCCCAGGTGGAGCTGGAGGTAGTAGGTGAGGAAGAGGAACACCCCGAACATGCCCGCGCCACTGATCAGCACGGCCAGGAAGGACGCCCCGCGGTTGCGGTCGAGCAGGATGCGCAGGGGCAGCAGCGGGTGGGCGGCGGCGCGGGTCTGCCACCAGGTGAAGGCGGCCAGCAGCACGGCGCCGGCGATCAGGAAGCCCCAGGTGAGCGGCGAGCCCCAGTCGTGCGTCTCCGCGTTGGAGAAGCCGTAGACGACGGAGAACAGGCCGGCGGCGACCAGGATCGTGCCCGGCACGTCCAGCTTGGCGGTCGTGGCGTCGCGGCGGTTGCTGAGCAGGAGCCAGCCGCCCGCGAAGGCGGCCACGGCGATGACGACGTTGACGTACAGCGTCCAGCGCCAGTCCAGGGCGTCGGTCAGGATGCCGCCGAGGAGCAGGCCCACCGCACCGCCGGCACCGGCGATGGCGCCGTAGACGCTGAAGGCCCGGGCGCGTTCGCGCGCGTCGGTGAACGTGGTGTTCAGCAGCGACAGTGCCGCCGGTGCCAGCAGCGCGCCGAAGACGCCCTGGAGGGCGCGGGCGACGACCAGCATCCCGAAGCCGTTCGCGGCACCGCCGAGCGCCGAGGCCGCCGCGAAGCCGACGATGCCGACGAGGAAGGCCGGCTTGCGGCCGAACAGGTCGGCGATCCGGCCGCCGAGCAGCAGCAGCGAGGCGAACGCCAGCGCGTACGCGGTGACGATCCACTGCCGGTCGCCGTCGGAGAAGTGCAGGTCGGCCTGGGCCGAGGGCAGGGCGATGTTCACGATGGTGGCGTCCAGCACCACCATCAACTGGGCGAGGGCCACGACCGCGAGGATCCACCACCGCTTCGGCGAGGCCGCGGGCGGCGTCGTCCGGGCGGTGGCGCGCTCGGGCGCGCTGTCGGTGAGGGATTTCTGTGGCATGGGAGCACCCGTTTCCAGGGACGGCGTACGAGAAAGGCAATGGGTACGTAAACGAAACCGTTTCGTACACATGGAGGCTAGACCAGTCTGAACGAAACGGCAACGTTTCGCTCACGCTCCCTCCGTGCTGTTTATTCCTTGACGGGCATATAACTCTGGAGGCATATTGGACTCATGCCCGACTCCGCCCTCTGGACCGCGCTCGCCGACCCCCACCGGCGGGCGATCGTCGCCCTGCTCCTGGAGCGGCCCCGATCCGTCGGTGAGATCGTCGAGGCATGCCGACTGAGCCAGCCGAGCACCTCCAAGCACCTGAAGGTGCTGCGCGAGGCGGGTCTGGTCCGGGTGCGGCAGGACGCGCAGCGCCGCGTCTACGCCCTCGACCCCGGCCCGATCGCCGCGCTGGACGCCTGGCTCGCCCCGTACCGCGCGCTGTGGAACAAGAGCCTCGACGCGCTGGGCCGTCGCCTCGACGAGACGCCGGACACCCCCCAACCGCCCGCAGCGAAGGACTGATCCACCATGACCGCCGATCTCACCGGCACCTACCTGACCCTGGACGACGGCCGCCCCGCGGTCCGTTTCAGCCGCGTCTACGACCATCCCGTCGAGCGGGTCTGGGAGTTCGTGACCGACCCGGACGAGCTGGAGCGCTGGTTCCCCTCCCGCGCCGAGATCGAGCTGCGCCCCGGCGGCACGATCAGGTTCAGCGGAGACCCGCACATGGAGGACGCCACCGGCCGGGTCCTGGCCGTCGACCAGCCCCGGCACCTGTCGTTCGACTGGGGCGGTGACGAAGTCCACTTCGACCTGGAGGGTGCCGGCGACGGGCGCACCCGCTTCACCCTCACCAACGTGCTCGCCGCCGAGGACACCGCCGCCCGCAACGGCGCCGGCTGGGAGGTGTGCCTGGCCGCCCTGGACACCAGGGCGCGAGGCGAGAAGGCCACAGGTCCGCACGCCGGGCCCGACGCACCCTGGAAGGACGTCTACGCCGCCTATGTCGCGGCCGGTCTGCCCTCCGGCGCGCCCGTGCCCGGCCAGGACTGACGGCTCACGCCATCTGCCGCCGCACCAGCTCGTGCAGCCGCCCGTTCGTGTCGGCGAGGAGCTGGGCGGGCGGGCCCTGCTGGATGACCTTGCCGTCCTCCATCACCACGACCCGGTCGGCGTCCATCACGGTCGACAGCCGGTGCGCGATGACGACCCGGGTCGCGTTGAGGGCCTTGGTGCTCTCGATGACCGTGCGCTGTGTCTCGTTGTCGAGCGCGCTGGTCGCCTCGTCGAAGAAGAGGATGCGCGGCCGGCGGATCAGCGCCTGGGCGATCATCAGCCGCTGACGCTGGCCGCCGGAGACGGCTCCGCTGCCCGCGACGATGGTGTGCAGCCCCATCGGCATCCGCTTGATGTCCTCGGCGAGACCCGCCATCTCCGCCGCCGCCATCGCCTCCTCGGGCGTGTACGGCTCGGTGCCGCAGATGACGTCCAGGATCGAACCGCTGAACGGCTGCGCGTGCTGGAGCACCACACCGCACTGGCGGCGCACCGCCGACTGGTCCAGGGCCCCCAGGTCCTGCCCGTCGTACAGCACGCTCCCCGACACGGGCCGGTCGAAGCCGATCAGCAGCCGCAGCAGCGTCGACTTCCCGCAGCCGCTCGGGCCGACGACCGCGACGAACTCGCCCGGCCGCACCTCGAACGACACGTCGTCCAGGACCAGGGGGCCGTCGTCCGCGTAACGGAAGGACACCCGCCGCGCCTCGATCGCCCCGGTCAGCGGACCCGGCCGGGTGCTCGCCGTACGCACCTCCGGCGTCGCGTCCAGCACCGGCTTGATCTCCTCGAACAGCGGCAGCGCGGCGACCGCCGAGACGAACGAGCCCGTCAGCTGGGTGACGGAGGTCAGCACCATCGTCACCGAGGTGTTGAAGGTGAGGAACGCCGCCGCCGACATCGAGCCCCGGGCCGGACCGGCCAGCAGCATGAACATCAGCAGGGTGCACAGCGGCAGGTACACCGCGCCCAGCACCGTCGTGAGGTTCTTGATACGCCCGACCTTCTGCTGGAGTTCCCGGCTGCGCGCGAACTCCGACGCCCACGCGGCGTACGCGTAGTTCTCGGCGGCGGCCACTCGCAGCTTCGGCAGACCGCGCAGCGTCTGGAACGCCTGGTTGTTCAGCTTGTTGGCCAGCACCACAAGACGCCGCTGCCAGCGCACCTGCCACAGCCCGAGCGCCAGGAACACCGACGCGATGACGACCAGCATGCCGATCGCGGCCATCGCCATCGGCACGCTGAACCAGAACAAGAGCGCCAGGTTCATCACGCCGACCGTCACCGACTGGGCGACCGTCGGCCCGACCCCCGCCAGCAGCCTGCGGATCGAGCTGATGCCCATGGCCGCGCTGGCCAGTTCGCCGGTGGAGCGCTCGGTGAAGAACTTCGTCGGCAGTCTCAGCAGCCGGTCCCACACCGCCGGCTGGAGCGTGGCCTCGATCCGGCCCTCGATCCGCAGGATGGTCAGGTTCTGCAACAGCATGAAGGCCGCGGCCACCACACTGCTCAGCATCACCGCGAGACACACCTGCACGATCAGGCCGGTCTGCGCCTTCGGCACGAACTCGCCCAGCACCTTGCCGGTGGCGACGGGCACCAGCGCGCCGATCGCCACCGTGACCAGACCGCTGAGCAACAGCCCCGTCAGATCGCCGCGCATGCCCTGCATGCAGAACCGCAGCAGCCCCAGCGGGCTGAGCCCGCGCTCCGGCAGCGGACGGTAGAACATCACCGCGCGCGGCTCGAACTCGTCGGCGTTGGCCTTCTCGACCGGCGTCTCGCGCCCGGTGGACGGATGCACCGCGACATAGCCGCCGCGCCGCCACAGCAGCGCCACCGGCGCCCCCGACAGGGCTCGCTGGCCGACCAGCGGCCCCACGTTGTCCCGCCACCAGTGGCCGTCGAGCCGGACCGCCCGGGTGCGCACCCGCGAGGCCAGAGCGACCTGCTCCACCGGATCGAGGCGGTCGCCGCCGGTGCCCTTCTGGGTCGGCTCGGTGATCCGGATCCCCGCCGCCTGCCCGACCAGCTTGCAGGCCGCGTACGTGGCGTCGGCGTCGGCCGAGGTGGTCCGCTTGCCCGACCGCTTGCCGATGGAGGCCAGCAGCGTCTGGTCCGCCTGGGCGCGCACCGCCTCGCCGGCCTTGATGCCCTCGGCCGTACGCGTCTCGTGGGTCTGCTCCAGCTGCTCGATCCAGCGGTCCAGCGTGGTCAGCAGCCGGTACTGCTGGTCGACCATGGACTGCCACAGCGCGGGATCCATCAGCAGGTCGGCCGCGGCCTCCGCGCCGTACAGCGAGCCGTACTGCACGCTGCCCGGCGGCACCTGCATCCAGAACACGTCGTCGTCGTCCCCCACGCTCGAATACGCTCGCGCGGGGGGACCCCCAGGCGCGGCGGCCCGTTCGGTGGCCATCGGCGCCTGGAAAAGGATCGACAGACTGCGGCCGACCCCGAGGGCGAGCGCGTACTCCAGCGGGCTCGTCGTCGGCGGCACGTACTGCGGGTTGCCGTACTCGTCGTACGACCAGGTCGCCGTGTTGGCGGGCTGGTACAGCTCGCGCAGGCCGATGCGGTGCACCACGCAGTCCCGCAGCGGCCGGGCCACCAGGGTGTGCTGCGGGCCCGGCACCGGGCCGAGCACCAGCGAGCCCGCCTCCAGCCGGCCCAGATGGTGCCAGTGACCCTGCTGCCCTGCGTCCACCGCGAACAGATCCACGGCACCGGACGCGACCAGCCACAGCACCTGCGGGCCTTCGAGGTCGAGTCGGTTGAACCCGGCGCAGTCGATGCGCGAGCCCATCTGCCCGAAGGCGCCCAGCACCAGGTCGCCGTCGTGTCCTTCGTGAACGGCCGTCATCTCACCGCTCCCTGACCAGTGCCGCGTACGCTCCGCCGCGGGCCACCAGGTCCTCGTGCCGTCCCCGCTCCACGACCGTGCCGTGCTGCAGGACGACGATCTCGTCGCTGTCGCGGACCGTGCTGAGCCGGTGCGCGATCACCACGCAGGCGCAGCCGCGCCGGCGCAGGTTGTCCATCACGACCTGCTCGGTCTCCGCGTCCAGCGCACTCGTCACCTCGTCGAGCACCAGGATGCTCGGCCGGCGCACCAGCGCCCGCGCGATCTCCAGGCGCTGGCGCTGCCCGCCGGAGAAGTTGCGGCCGTCCTGCTCCACCTTGCTGTGGATGCCGCCCGGGCGGCGTGTGATCACGTCGTACAGGGCGGCGTCGCGCAGCGCGTCCTCCACCGCGTCGTCCGGGATCGACGGGTCCCACAGCGCCACGTTGTCGCGGACAGTGCCCTCGAAGAGGAACACGTCCTGGTCGACGAAGGAGACCGAGGCGGCCAGCGCACCGCGCGGGATGTCCTCGATGCGCTGCCCGTCGATACGGATCACGCCCTCCCAGGGCGCGTACAGCCCGGAGATCATCCGGGACACCGTGGACTTGCCGCTGCCCGAGCCGCCCACCAGCGCCACCTGCTGACCGGGGCCGACGGTCAGGTCGAAGCCGGACAGCAGGGGCTTGTCGAGGGGGCTGTAGCCGAACGTGATGTTCTCCAGCTCGACATGGCCCTGGAGGCGCCGCGTGGACTCGCCGGAGCCGGGGCGGCCGTAGAGCGGGTCGGCCTTGAAGTTCTCCACGTCCTTCAGCCGGGCCACGTCCGCGGCGAAGTCCTGGATGCGGCCCGCGACACCGTTCAGCCGGGTCAGCGGGGCCGTGAAACGGGTGACCAGGGCCTGGAAGGCGACCAGCAGACCGACGGAGATGTGCCCCTCGACCGCCCGCATGCCGCCGATCCACAGGATCAGCGCGCTGTTGAGGGTGGCGAGCGTCGGCGCGACCACACCCAGCCAGGCACTCGGCACGCCGAGCCGCTGCTGCTCCTCCAGGGTGGTGGCGTGCTGCCCGGCCCACTTGCGGAAGTAGCCGTCCTCGCCGCCGGTCGCCTTCATCGTCTCGATGAGCTGAAGGCCCGTGTAGGCGGTGTTGGTCAGGCGTGCCGTGTCCGCGCGCAGTTTCGCGGTGCGGGTCGCGCGCAGCCTGATGACGACCCGCATCGCCACGATGTTCAGCAGGGCCACGCCGATGCCGACGAACGTCAGCTGCGGGTCGTAGGTGTACAGCAGCACCGCGTACAGGACGACCACGATCGCGTCCACGCCCGCCGCGGCGAGGTCGCGGGACAGGGTCTCGGACACGGCGTCGTTGGACTGCAGCCGCTGCACCAGGTCGGCCGGGCTGCGCTGGGAGAAGAACGTCACCGGCAGCCGCAGCAGATGCCGCAGGAAGCGGGCGCTGGAGAGGGTGGAGGAGATGATGCGGCCGCGCAGCAGGTTGGCCTGCTGGAGCCAGGTCAGCACCACCGTGAGCAGCACGCACGCCGCCATCGACGCGAACAGCACGCCGAGCAGCGAGGTCTGGTTGCCGATCAGGAACTCGTCGATGTAGGTGCGGCTGAGCGCGGGCACCGCCGCGCCGACCGCCACCAGCAGCAGACTGGCCAGGACCGCGGCGGGCATGGTGCCCGCGGTGCCGCGCAGCCGGGCGGGCATCGCGCCCAGGACGCCCGGCTTGCGGCCGCCCCGGGTGAAGTCCTCGCCGGGTTCCATCACCAGCACGACACCGGTGAAGCTGCCGTCGAAGTCCTCCATGGGGACGAAGCGGCGGCCCTTGCCCGGGTCGTTGATGTAGACGCCGCGGCGTCCGAAGCGCCGGCCCATGCCGTCGTAGACGACGTAGTGGTTGAACTCCCAGAACAGGATGGCCGGCGACTTCACCTCGGCGAGGGCGGCCAGGTCCATCTGCATGCCCTTGGCCGTCAGGCCGTAGGAGCGGGCCGCCTTGAGGAGGTTGCTGGCGCGCGAACCGTCCCGGGAGACACCGCAGGCGATGCGCAGCTCCTCCAGCGGGACGTGCTTGCCGTAGTGGCCGAGCACCATCGCCAGGGAGGCGGCGCCGCACTCCACGGCTTCCATCTGGAGCACGGTGGGGGTGCGGACGGTCTTCGCCCGGGCCTTGGGGACCTTGCGCTTGGGCGGGGCGGCGCGGCGCCTGCTCCGCGGCTCCTGTGCGGTCGCGCTCATGGCAGCAGCCAGTCGACGGGGCGCTGGTCGGCCAGCCGGATCGAACCGGAGGCCAGCGTCATGGACGTCAGCCTGTAGGGGGGCCCGTCCGCCGACGACCACCGGTAACCGCTCTTCGTGGCGGAGGACTTGTCCAGCCGCACCGTCACGGCCACCGGCCTGCCCTTCTTGGTGAACTGCTCGCCCAGCTGGCTGTCCCCGAGGAACGCGGCGATCGTCTGCGGGGACTGGGCCGAGCGGTCGACCGACTTCACATGGCCGCGCAGCACGCCGTACTCCTGTGTCGGCACCGACTGCACGGTCAGGTCCACGGCCGCGTCGTCGGGGACCGAGGCGGCGTTCTCCGCCGGGACGTACACGGTGGCGTAGAGCGGGTCGCCGGTGTGGGCGACCTTCTCGACGGCGGCGACGTTCGCGCCGGTCTGGATGATCTGCCCGACGGTCGCGGCGAGCGCGGAGACCCGGCCCGCGGCGAGGGTACGGACGACCGCTTCGCCCTTGGCGGTACGGACCTTGAGTACGGGGGAGTCCGCGGGCAGCTGCTGGCCCTGCTCGGCGAGCACGGCGGTGACCTGGCCCGCGACGGGGCTCTGCAGGAGGTAACTGCCCTGCCCGTGCGTGATGATGGCGGGCGCGCTGACCGTGGAGGTCACCGAGCCGGTCACGGCCCACACCGAGGCGGCCGCCATGGCGACGACCGTCACCGAGAGCACGAGCCAGCCCTGCGGACGGGCGAAACGCACCGGGAGGTCGAGTTCCTCCGGTGACTGGAGCTTGGCGAGGGCCTGTTGGCGGAACTGCAAGGAACTTCCCTCACCCGTGGAAGAGGTGGTCACGGAACCCGAAGAACCCGGAACCGCCGGCTGCGGTTCCGGGAATCAACGGCACAAAGGCTCGATCAGAGGCCGGAGACCAGGCCGGTGACCGGGGCCGTGTTCAGGCCGGTGACGCCCTCGACGGTGCCGACGGCGGTGTCGACCAGGCCGGAGACCGGGGCAATGCCGTCGACGGTGTCGGTGACGGTGTTCACGGCGTTCACGGACAGGCCGCCGGAGATGGCGTCGAGCTGGGCGTCAGCGATCTCGACGGTCTCAACCTGGGGGGTGGAGTTCATGGTGGAACTTCCCTTCATATGGATATCTCACAAGGGGGGAGCGGCCCCCTCTGGGGACAGATGACGGCCGCGACCGCGAGCGCCGGACATTCGTTTCCGAGTGCCCTGAGCGGCCCCCGCGGTGCGATGGATCAAAGCACGCCGCTGCTCCGCGCTTCCAATCAACCACCCCTCTCACCAGGCAACTTGCGCCCCAACGGCACCGATCCGTGGAGGTCTGCGCACCGCTTGGGGGCGAGTTCTTCACATGCGCCACCGCATCGGCGCATCCCGGCCCTTGAGTCACCGGGTGGCGAATCCGGCACTCCCGCCCCAAAGGCGTGACCGGCGCGGCCGGGCTGTGGATAACCCTCCTTTCGGTGACCGGGTTGAGCAGTCGATGTGCAGATTCGCTGAAGCCGGGGTTTGAGTCCGTGATTGCGACAGATCGTTTCCGGCCGGATACGGAGCGTTCCGTTCCGTCATGCCGGGACGGCGCTCGGTCCTGAAAGGCCGTCATCCGGCCATGACGCGCCGCGGGCCGCCCCGGCCCGCCCTGCTGGACCGGCCCACGTGAACAGGACGATCACGGCACGGGCGGTCGGCTTGCGCGCGGCGGGAGTTGGCTGATTCCGCGATGCGAAGGGATCACTTGCAATCGGAATTGAACGCCCCGTGCGGCACGTGCGTACCAACAGCCATCCAGGCGCCCCCCAGAAGCTGCCGGACGGCGGCACCTACTCCGTTCCCCCCAGGAGGAGAGAAGTTTGAGTCACAAGCGAATTCCGAAGCGCAAGGCCGCGATAGCGGCGGGCGGCGTGGTGGCGCTCGGCGCGGCCGCGATCCTGCTCCCCAACGCCAACGCCTCGCAGGACGGTTCGTCCGGCGACGCGGCTGCCGCGCCGAAGACCCTGAAGGCGGGCGACGCCTCGGATCTCGCCTCGCAGCTCTCCGGGCTCCTCGGCGAGGCGTTCGGCGGCTCCTACTACGACGGCGACAGCAAGCAGCTCGTCGTCAACGTCGTACCGGGCGACGACAACAACGTCATCGTGAAGGCGAAGGCGGCCGGTGCGAAGGTCCGCGAGGTCGACAACAGCTGGTCGGAGCTCCAGGACGGCGCGTCGACGCTGAAGTCCGAGGCGACCATCGCGGGCACCTCGTGGTCGATCGACCCGCGCACCAACAAGCTCCTGGTGACCGCCGACAGCACCGTGACCGGTGCCAAGTGGGACAGACTGGAGAGCACCGTGCAGGAGCTCGGCTCCGGCATGGCCACGCTCAAGAAGTCCTCCGGCACCTTCAAGCCGTTCGTCTCCGGAGGCGACGCCATCTTCGCGGGCGGCTCGCGCTGCTCCCTCGGCTTCAACGTCACCGCCGGCGACGGCTCCCCGGCCTTCCTGACGGCCGGTCACTGCACCCTCGGCGGCAACGAGTGGTCCGACACCCAGGGCGGTCAGCCGATCGCCACGGTCGACCAGGCGACCTTCCCCGGCAACGGCGACTTCGCACTCGTGAAGTACGACGACCCGGCGACCCAGGCGCCCAGCGAGGTCAACACCGGCGACCAGACCGTCCCGATCACCGAGGCCGCCGAGGCGACCGTCGGGCAGCAGGTCTTCCGGATGGGCAGCACCACCGGGCTCAACGACGGCCAGGTCCTCGGCCTCGACGCCACGGTGAACTACCCCGAAGGCACGGTCACCGGCCTCATCCAGACCGACGTCTGCGCCGAGCCCGGCGACAGCGGCGGCTCGCTGTTCACCCAGGACGGTCTCGCCATCGGCCTGACCTCCGGCGGCAGCGGTGACTGCACGGCCGGCGGCGAGACGTTCTTCCAGCCGGTGACCACCGCGCTGGAGGCGGTCGGCGCGACCCTCGGCGCGGGCGGTGCCGCAGGCGGCGGCGCCGGTGCCGGTGACGAGGCCGGCGCGGGCGCGGGCGAGGAGGCCGGTGCGGGCCAGGAGGCCGGTGCGGGTGGCGAAGCGGGCGCCGGTGAAGAGGCCGGTGCCGGTGAGGAAGCCGGTGCGGGTGCCGGAGCCGGTGAAGAGGCCGGAGCCGGTGCCGGTGAGCAGGCCGGAGGCGACGAAGCGGGCGCCGGTGCCGGTCAAGGCGCGGGTGCCGGTCAGGGCGCGGGTCAGGGTGTCGAGGACAACTCCGGTCTGACCGAGTCCCGCTGACCCCCGCAGAGCCGTCGGCAGCCGGTCCGACGCAGCCGGTCCGGTTCCGCCCCCTTCCTGGCGGAACCGGACCGGCTCCCCTGCGTCGCGGACCGGTTGCCGATGCCCACCGGCCCTACCCGAGGGCCCTGATCAGCAACAGGGCGATGTCATCGAGCCGTTCCTCCCCGTCCGCGCGGTGCCGCTCATGACGGACGAGACTGTCGGCCAGTTCGTCCAGCGGCTGGTCCCCGGCGTCGGCCAGCCGCCGGCCCAGATCCGCGAGGGCTTCCTCGAAGTCCGTACCGGGGGACTCCACCAGCCCGTCGGTGTAGAGGACGAGCAGCGAACCCGGGGGCAGGGCGACCTCCGTCGTCGGGTACACCGCCGAGGCGTCGATGCCCAGCAGCGGGCCGCCCGCCAGATCGAGGACCCGCACCCGCCCGTCCGGCCGTCTCAGCAGTGGCGGGGGGTGCCCCGCCCGGGACATCACGGCCCGCCCGTGCTCCGGGTCGAGCCGCAGGTACAGGCAGCTGGCGAACAGGTCGGACCCGAGGTCGAGCAGCAGCCTGTTGGTGCTGCGCATGACCTCCTCCGGCGCCTGCCCCACGGTCGTGTACGCCCGCACCGCGGTGCGGACCTGCCCCATCAGTCCGGCCGCCGTCACGTTGTGGCCCTGCACGTCCCCGATCACCGCCGCGGCACGCCCCTGGGCGCCCACCAGGTCGTAGAAGTCGCCGCCGATGTCCATGCCCTGAGTGGCCGGCACATAGCGGCCGACCGCCTCGATGCCGGGCAGCGACGGCAGCGAGTGCGGCAGCAGGGCCTCCTGCAGACCGTGCGCGAGCCGGTGCTTGGCGTCGTAGAGCAGCGCCCGCTCCAGAGCCTGGGCGATCAGCCCGGCCATGCTCGTCATCACCGCCCGCTCCTCGGTCGGGAAGGGGTGCGGCTCGGCGTAGGAGAGCACGCAGGTCCCGACCGGCCGGCCCTGGGCGATGAGTGGCAGGAAGGCCCAGGCCGCGAACCCGTCGGGGGTCGAGAGCCGTGCCGGGTACAGACGCTCCAGCTGCTCCTGCGACTCGAAGAACGCGGGCACGCCCGTCCGCAGCACCTGGGTACCCGGTGTCGGCTCGGTCAGGGGCATCCCGTCGAACCGCTCCACCACGTGCGGGTCCCGGTAGCCGCGATGCCCGAGCACCTGCAGCCGCTTGGCCCGCGAGCCCAGCACGACCAGGGCCTGGCTGCCCACCGCCGGAACGATCTCGTCCGCGACCAGCTGCACCACGTCCTGCACGCCCACCGCCTCGGTGAGCGCGCCGGCCAGGTCCAGCACCTGCGAGATGGTGACCAGCCGGGACGGCGCCCCGTCGGGCGGCGGCGTGGTCCGGTTCATCCGGGAGACGGCCCTGGACCTGGTGATGCGGACGCTCAGGCCGGTCGTGCTCGGGTACAGCCGGAACGACAGCCATTCCCCGGGCGGACGCAACGCCACGAACGAGGTGACGTGCTGGCTGAGCAGCGCCGCCCGGTACCGGTCCTCGTAGACCGGGTCGTTGAGCCAGGGCACCGACGCCCACAGCTGGGTGCCGAGCAGTCGGCTGACCGGGACGTTCAGCAGCTCGGCCGCCGCCGCGTTGACGAACCCGACCCGTCCGTGCAGGTCCAGCGAGACCAGCCCGTAGGGCAGCCGGCTCACCATCCGGGCCGCCTCGACCGTGCCGAGCGTGCCGGCCATGCCGCCCACGAGGGGCGAGGCGAGCAGGTCGGTCTCGGGGTGCGGCGGGATGCTGTGCTCGGCGGCCCGCTCCAGCCGGACCGCCAGCCGGCCGCAGGCCGCGGTCAGGTGATCACGTTCGTGGTCGGACATCTCCGCCGAATGCGCGCCCGGCCACGTCACGAAGACCGCGCCGTAGACGGTCGACTCGGTGGCGACCGGCACCGCGGCCAGGGCGAAGGGGTAGGGCAGCACCACGGCGATCCGCGGATAGAGGCGGGCCATCTGCTCCTCGCCGCCGACCCACACCAGCCGCCGCTCGCGCGCCGCGTCGGCGACCGGGATCGGCGCGCTCAGGCCCACCCGCTCCCAGGGCGCCGCGAACGCCCGGGGCAGTCCGGCCATCACCGCCATCTCCAGTACGGGCTGATCCGGAGCCATCAGGTAGACGGCGCCGGAGTGGGCGTGCACCTCGTCCATCATCGAGGCGAGCGCAAGCGAGAGCAGGGGACGGCCGACCGGCGTCCTGGCGGCTGCCGGCGCCTGCGCGGACGACTGCCCTTCGGACACGCCGACCACCTCCTCGCACGGCCGCGCGACCGGGTTCAGGAACAAATCTCCCCCCTGGCGGCCCGTCCCGCACGACGAGCGGTTCCCGAACGGTGCCGGTTACCGTCGGTCACAGGCATACCGGGCCGACAGGGGCGAATCCCGTACCCCGAGCGTCCCGACCCATGCCCCCGTGGTCGAAGCGTGGGCGGGCGTACGGGTGCAGGGCGTGCGCCCCCGCGCCTCCTGATGGCTGGTTTCTCGTGTACACGGAGGGTCACCGTCGCTAACAATGGGGCACGCGCTCAACACGAGGGGGCGTACGGCGAGCGGAGGGGGTGGCAGTGATCCGGGTGCTTCTGGTCCAGGACGAGTGTCTGGTGCGGTCGGTGCTGGCGGAGTGGCTGCGGCAGGAGTCCGATCTGGCGGTGCACGACACGTCGTGGCGTGGCGCGCCGGGCATGGTGCGGTCGGTCCGGCCGGACGTGTGCGCGGCGGACCTGGAGTGCGCGGACTCCTACGGCATCCCCCCGCTGGGCGAGCTGTGCCGGCCGGGGCCGGACCGCGCGCGCCCCCGATTACTCGTGCTCGCCACCGCGAACCGGCCGGGCCTGCTGAAGCGGGCGGTCGAGGCGGGGGCGCTCGGGTACGTCGACAAGGAGGGATCCCCGCAGAATCTGCTGCGCGGGATCCGTCGTGTTGCCGAGGGGGAACGTTTCGTCAACGACTCGCTGGGCTTCGGGTTCCTCAAGGCGGCCGAGATGCCGCTGACCCGAAGAGAGCTGAGCGTGCTGACCCTCGCGGCCGAGGGAGCCTCCATAGCGGAGATCGCCGGGAGCCTGCACCTGTCCCGCGGGACGGTGCGCAACTACATGGCCGCCATCACCCGCAAGACCGGGGCCCGCAACCGCATAGACGCCATACGCATCTCGCAGGGCCAGGGCTGGCTCTGACCCCGGGGCCCTGTCGTTCGGACCTCCCGGCCACGCGGAGCAGGGCGCGCGCGGGTCGGCCGAGAAGAACCGCACCGCACGGCGGCGCCGATGTGAACGACAGGGCCTATCGGGCCGGTGCGGGAGACCAGCTGCCGACGAGGTCCCGGTACAGCGCGGAGCACCGCAGCAGTTCCTCATGACCGCCGCAGGCCGTGCTCCGGCCGTCCATCACCAGGACCCGGTCGGCGCGGCGGGCCGAGCTGATGCGGTGGGCCACCACCACCAGGGTCCCGCCCGGCCGCCCGGCGAACGCCCGCTCCGCGCGCTCCTCCGTCTCCGGGTCCAGATGGCAGGTCGCCTCGTCCAGCAGGGCGAGCGGGGCGTACGACAGATAGGCCCGGGTCAGCGCGACCAGCTGCCGTTCGCCGGCCGACAGAGCCGGGGGCTCGACCCGGGCGTCGAGTCCCCCGAGCCGGTCGGCCAGCGGGGTGAGGCCCACCGCCTCGGCCGCGGCCAGCAGCTCCTCCTCGGGCACCGGGTCCGGACGCAGGTAGGCGAGGTTCTCGGCCAGCGTGCCGCCGAAGACGTATGCCTCCTGCGGGATGAGCACCCGCGAGGCGGCGGCCCCCGGGCCGGGCACGGGGTGTCCGCCGACCCGGACGGTGCCGCGCGACGGCGTGAGCAGCCCTGCCACGAGCGCGGTGAGCGTGGACTTGCCGGTGCCGCTGGGACCCACGACGGCCAGGTGCGCTCCAGGTGCGAGGTCGAGGTCGAGGTCGTGGACGACGGGCGCGCTGGCGGGGCCGTAGGCGAAGGTGACCGAGGTGAGGGAGACGGCCGGGGGAGGCTCGGCGGCGGCTCGGGGCAGGCCGGTGACGGTGGTGGTGTGCTGCGCGGGACGGGTGTTCCCGTCCGGGTGGGGCGCGCCCGTGCGGTGGGCGGAACGGGGATCGCCGGCCGGCCGGGGCCCGGCAGCCGTGGTGGCGTCCGCCGGGCGAGGGCTTGCCGCCGGGACAGGCGGGGCGGTGTCGTCGGCGGTGTCCGGCCCGGCCAGTCTGCGCAGCACCACCGTCAGGCGGGAGCCGCTCGTGCCCAGGCCGTGGATCAGGTTGCGCAGGGCCGGGAGCAGGGACTGGGTGACGTAGGCGAGGGCGCCGACCAGGGCGCCCGTGGAGACGCCGTGGGCCAGGAGCCAGGGGGCGGCGGCGAGCAGCAGCACGATCGGCAGCTGCCCGCCGATCGTCAGGGACGCCACCCGCAGCACGCCCCAGTGGGCGAGCGCGCGCGCCGCCCGCAGTTCCGCCTCGACGCGTTCCCCGGTACCGGCGGCGATCTGTGCCTGCGCGCCGGTCGCCGTGATGTCGCGCAGGCCCGGGCAGACGGTGCCGAGGTCACCGGCGAGCGCCTCGTCGGCGACGAGGAACGTCTCCTGCCGCCGGGCGAGGGGCCGCAGCGTCGCGGCGAACAGCGCCGTACCGACGGCCAGGGGCGGTCCCACGACCAGCAGAAGCGGCGGCGCGAGCGCGAACAGGCCCGCCAGGGCACCGACGGAGGTGAACACGAAGGAGCGGGAGACCATGACCAGTCCGGCGAAGGTGTCCCGGGCGATCTCCACCTGCTGGGTGAGCCCGGACAGCGACCCCGCGTCACCACTGCGCACCCCGCGCGAGACCACCCGTTCCACGAGCCTGTCCCGGAGCGGTTCGACCAGGTCGGCGACGGCGGCGTAGACCCGGGCGGTGCCGTACGCGCCCAGCAGGACCCCCAGGCCGGTCACCGCCAGCCAGAGCAGTCCGACGTCCGCCCGGCCGCGCAGGAACCCCTCGTCCAGGGCCCGGGCGGGGCCGTACCCGATGAGGAAGGTCTGCCCGGTCTCCAGCACGGACCAGACGGTGAGCCGCACCAGGACCCGCCGGTGGGCCAGCAGGAAGCGCAGGCCCCGGGCGGGGAGGCCGGTGGAGGACGTCATTTCCGCACCCCGTCCCCGACAGCCGCATCCGCGCACGTCCGGCCCCTCATGCCGTCACGTCCTTCACGCCGCTCGTCCCGCCTCTGTCGGCCGCACCCCCGCGCGTCCGGCCGTTCATGCCGTTACGTCCTTCCCGCTGGTCCCGCCCCCGGGGGCCCGGGACCGGCTGTGATCCGCCGTCGCCCGCAAGGGAGCCGGCGGAGCCCGGGCCGTCCGCGAACACCGCCCGGTACTCCGCCTGCCGCCACAGCTCCTCGTGCCGTCCCACCGCCCGCACCCGCCCTTCGTCCAGCCACGCCACGGCATCGGCGCACGCGGCCGTCGCGCCGCGGTGGGCGACCAGGAGCCGGGTGCTGCCGGGGCCGTCGCCGAAGAGGGCGTCGGTGATGCGGCGTTCCGTCACCGTGTCGAGGCTGGAGAGGGCGTCGTCGAGGATCAGCAGGCGTCCCCCGTGTGCGAACGCCCGGGCGAGGCCCAGCCGCTGGGACTCGCCGCCGGAGCGGGGGGCGTCGGCGACGGCCGTGTCGTACCCGTCGGGGAGGCGGCGTACGAAGTCGTCGGCGAGGGCCGTGCGGGCCGCTTCACGGATCCGGCCGGGGGAGGGGGAGGGCAGGCCGAGGCCGATCGCCTGTCCGACCGTGCCGCCGAGGAGGGCGGGCCGGGCGAAGGCGTAGCCGACGGCGCCGCGCAGGTCGTCGTGCGGCAGTTCGCGCAGTGGCACACCGTCGAGCAGCACCTCGCCGTCGTCCGGGTCGGCCAGCCGTCCGGCGAGCGCGGCCAGCAGCGACTTGCCGGAGCCGGACCGGCCGACCACCGCCAGCGTCGTACCGCCCGGCAGGTCGAGGTCCACCCCGTCGAGCACGGTGCGTCCGCCGCGCCGGGCCGTCACCCCGCGCAGCTCCAGCCGCCCGGGGCCGTCGGGCAGCCGGCGGGCGCCGTACGCGGTGGCGGGCTCGGTCTCGACCTCGCCGAGGCGCCGGGCCGCGGCCCGGGCCCGGGCCAGGCCCGCGAGCTGCCCGACCAGCACACCGACGCCGGTCGCGAGCACCGCGTACCGGGAGGCCGCGAGCACCTCGCCCACCGAGAGCCGGTCCCGGCTGAGCAGGACCCCGGCCACGGCCACGACCGCGAGCTGCAGCAGCGGCGCCACGGCGACCGCACGGGCCGCGGCCCGGCCCTGGACCCGCCACATGCGGTGCCCGGCCCGGGACAGATCGGGCAGCGGCCGCAGCACACGGGCCGTCTCGCGGCGCTCCGTGCCGGCCGCGCGGACGGTGCGGACCCCTTCGACCGCCTCGGCCAGCGCGGCCGCGATCCGGCCCTGGGCCTGCTGATAGCGCGACGCGGTCTCGGAGGTGTCCCGCGAGACGGCGCGCAGCAGAAGGGCCAGCACGGGGGCTCCGGCGAGGAACACGGCCGCGAGCCACCAGTCGATCAGCGCCAGCGCGACCACCCCGCCGACGGGACCGGCGAGCGCGGCCGGCAGCGCCGCACGGGCCGCCGGAGTGGTACCCGCCTCGGCGGCGTTGCCGACCAGGCGGGCGACGAGGTCACCCGAGCCGAAGCGGTCCGCGGCGCGCGGTCCGACGCCGAGGACGTGCCCGGTCAGCCGGCGGCGCAGCCATGCGGTGGTCCGGGCGTCGAGGGTGCCGGTGAGGACGGTCTGGGCCGCGTCGAGCAGACCGAGCAGCAGGACGAGGCCGGCGCAGCAGAGCACCCAGCGGGTCGCCGGGGCGTGCGCCAGCAGAAGATCGAGGGCCCGGCCGAGCACGACCGGAAGCAGCAGTCCGCCACCCGTCGAGGCGATGCTCACCAGACACAGCGCCACACAGCGGGACCGGCTGTACCGGGTGGCCGTGCGCAGCAGCGTGCGCGCGTGTCCGGCCGCCGGGTCGTCGTCGCCGCGCGAGGTCATACCGGCCTTTCCTGGGACGGGAAGGGCCCCGGGCGGCCCCTCCCCGAAGGGAGAGAGCCGCCCGGAGCGTGCAGACCGTAGATCAGAGACAGAGCAGAACGCTCGCGGCGCTGATGCAGGAGAGCAGGCTCACCGTGCTGTTGCCGCCGCCGGTGGTGCGCTCTTCGGTCTCGATGGTCTGCAGGTCGAGAAGTGCCATGGTGTGTCCTTCCATTGGGTGTCCGTCCGTGGTCATCCGTGGGGACGGGGTGGTGTCACGACTCCGCGGGATCGCGGAACCGCGTCATTGGGGCCGCCTTCCGGGCGGCGGGAGGAACGGCAGATGGGCGTCGGTCGCAGGGTCGAGGGCCGCGCCGAGCGCCAGCAGGCACCCTGCCGTTCCGGTGGCGAGGTCCATGGAGAGCCGCATCATCTGGTGGCCGGGGAAGGCCAGTTGGCCCTGGTAGGCCATCGCGAACCAGCCGAGCCCGGCGATCTGCGAGGCCAGCCGGTCCTCGGTCGCGCCCGGCGTGGTCGTGCGGCTGAGGTGCAGGACCATTCCGGCGCGGCCCTGGAACAGCCCGGGCTGCGCGTAGAAGCGGGAGGTGGCCGCGGTGAGTGCACCGGTACGCGCTGTCTCGAACTCCCCGGCGAGGCCGGGGGAGTGGGACACCAGGTCGTCGAGGACCATGCCGAGGCCCGCGCTGCCGTCGCCGAGGTAGGGCAGGGTCCGCCAGCCCTCGTCGACCTCCAGCGACCCGTTCTCGCGGGTCACGCAGGACGCCAGGTCCCGGCGCAGGGCCACGGCGGCCGCCTCCAGCCAGGCCTCCTCGCCGGTCCACTCGTACTGGCGCAGCATGAGCAGGGCGGTACCGCTCGCCCCGCGCAGCAGTCCGGCGCGCGGCCGGGACGTGGCCGCAACCGGCTCGGTGAGGCGCTGGACGAGGATCCGCGCGGCCTCGTGCGCCCGCTCGCCCAGAGCCGCCTCGCCGGTCGTACGGGCCAGGTGCCCGAGGACGAGGCCCAGCCCGGCCAGCCCGCCGTGCAGGTCGGAGGAGAGGTTCTGCCACCGCTCGGCGAGGATGCCCTCGACGAGGTCCAGCGCCCGCTGCCGGTGCCCGAGCCGGTCGAGGACCAGGGCGACGCCCGCGAGCCCGTCGTACAGGCCGAGCGGGGTGCCGACCGGGGCCGGGGCCGTACGGTCCAGCAGCCAGCGCTCGCCCTCCTCGTACCGCTCGGCACCGGCCGCGTCCAGCGCGAACAGCACCCCCGCGGCGCCGTGCGCGAGCCCGAGCCCGCCGCCGTCGGAGAACTGGGCGACATCGCCGGGGAAGAGCCGGTCGTCGCGCTCCGGGGTGGCCGAGGCGAGGATGGCCTTGACCATCGAGTCGCGGCTGTATGGCCAGTCGCCGGGGTCCACCGGCGCGGAGGGAGCGGCCACCGTACGGCCGGACACCTCCCGCGTGATCTCGGTGACCGCCTGGTCGAGGAACTCCCGCGGCACGTCCGGGAACTGCTGCGAGATCACTTCGGCCAGATGCGCCGCCTTGCCGCGGTCGACCACGAACAGCGTGGTCACCGGCAGGAACAGGGCCAGCCGCAGACAGGCCAGCGCATAGCGGTCGATGTCGGCGCCCCGGCGGTCCGGAGGCGCGAAGAACCCGGGGTGGGCGACGACCTGACGGCCGTTCTCCCCGACCGGGGCCGCGGCCTCGAAGTCGAGGAGGAACACCGTCTCCTCGTCCGGGGCGACCATGATGTTGAAGACGTGCAGGTCGTTGAAGACGATGCCCCGGGCGTGCACCGCCGCCACCGCCTCCTCCACCCTGCGGTGGATGCGCAGCGCCCACGCCGTGTAGGAGGCGACGGCCTCCGCGTCGGGGTCCTGGGTGAGCAGCGGATGCCGCTCCGCGAAGAAGGCGTTGAGGGGGCGGCCCTCCAGGAAGTCCATCACCAGGAAGCGGTGCCCGCCGAGCTCGAACCAGTCGCGCACCTCCGGGACCACGCCCGTGCCCGCGACCTGCTCCAGCGCCCGCTTCTCCCGCTCCAGCCGGGCGATCGCGTCGGCGCCGTCCGAGGCGAGCCCCGCGTGCGGCCGGCCCTCCTTGAGGACGACCTTGCGCCCGTCACGGGTGTCGGTACCGGCGTACACCCCGCCGCCGTTGGAGAAGTGCAGCGCCTTCTCGATGCGGTACGGCAGTTCGCCCGTCGTCGTGTTGTTCCGCGCGTCGAGATGCGGCTGGAGGAACGCCGGCAGCGTCACCCACTCGGGCACCTGGAAGGACGGCGACCGCCGGTCCGGCACCAGCCGCCCCTCGCCGTCGCGCACCGCCGGCACCAGCGAGCCCCGCTCGTCCACGACGAACGCACGGGCGAAGGCGCCGTAGCGCACGTACAGCGGCCCCTCGCCCCAGCGCAGGTCGGTGAGGATGTAGGGCCCCTCGAAACCCTCCAGCAGTGCGCCCAGCTCGCGCAGCACCCGGTGCAGCTGCTCCTCGTCGGCCGGGTAGACGGTGACGAACTTGCCGCTGCCGTCGCGTGGCGCGTATTTGGTGTTGCGCAGGTGGAGCAGGTGCGGTCCCGGCACGAACTTGAAGGGGACACGCCGCTCGACGCAGTAGTCCCACACGATGCGGGCGACATCCTCCGCGTTCGCCCGGGTCGCCGAGGCGTGGATCTTCCACCCCTGGGCCGGGCCCTGCAGCGGTTCGCCGTCCGGGCCGAGCGGCGTCATCGTCTGCCAGTCGCCGATCCGGGCCGACTCCCAGCCCTCGGGCAGCGGCCGGCGGGCCGTCTCGTAGAGGTGGGCGGCCGTCCCTTGCGCGCCCCGCGCCAGCCGGTCCGGCGTCTCGTAGAAGTGCCGGTCGGCCAGCGCGTACACCTCGTACCGCTTGTCCATGCGTCCCCCTCCTGACGAGCACCGAGCTTTCCAGCCACCCGCCGTGCACGCACAGTCACGCCTGTCACGAGAACACCGTGCGGAACGCATGCGTTAAGACATGTTCGGTTTCATTCGAGCGACCGCGTCGGAGCCGGTCCACGGAACGCCCGCAGGGGCTGCGCAGGTGTCTCATTAGCGCTGTAATGGCCAACGTGGTCAGTCAGGGCGCCCAGGAGCGCGGAACGCGGACACTGCGTGCCGAAGGTGCCCTCAAGGCGATCGCGATCGATCAGACATCGCCCGAACGGCTGCGGCGCGTCCTCGAACAGGCCCTCGTCTTCGCCGGTGCGGCGCTCGCGGCTGTCTACGCGCCCGGCGAGGACGGTGAGCTGCTGTCCCTGATGGAGTCGGCCGGAGTCCCGAGGACCCTGTACGGACTGCGCGACAGCTATCCGCGCGCCGGCCGGTCCCCCGTCGCCGAGGCCCTGCGCAGCGGGCGACCGGTGTCACTGGGACCGGCGGAACTCGCCGAGCACGCCCAGGCGCGGCGCGTGCCCTCCCAGGACTTCTTCCTGACGGCCCTCCCCGTCCAGGGGGACGGCGGCTGCCTGCTGGCCGTGAGCGAACGCCCCGAGGGCTTCACGGCCGACGACCTCGGGTGCCTGGAGCTCATCTCCGACGCGGTCGCCTTCACCGCCCCGGCCGCGCCCGCGGAGGCCGGCGAGCTGCCACCGGGCGCTTTCACGCTCGCCATGGACACCGGCCGCGTCCGGGTCGGCGACGACCTGCTGGACCTGTTCGGCCTGGACCCGGTGGAGTTCGACGGCCGGGTCGAGACACTGCTCAGCCTGACCGTCCCCGAGGACCTGCCGTCGCTGATGTCCGTGGTGGAGGCCGACCACATGTCGATCGGCGACCGCGAGCTGGAGTTCCGGGTGCTCCAGCCCGCCGGTCCGCCGAAGTGGCTCCGGCTGCGCGGGCGCCTGCTGCCCGGCGGCGAGGGCCGCCCGGCACGGCTCGTGGGCACGGTCGTCGACGTCTCCACGCTGCGCTCCGACGTCACCGACGTGGCCCGGGTCCAGCGCCTGGCCGCCGCGCTGGCCACCGCCGTCACCGTCCGCGACGTGGGCAAGGCCGTGGTCGCCGCGCTGCGCAGGCCGCTGCGGGCCGACCGGATCGCCCTGGCCGAGCTGGAGAGCGAGCGTCTCGTGGTCACCGTCCTCGACCCGCCCGAACCCGAGGCCTGGCCCGAGCTGTGGCGGTCGGAGTGGCGCACCGAGTGGCCCGACGCGCCCGTGCGTGCGATGCCCACCCTCGCCGCGGCACTGCGCGAGGGCCGGGCCCGCATCTGGCCCGCCGGCAGCCCCCTGGAACGCGCCCTGGCCGAGGTGGGCCCCGGTGGCCTCGCCGTCCTGCCGCTGCCCGCCGGGAACCGCATGGCCGGCGCCTGCCTGATCGGCTGGGACACCCCGCACGACTTCGGCACCGACGAACGCGCCCTGCTCACCGCCTGTGCCGGCCTCGCCGGACAGGCCCTGGTCCGGGCCCGGGCCTTCGACGCCGAGCACGAACTCGTCGGCATGCTCCAGCGCCAGTTGCTGCCGCGCAGCCTGCCCCGGCTGCCGGGCGCGATGGCCGTCGCCCGCTACCTGCCCAGCACGGCCGGGCTCGAACTGGGTGGCGACTGGTACGACGTCATCCCGCTGCCCGACCACCACGTCGCCCTCGTCATCGGCGACGTCCAGGGCCACAGCGCGGGCGCCGCCACCCTCATGGGCCAGATGCGCACGGCCCTGCGCGCCTACGCCGTCGAGGGGCACCCGCCGGACGTGGTGGTCGCGCACGCCAACCGGCTGCTGACGGACATGGAGAGCGACCTCTTCGCCACCTGCTGTTACGTCGACGTGGACTTGGAGGAGGGCGCCGCCTGGTGTGTGCGGGCCGGGCATCTGCCGCCGGTGCTCCGCTACCCCGACGGCCGGACCGAGATCGCGGAGGCCGAGGGCGGCCCGCCTCTCGGGGTGGTCACGCGGGCCGACTTCCCCATGAGCCCGCTGCGGCTCCCGCCCGGCACCGTGATCACCCTTGCCACGGACGGGCTCGTGGAGACGCCCGACTCCGACATCGACGTAGGCATGGACCACCTCGCCGAGCGGCTGGCGGACGCCGCCCCCGCGGATCTGGGGCTGGTCGCCGACGCCCTCCTGGGCAGCGCCCCGCGCAGCGACGACGTCGCCCTGCTCCTGTTGCGCTACGACGGCATGGACCTGCGCCCGCTGCGGGAGACCTGGACCGTCTGGCGGGTGCCGCAGGCCGTCGGGCACGCCCGCCGCTTCGCCCGGCGCACCCTGCGCTCCTGGGGCGTCACCGCCGAGTACGACGCCGCGCTCCTCGTCGTCTCCGAACTGGTCACCAACGCCCTGGTGCACACCGACGGCAAGGTCCGCATGGACCTCACCCTCATCAACGACCGGCTGCGCATCGCCGTCGCCGACGCCTCCCCCCGCTCACCGGTCAGACCGGCCAGCATCGGCTGGGAGGCCACCGGCGGCCGGGGCATCCTCCTCGTCGAGGCTCTCGCCGCGACCTGGGGCACCCTGCCCGTCAGCGGCGGCAAGCAGGTGTGGGCGGAGCTGGTGCTGGGGCGCTGAGCACGTGCGGCCCGGGGCGGGCCGCAGCACCTTCGTTCCGGGGCGGGCCGCTGAGCATCTCCGGCCCGGACGTGCCGCTGAGGACGTCCGGCCCCCGCCGGGCCGCTGAGCACCTTCGGTCCGGGAAGGAGCCCCGAACATCTCCGGCCCCGGCGGGCGCGACGGCTCAGCCCAGCCGCCTCAGCAGTTCCTCCGCCAGCGGCGCCGACGACGCGGGGTTCTGGCCCGTGACCAGATTGCGGTCGGTGACCACGTGCGGGGCCCACGGCTCCCCGGCCCGCACACTCACCCCGGCCTCGGTGAGACGGTCCTGGAGCAGCCAGGCGGCCCGGTCGGCGAGGCCGCCCTGGACCTCCTCGGCGTTGGTGAACGCAGCTACCTCGTAGCCGGCGAAGACATTGCGGCCGTCGGCCCCGACAGCGGCCAGCAACGCGGCCGGGCCATGGCAGACGACACCGAGCGGCCTGCCCGACTCCAGGGCCCGGGCGAGCAGCCGGCCGGAGTCGGCGTTCACGGCCAGATCCTCCATCGGGCCGTGGCCACCGGGGTAGAAGACGGCCGCGTAGTCCTCCAGCCGGACGTCCTCGAGCCGTACGGGATGCCGCAGCTCGGTGAAGGACTCCAGCGCCTTCGCGATCCGGTCGGCGTTCTCCTGCCCCCCGTTCACCTCGGGAGCCAGGGACGCCCGGTCGACGGGGGGCTCGACACCGCCGGGCGTGGCCACGACGACCTCGTGACCGGCGGCCCGGAACGCCTCGTACGGGGCGACGGCCTCCTCGGCCCAGAAGCCGGTGGGGTGCGCGGTGCCGTCGGCCAGGGTCCAGGTGTCGGCGCCGGTGACGACGAAGAGGATCTTCGACATGGTGGGTGCATCTCCATGAGACGGGCCGCGGTCGAACAGTGCGGCGATGACTCGGACGAGGACGACCGTAGGCGCCCGGACCGCAGGTTTTCCAATGCCCCGCCTCATGACGGCCATGCGCGCCGCCGCCACTCAGGTGATCGCCACCACCCGGCTCCCCGGTCCGGCCTCCGCGCACTTCGGACAACCCGCACGTCGCCCTGGTCCGCGACCGGCCGGGGGAGGCCGGCCGCACCTGTGATGCCCCGGGACGGCCGGGTACCCGGCGTGGCGCGGGACGCAGAGACCGCCACGAGCCGAAGTCCAGGGAAGAGGTAGAGACAGATCATGGCTCAGTATGTCCGCGACATCATGACCGGCGACCCGGTCACCGTCGAGCCGCAGACCTCCGTCGCCGAGGTGGCTCGCATCATGCGCGACGAGGACCTCGGGGCCGTCCTGGTGACGGACGGCGACCACCTCCGAGGTCTGGTCACGGACCGTGACCTCGTGGTGCGGACGGTCAGCAAGGGCGGCGATCCGGAGCGGATCAGCGTGGCCGGCGCGTGCAGCGACGAGCTGGTCACCGTGGGCCCCGACGAGGGTCTGGCCCAGGCGGTGGAGCTGATGCGCGAGCACTCCGTGCGCCGCATCCCGGTCGTCGACCACGGGCACCCCGTGGGCGTCGTCTCGCTGGGAGACATGGCCATGGAGCGCGACCCGGAGTCGGCGCTCGGCGACATCAGCGCCGCGCGCCCGAATGCCTGACACAGCGATCCCGCCGGACGGTCCCGCGCCCCCCCCCGGGGGGGGGGGCCGCGGCGGGGGGGGGGGCGCCCCACGCGGGGGCCCCCCCCCCGCCCCCCCCCGCGTCCGGCACCTGGAAGGGCAG
>NZ_JBHJPX010000010.1:0-66271 GCF_042262425.1 Streptomyces sp. NPDC056373
GTGCCGGGCCGGGCCCGGCACACCCCCCGCCGCCGTCTCATGCCTGCCGCAGCTCCAGGGCGTCCAGGGCTGCTTCGGTGACCTCTTCGGGCGTCCGGCCGTCGGTGGCGACCATTGCCGTGGCGACCTCTTCGTAGAGATGCCGTCGCGCCTCGGCCAGCTTCCCCCAGCGCTCATGGGGGTTGGCGGCCAGCAGCGGCCGCGACGAGTCCAGCCCGGTCCTCCGTACGGCCTCCTCGGCGTCCATCGACAGCCATCCGACCCTCAGCCCGGCGAGCAGTGCGCGCGTGTCGGTGTCGAGGATCGCTCCCCCGCCCAGGGCCAGAACGCCCTCGTGCTCGCCGAGCGCCCGCCGCACAGCCGCCTTCTCGATCGCCCGGAAGGCCGACTCGCCCTCATCGACGAAGATCTCGGCGATGCTCCGGCCCTGCGCCGCGACAATGTCGTCGTCGGTATCCCGGTAAGAGACGCCGAGCCGCTCAGCCAGCAACTGCCCGACCGTGGACTTGCCCACACCCATCGGACCGACCAGGACGACCAACGGCCCGCTCATCGGATGGCGAGGTTGTCGAGGTACGACGTCACATTGCGGCGCGTCTCCACCACACTGTCACCGCCGAACTTCTCCGCCACCGCATCCGCCAGCACCAGCGCCACCATCGCCTCGGCGACGATACCGGCGGCCGGAACCGCGGACACGTCGGAGCGCTGATGGTGGGCCTGCGTCGCCTCGCCGGTGGTGACATCCACGGTCTGCAAGGCACGCGGCACGGTCGCGATCGGCTTCATCGCGGCGCGCACCCGCAGCAGCTCACCCGTGGTCAGACCGCCCTCGGTACCGCCCGAACGGCCGGAGGTGCGCCGGATACCGTCCTCGGTCCTCACGATCTCGTCGTGCGCCTTGGAGCCGGGCACGCGGGCGAGGCCGAAACCGTCACCGATCTCCACACCCTTGATCGCCTGGATACCCATGAGAGCACCGGCCAGCCGGGCATCCAGCTTGCGGTCCCAGTGCACATGCGAACCGAGACCGACCGGCACGCCGTACGCCAGGATCTCCACCACACCACCCAAGGTGTCGCCGTCCTTGTGGGCCTGGTCGATCTCCGCGACCATCGCCTTCGACGCGTCCGCGTCCAGACAGCGCACGGGGTCGGCATCCAGCTTCTCGACGTCGGCCGGGGCCGGGTACACGCCCTTCGGCGCCTTCGCCGCCGCCAGCTCCACCACGTGGCTGACGATCTCGACGCCGGTCGTCTCCTTCAAGTACGACCGGGCCACCGCGCCCAACGCGACCCGGGCTGCGGTCTCACGGGCGGAGGCCCGCTCCAGGATCGGCCGGGCCTCGTCGAAGCCGTACTTCTGCATACCCGCGAGGTCGGCGTGACCGGGTCGCGGCCGGGTCAGCGGCGCGTTACGGGCCAACTCGCCCAGAACCTCCGGTCCGACCGGGTCGGCCGCCATGACCTGCTCCCACTTGGGCCACTCCGTGTTGCCCACCATCGCCGCGACCGGTGAGCCGAGGGTGAGACCGTGCCGGACACCGCCGAGGAAGGTGACCTCGTCGCGTTCGAACTTCATCCGGGCACCGCGCCCATAGCCCAGGCGCCGCCTCGCGAGATGGTCCGCCACCATGTCCGTGGTGATCGGCACGCCGGCGGGAAGGCCCTCCAGCGTCGCGACGAGTGCGGGGCCATGGGACTCCCCCGCGGTCAGCCAGCGCAACCTGCTCAACGGTGCTCCTTCGTCATGCCGGCCGTGCCGCCGGGGTGCTCGTATCGGGGGAAGAGGCGTCGCATCTCGTCGTGGAAGCCCGGAAACGTCTTGGCGACGCACGCCGGATCGTCGAGGGTGACGGTCCCGGGGGCCGCGAGTCCGAGCACGGAGAACGCCATGGCGATCCGGTGGTCCCGACGACAGGAGATGCGCGCGGGCCGGAGGGGCCCCGGGTGGATGGTGACGCTGCCGGCGCCCTCCCGCGTCGCGACTCCGCAGGCCGTCAGGTTCGCGACGACCGCGGCGATCCGGTCGGACTCCTTGAGCCGCGCGTGGCCGATTCCCCTGATGGTGACGGGCGCGTCCGCCAGCGGTGCGACGGCGGCGAGGGTCATGAACGTGTCGGAGATCTCGCCCATGTCGACGGTGAACCCACCACGCAGCCCGTCGCCACCGGTCACCGTCGTCGCGGCCGGGCCCACGTCCACCCGGGCACCGGCCCGCGCCAGAACCTCGACGAACCGCAGGTCTCCCTGCAGGCTGTCGGTGGTCAGGCCGGGCACCGTCACCGACTGCCCCGTCACGGCGGCGGCGGCGAAGACGTACGAGGCGGTGGACGCGTCAGGCTCGATCGCCGAGTCGGTCGCCGTGTACGCGCCGGGTTCGACCACGAAACCACCGTCGTCCCGCTCCAGGACCCGCGCTCCGAAACGGCGCATCAGGGACACCGTCATGGCGATGTAGGGGCGGCTGACCAGCGGCCCTCCCTTCACGACGAGTCCACGGCGCATCAGGGGCGCCGCCATCAACAGACCGCTGAGGTACTGGCTGCTCATCGACGAGTCCACCGTGACCTCACCGCCGTCCAGGCCCTCGGCCCGGATCACCAGGGGCAGCCCGCCGCCCGGACCGGCACCGGCCCGCACCCCGATCCGGGAGAGCGCTTCGAACAGCGCCTTCTGCGGACGGGCACGCAACTGCGGGGAGCCGTCGACGAGAAAGGTCCCGTGCCCGGTCGCGACGAAGGGCGGAAGGAACCGGCCCGCGGTTCCGGCGTCCGCGCACCACAACCGGGCCGGACCGACGGGGCCCTTGCCGATTCCGGTCACGTCCCAGGAGTCCGGCAGGCCGTTCTCCACTCGCGCGCCCAGTGCCTCCACGGCGTCCCGGAACGCCACGGTGTCCTCACTGACGAGCGGATCCCGGATGCGGCTGACACCGCCGGCGGCGGCGGCCAGCAGAAGCGCTCTGTTGGTCAGACTCTTCGATCCCGGTATTCGGGCGGTGGACGCTGCGGTGTGCGGGGTGAGCGCGCTCATGTATTCCTTTCCATGGCGGACATGACGGATCGGAATGCCGGGCGGAGATGCCACGACGCCAGCAGAATTCGCGATGGCATCCGCGCCCGCAAGGCGGAAACAGCGTTTCGGATGTGCAACAAGCTGCACCACAGCTTGCTGCATTCGGCGGCGATGGCAGATCGCTCACCGGGAACGGCAATCTGGTGGTGGCGGATTCCCGCAGACTTTCACCGCATTCGGCCTCAACCTCGTAACGGAGGCATTTTCCATGTCCGTTGAGCGAGTTCCCGTACTCGTCGTCGGTGGCGCCTACACCGGGCTGACCACCGCTCTGAGCCTCGCAGCCCGCGGCGTGCGCCCCCTGCTGGTGGAGCGCCGGCCGCACGCCTCCACCTTGCCGAAGGCGTGGGGCCTGAACACACGGTCCCAGGAACTGCTCAACACGCTGCCCGGGGTGGCCCGGCGCCTGCGCGCCGCCCTGGGTGAAGCGCAGTGGCCCCGCATGAGCCACGGCGTCTCCCTGGCCGACCCGCAGCGGACCTTCCTCGACCCCGAGGCGGGACAGCCCGACCCTCAGCTGCTGTCCTCGGTTCCTCCGCTGGCCTGGGTGTCGCAGGCCCAGGTCGAGAACATCCTGCGGGTCAGCGCCGAGGAGGCCGGCGCCGACCTGCGCCCCGGCACCGAGCTGGTCTCCCTCACCCAGGACGAGGACAAGGTCACCGCGACGCTGCGCGAGGTGTCCGACGGCCGCACCTACGTCGTCGAGGCGGACTACCTGGTCGCGGCCGACGGAAACACCAGCGGGGTCCGCGACATGCTCGGCATTCCCGTCCACGGCGGCGGGACCATCGGCCACATGTACATCATCACCTTCGAGGCCGACCTGACCCGGTACGTGGAGAAGGGCGCGGTCGAAGTCATCGGCATGCCCGGCAGCGGGTCGAGTTTCATCCTGGACGGCTCGGAGCGGCACACCCTGTGGGTCGACTACTTCCCCGAGCGGGGCGAGACGCCGGAGGACTTCACGCCGGAGCGCTGCCTGGAGCGGATCCGCGCCGCCATCGGCGATCCCGAGATCGACGTCACCGTCGTCAACGCCCGTTTCTTCCCCATCAATCACAAGCTCGCCGAGCGCTTCCGCGAGGGCCGTGTCTTCCTCGCCGGGGACTCCGCGCACGCCTGCCCGCCGAACGGGGGGCAGGGCGGCAACCTCGCCATTCAGGACGCCTACGACCTGTCCTGGCGGCTTTCCCTGGTACTCACCGGGCAGGCAGGGCCCGGTCTGCTCGACACGTACGAGAGCGAGCGCCGTCCGGTCGTCACCCTCACCCTGGAGCGCGAGCTCGAACTGGCGAAGATCTCCGAGGGCCGGGTTCCCGCGAGTTACAACCCCGCCGATCCCAACGCCCCCATTCCCAAGCCCAAGGAATACCTGGGCTTCCGTTATCACTCTCCGGCGGTCCGCACGGAGGCGGACGACGACGGCAGCCTCCAGGAGGACCCGTGGAATCCGACCGGGCGCCCCGGCGGACGAGCTCCGCACGTCGTTCTCTCCGACGGCCCACGGGAGTTCTCCACACACGACCTGTTCGGTCGCGGTTTCGTCTTTCTGGCCGGGCACGAAGCCCCGGAATGGGTCGCCGCGGCGGAAAAGGTGGCCCGCGAACTCGGGGTGACTCTCACCGCGCACCGGATCGGCGACCGTCTGACCGACACCGGCAACGCCTGGTGCGGCCGGTACGGCGTCGAACCGGCCGGTGCCACCCTGGTGCGCCCCGACGCCGTCGTGGCCTGGCGCGGCAAGCAGGCCGCCGACGATCCGGAGGGCGACCTCACGACCGCCCTGACCGCGATACTCGCCCGCTGACCCGGAGGCGGAACGGCTCCGGACGGCCTGCGAGCCGCCCGGAGCCGTCGCGTCACCTGAGCCGACGGGCCGTACTCCTCAGGCGACATGAGGGTCCGCCGCGGACATCCCGGACCCGGAGCCGGACTCGAGCATGTGGTCGCGGACGATCCATCCGGCCTGGAAGCGGCTCTGCGCGCCCAGATCACCGAACATCTCCGCGATGTACTTGCGGCACGTCCGCACCCCGATACCCAGCCGCCGGGCCACCACTTCATCCTTGTAGCCCGCCGCCAGCAGCCGGACGATCGCGGTCTTCGTCTCCTGGGTCAGGCAGTCCGGGATGCGGTTGCTGCCACCCGTGCGCCGGAAGGCCACGCTCGTCGCCCACGCGCTCACGGCCATGTGCACGATGAACTCCACCAGGGCCTCGTGCCTGACCATGTGGGCCCGGCCCGTGTCCTCGCCGTCCAGCAGGAAGGCCACGGAACGGTCGAAGACGATCAGCGGTGGTAAGGACGCGGCGGTGGTCCGCACCTCTCCTCCCGACGCCGAGATCCGGTCGGCACAGTCGCGCACCTCCGCGTCGTAGCGGGACAGATGCGGGAGCAGCACCCGTACGCCGGCCGAGGACGGCACCGGCACCGAGGCTTGGGAGACGACCTCGCGGGCGAGCGCCGGGGCTCCCTGCCCCAGGGGCTGCACGGCGAACACCTCCTCCGTGCACTGCGCCGCGCAGCCCCGGAGCAGTTCGCTGATGTCGGAGACTCCCTCGACCGTGACCACGGGGCTGGTGCCCGAGCCCTGCACGCCGTCGACGCTGAGACTGGAGAGCGCGTTGAGCTGCTCGCGCATGCCGTCCAGTTGGGCTTGCCAGGCGTCGATGACACCGGAGAGAGGCTCGGCGTACTGGAGCTTGGCGGTCTCGGGATGGACCGCGATCCAGTCGCTGCGGTCCTCGGTCCGGGATCGGGCCAGCTTCATCCTTCGCAGCCGGGACAGCACACGCTCCGTCCGGCCGGCCCCCCATCCCAGACCGCTCGCGAGTCTCTCCAGCTTGGCCCCACCGGAGGCGAGCAGGAACTGATAGGCCGTCAATTCCTCTTCACCCATGAGCGGCATGAGCTGGGTGATGTCCACAGCACTCCCCCTTACCGACTTAGGAAACTGCGAAGCAAGATTAAACATGGGCGCAGTTATGAACGCAAGTCCAAGTTTTTTCCGGAGTTCATAAAGGGCACGTCGCCCCAAAGCGGGCGACTATGCCCACCCGAGATCAAGTCCTCGTGAAGAGCGTGAGGGGATCCCAGGCGAATAATGGTCGCGAGTGTATTTTTGTATCCCGACTTGATCGATCATCCGCCTCGCTCCCCGACTCAAGCCTGGAGACGTCCATGCGTCCAGAACCGTCGAGCCCGACCCCCCTCGCGATCGTCGGCATGGGGTGCCGGTTACCGGGGATCGGGAGTGTCGAAGAGCTGTGGGACGTCCTCATGGCCAACACCGACACCGTGACCCCGGTCCCCCATGACCGCTTCGACGTCGGTGAATACCACGACAACGCCCCCATGACCCCTGGCCGGACCGTGTCCCGGCACGGCGGTTTCCTCACCGACCCCTTCGGGTTCGACGCGGCCTTCTTCGGCATCTCCCCCGCCGAGGCCCGCGCCATGGACCCACAGCACAGGCTTCTGCTGCACGTGGTGTGGGAAGCCCTGGAGTCGGCCGGGACGCCCCCCTCCCGACTCGCCGGCAGCCGGGGCGGCGTGTTCGTCGGGCAGGCGACGTCCGAACACGCGGACACCGACCCCGAAGCCCGCGAACCGGACGTCCGCGACCTGATCGGCAGCCGGCTGCGCGCGGTCACCGCCGGCCGCGTCTCCTACGCCCTCGATCTGCGCGGGCCCAGCGTCGTCCTGGACACCGCCTGCTCCTCGTCGCTGGTCGCCGTGCACGCCGCACGGCAGAGCCTGCTCACCGGTGAGAGCGACCTGTGTGTGGCCGCGGGGGTCAACGTCATCCTGTCCCCGCACGACGCCATCGCCTATTCCCAGGGCGACATGCTCTCCCCCGGTGGCCGCTGCCGCTTCGGCGACGCCCGCGCCGACGGGTTCGTCCGCAGCGAGGGCGTGGGCGCGGTCGTGCTCAAGCGACTGGACGACGCGGTCCGGGACGGCGACCCCGTGTGGGCGGTACTGCTCGGCAGCGCGGTCACCAACGACGGCGCCGGCAGCGGCCTGTTGATCCGCCCCAGCGAGCGCGGGCAGGCCGACATGCTGCGCGATGCCTGCGCCGGCGCCGGCGTCGACCCCTCCGAACTCGACTACGTGGAAGCGCACGGCACCGGTACGAACGTCGGGGACGGAGTGGAGCTCCAGGCACTCGCCCAGGCGGCCGGGGCGGGCCGGCCGGCGGACCGGCCGCTGCTGACCGGATCGGTCAAGACCAACCTCGGTCACACCGAGGCCGCGGCCGGCATCACCGGTCTGATCAAGGCGGCGCTGATACTGCGGCACGGTGTCGTTCCGGCGTCGCTGCACCTCGACGAGCCGCACCCCCTGCTCGCGCAGGACGACTTCCCCGTACGCGTGGTCACCCGCAACCGGCCTCTGGACGCGGCCGGTTCACGCGCGCTGGTCGGCGTCAGCTCCTTCGGGCTGTCCGGCACGAACGCCCACGCGGTCCTCGGCGCCCACACCCCCGCCCCGGCGCCCGAGGACCCGGCCGACACCGAGGGCACCGCTTCGGACAGCGGGCCGCACCTGCTCGTGCTCAGCGCCCGGACGCCCGGCTCCCTCAGCCGCCTCGCCGAGCGTTACGCCGCCTACCTCGCTCCCGGCGGTGCCGGACGCCGGTACCCGCTCGCCGACATCTGCTCCGCGGCGGCCACCGGGCGTGATCCCCACCCCCACCGGCTGTGGGTCGTGGGTGACGACCACGACTCCCTTGCACGGCGACTGTCCGCCCTCGCCGCCGGGGAGACGCTGCCCGACGGCGCGACGGCCGACGCCGGCCTGTCGGGTGACAAGGAGGTCGTGTTCGTCTTCTCGGGTCAGGGCGCGCAGTGGGCCGGCATGAGCCGGGACCTCTACCGCTCCTCGCCCGCCTTCAGGAGCACCCTGGACGCCTGCGACGGTGCGGTGCGCCGGGAGCTCGGCTGGTCGGTCGTGGACCGGCTGATGTCCGACGACCAGGAGTTCCCCACCGATGTGGGCATCGTCCAGCCCGCCCTGTGGGCCGTACAGGTGGCGCTCGCCGCTGCCTGGCGCGAGCGGGGCGTGGAGCCGGGCCTGTGCATGGGGCACAGCATGGGCGAGGTCGCGGCCGCGCATGTCTGCGGTGCCCTCTCGCTCGACGACGCGGCCGCGGTGATCTGCCGTCGCAGCCGGCTGATGCAGCGCGCGGCGGGACAGGGCGCCATGCTCGCGGTCGAGCTGTCCGCCGGGGAGGCCCGCCGGTACGCGGAGCGCTACGGAGACGCGGTGTGCGTGGCGGTCGAGAACGCCCCCGGCAGCACCGTCCTCGCGGGCACCCCCGGCGACCTCGCCGCCCTCCGGGCCGACCTGGAGGAGAACGGGATCATGTGCCGTGCGGTCAAGGTGAACGTCGCCTCGCACTCACCCCAGATGGACGCGCTGTGCGAGGACCTGCTGCAGGAGCTGGCCGGCCTCTCGCCCGTCTCCGGCGCCACGCGCATGGTCTCCACCGTCGACGGCTCCGAGATCGAGGGCCGTGAACTGGCGGCCGCATACTGGACGGACAACCTGCGTCACCCCGTACGGTTCGCCGACGCCGTACGCAAGACGGCCCAGGAGACGGAGTGCGTCTTCCTTGAGGTCAGCCCCCATCCGGTCCTCGTCGCCGCCGTGGACGACACCCTGGGCGAGGGCCACACCGGCTCCCCGGCGGTGGCGTCCCTGCGCCGGGCGTGCGACGAGAACGCGGAACTGGCCCGGGCGGCCGGCCGGCTCTTCGCCCGCGGCGGACGGGTGGACTGGCGGCGCTGGTACGGCGACGGCCCACGGCACGTGCCCTCGCTCCCCACCTACGCCTGGGACACGGTCCGGTTCCGGCGCGAGGCGGCGGCCCCGGCGGACGGGGACCGGTCCTCCGCCTCCAGGGTCCGGCAGCTCGATCTCGCGTCCTGGGCCGCGACCGCCGAGTGGGGTGACGGCGTGGCCGTCGGCGGAGTCACGCCGGTGCCCCCCGTCGTGTACCTCGAAGCACTGCTGGAAACAGCCCGAAAGGCCGAGCCCGGAACGTCGTTCGAACTGCGGGACGTGCGGCTGGGCGATACGCACGTCCCCCTCGAAGCGGCCGGGGAAACGACCCTCCGGGTGACCCTCGAAGGACACCCGGACGAGGACGGACCGGGCCGCGCGGCGACCGTGCGCGCCCTGCTCGGGGACGCCCCGGCCGCCGTCCACTGCGCCTCCGCCAGGGTCGTCGCCGCGGACGACGACGCATCCCCCCCCACGGCCCCGGACCCTCTCGACACCGCGCTCGCCCGGTGCCGGGAGTACCTGGGAGCACAGGACTTCCCGGACTTCGCGCGGCGCCACGGGTACGACGTCGCGGAGCCCTTCCGCGCCGTGGCACACCTGTGGCGGCGCGACGGCGAGGCCGTGGCGCTCGTACGGCCGGCCAGGCCCCTCTCGCGGGCCGGCTGGGAGACCGGCCTCCAGCCGGTCCTCGCGGCCCGGCCGGGAGCCATGTCCGGCGACGGCGTCACCTACGTCCCCGAGTCCTTCGACTCGGTGCGGCTGTACGCGGAGCCCGAGCGGGAGTTCTGGAGCGTGAGCAGCGTGCGCGCCGAGGGCGGCGGGGCCCGGCTGGTGGCCGACGTCCTCCTGATCGCCCCGGACCGTCGCGTCCTGGCCCGCTTCTGCGGGATCCGCATGCGCCGGCTCGCCCGCACTCCCCCGGCAACCACGCCGCTGGCGCAGGTGTCCGCCTTCGTGTCGGCCCTCTCCGAGCAGTGCGCGGCGCCCCTCACCGGCCTGGTCAAGGCGGCACCTCTCACCACCCTGGTCAAGGCAACGCCCCTCACCGGCCTCGTCAGGGCGGAACCCCTCACCAGCCTGTTCAGGAAGGTCGCGGAACCCCTTGGCCCCGGCTTCCTCAGCGCCCTGCTGCCCGCCGGGCCACCCGCCGGTTCCGCCCGGGTACCACCGCCCCCGCCCCGGGAAGCCGCACCGCACGACCGACCCCGGCCCCAGGACCCCGCGGACGCGCTGGTCGAGATCTCCGCGGCGCTGCTGGGGATGCCCGCATCGGACCTCGACGAGCGCCGGTCGCTGCGCGAACTCGGGCTCGACTCCCTCATGGCCTCACAGCTCCGGCAGCGCCTGCACCGCGGTCACGGTATCGAGATCACCGCCGGCCGGCTCCTGGGCGCGGAGAGCGTCGCGAGTCTGCGCGAGGCCCTGACCGGGTCCGCCGCGCCGACCGGCCGTACGCAATAGGAGGGGCGGCATTCAAAGTTGCACCATGGTATAAAAACTACCCGGAGGTCACAGCCTCGACTCGAACAGAAGGGGACACCATGGACTCGCGCGCGACAACGACGCCGCCGCCGGTCGGCCGCCGGGAGCGCAACAAGCAACGAGTCAGAGAACGTCTCTACATGGCCGCGGTCGAGCTCTTCGTGGAGAAGGGGTACGACCAGACATCCATCGACGAGATCGCGGAGCGGGCCGATGTGGCACGTGGCACCTTCTTCAACTACTTCCAGCGCAAGGAAGACATCATCGGCGCCTGGGGGGAAAGGAGGCGTGCCGCGCTCGTGACGGGCCTCGAAGAGAGCGGCGCGTTCACTCCCGGCTCGATCGCCCGGCTGCAGCAGTGCATGGCGGTCCTCGTGCGGATCAACCAGGAGGAACCGCGGCTCACCACGGCCATGCTCACGGCCTGGGTCAAGGCGGGTCGGCCGATCCTGGAGGAACCGTACGTCGCTGAGGTGTTCGCCGAGATCGTCGACAGCGGGATGGGCCAGGGTGAGCTGAACCCCGGGATGTCGCCCATCGGCGTCGGCAACGTGCTGCGGGACGTCTACCTCGGCGCGCTCTACCGCTGGGCCAGCCGATCCCCGGACACGACCGGGACGCTGGCCGAGGAGCTGCAGCAGATCCTGCAGCTCCTCCTCGACGGCATGACCGCGCCGAAGACACGCTAGGGGCGCTGCCAGGACAGGCCCGCGGACCTCAGGCGGAGCCGCCCGGGGCGAGGGTGACGGTCAGGGCGGGCACCCGGCCCGCCGCCTCGCCGAACACCTCCCGGAGGATCTCCCACTCGTCCGCGCGCGTGGCGGCGTACCGCTGCCAGTCGCGTACGACGATCAGCAGCCCCTCGGCCGCGGCGCCCTCGGGCCAGACCGTGGGGTCCGCGAGGCTGTCGGCCAGCGCGTCCCAGTTGCGGCCGAACCAGTCGGGCAGGGCCAGGTCACGGACGCAGCGGTCCATGAGGCCCGCCTTGTCCGTGACCCCGCCCAGGTCCAGGACGAGCACGATCCGACCGGCCGGGTCGTGCACGTCGTGCGCCTGGCCGGTCACCCGTCAGACCCCGTCCGGGTCGGACCTGTTGAGCGCGGACTTCGGCGCCGGTCCGGCCGTCATCAGATAGTCGGCGGCCGAGGTGTCCGTCACCAGGCTGGTGACGAGCCCGGACCGCAGCACCGCGTCGATCGCGGGCCCCTTGCGCTGCCCTCCCGCGATCGCGACGACCTCGGGGATCCGGCGGAGCTGGTCGGCCTTGACGGTGATGCACCGCTCGCCCAGGTCGCGGCCGACCCGGCGGCCGTCGGAGTCGAAGAGATGCGCGGACATCTCGGCGGCGACACCGAGGGAGGCGTAGTGCGCGCGCTCCTCGTCGCTGAGCATGTCGTGCACCGTGGAGATGCCCGGCTCCCAGGAGCCGATGGAGACACAGGCGACGGTGACCTTGTCGAAGTGCTCGAAGGCCCGGGCGATTCCCGTCTGGTTGCGCAGCGCCGTGGCCGTGGCCGCGTCGGGCAGCAGCATCGGGGCGTAGATGGGGTGGGCGTCGCCGCCGGACACCTGGGCGGCGCGGCGTACGGCCTCCACCGAGCCGCGTTCGGCGGTGCCGGCGTCGTAGACACCGGTCAGCTGCACCACCGTGCAGGGCGGCAGCCGGTCGAGCGCCGCCGCCATGTGGATGGTGGAGCGGCCCCAGGCCAGGCCCAGCACATCTCCCTCGTCGACCAGTTCGCCGAGCAGGTCGGCGGCCACTTCTCCCAGGTTCTCGGGGTCGGGGGTCTCCTCGGCCTCGGCCGGGGACTCGACCACGACGGCGTGCCTGAGGCCGTAGCGGGCGCGGAGCGCGTCCGAGCGCTCGGCGTCCAGCTCGGCCGGCACGCGGATCTCGATCCGTACGAGATCCCGTTCGAGAGCGGTTTCCAGGACCCGGGCCACCTTGAAGCGGCTGACGCCGAACTCCTCCGCGATCTGGATCTTGGACTTGCCCTCAAGGTAGAAGCGGCGGGCCATGGCCGCCGCCTGCACCAGCTCAGCGGGTCCCATCCGCATGGCTGACCGGCCCGCCGACATACCCGACACGGCGTTCTCCTCACTGCTGTTCACACTCTGGATTCGCCGTTCATCCTTGCAGATGTGGCGCGGTTGATCAGCCCTGATGAGAGCCGTTCACTTTGCTGTGGCTCAGTGGTTGCAGGCCCAGCTGGCCTTCGACGTCGCCGCCTCGGCCTGGGTGCGTAGTGCACGTACCGCTTCTGCCGGGTCGTTTGCCCCGTAGACAGCCGATCCCGCCACGAAGACGTCGGCTCCGGCGTCGGCGCAGCGCTCGATGGTGGAAGCCGAGACTCCGCCGTCGACCTGGAGCCAGAGCTCCAGTCCGTGCTTGCTGATCAACTCGCGGGTGCGGCGAATCTTCGGAAGCATGATGTCGAGGAAGGCCTGTCCCCCGAAGCCCGGTTCGACCGTCATGATCAGCAGCATGTCGAGCTCGGGGAGCAGGTCCTCGTACGGCTCGATGGGTGTCGCGGGCTTCAGCGCCATGGAGGCGCGGGCGCCCTTGGCGCGGATCTCCCGGGCGAGCCGGACCGGAGCCGCGGCGGCCTCGACGTGGAAGGTGACCGAACCGGCCCCCGCCTCCACGTACTGGGGCGCCCACCGATCGGGGGCCTCGATCATCAGATGGCAGTCCAGCGGAGTGTCCGTCGCACGGGCCAGCGACTCTACGACCGGCACGCCGAGCGTGAGGTTCGGGACGAAATGGTTGTCCATGACGTCGACGTGGAGCCAGTCGGCTCCTCCCACTGCCTTCGCCTCGTCCGCGAGGCGGGCGAAGTCTGCGGACAGGATGCTGGGGTTGATCTGCGCGGCCATGTCCTAAGACTGCCATGCCCTGTGGGGGTTGTGAGCATCGGACCCGGGTCGTCCGCGGGCTGCGGGAATCGTGTGGCTCGTCGCGCCCACGCGGCGGAGCCGCACATGTCACAGCCCCGCGCCCCTCACGGGGCGCTTCCGCTGAGGGGGACGACATGAAGCAGGGCGTCGCGCACCTCGTCTGCGGGCGGCGGGCCAAGTGGCTCGTGCTGGTCTTCTGGGTGGTCGTGCTGGTCGTCGCGGCACCGCTCGCCATGAAGCTCACCGACGCGCAGGACAACGACGCCGCGTCATGGCTGCCCGGCTCCGCGGAGTCGACCCAGGTGCTGCAGATCTCCGAGGACTTCCGGCCGGAGCAGATCCCGGCGGTGGTGATCTACGCGCGGGACAGCGGCCTGACGGCGCAGGACCGGGCGCAGATCGCCGAGGACGTGCGGCAGCTGAAGCAGCTGCGCGACCACGGCATCATCGGGGAGCAGACGCGGGGGCCGGTGTTCGACCGGCAGGCCGATCCGCGCGCGGCCCAGGTCTTCGTGCCGATCATGATGGACGAGGAGGGCTGGGAACGGATCTCGCCCGCCGTGGCCTCGATCCGGGACGACGTCGGCACGGGCAGCGACGGGATGACCGTGCACATCACGGGCCCGGGCGGCACGTCCGCGGACTTCGCGAAGGCCTTCGAGGGCATCGACTCGACTCTGCTGGTCTCGGCGATGGCGGTCGTCATCGTCATGCTGCTCATCACCTACCGCAGCCTGACCCTGCTGCTGGTCCCCCTGATCGCGGTGGTCTGCGCCCTGTTCACCGCCCAGGCGCTGATCTACCTGCTGGCCGAGCACGGCGGCCTGACGGTCAACGGCCAGAGCGCCGGCATCCTCACGGTGCTGGTCTTCGGCGCGGGGACGGACTACGCCCTGCTGCTGGTGGCCCGCTACCGGGAGGAACTGCGCAGGCACGAGGACCGGCACGAGGCGATGGCCCTGGCCCTGCACCGCGCAGGCCCGGCCGTGCTCGCCTCCGGCGCGACGGTCGTGCTGAGCATGCTGGTCCTGCTGGCCGCCGAGATGAACTCCACGAGCGGACTGGGCCCCGTGGCCGCGATCGGCGTCGCCGTCGCCCTGGTGGCGATGATGAGCCTCTTCCCGGCCCTTCTGGTGATCTTCGGCCGCTGGATCTTCTGGCCCGTGGTGCCGCGTCACGGCACGCCCGACCCGACCGAGCGCGGCGTCTGGGCCCGCACGGGACGCAGTATCGCCCGCCGCCCGCGGATGATCTGGGCCGTGACGGCGCTCGCGCTGGCGGTCTGCTCGCTGGGGCTGATCCAGCTGCGCGCGGAGGGCATCGGCAACGCGGACGCGTTCACCGGCAAACCCGACTCGATCACCGGCCAGGAGGTGTCGGCGCGCTACTTCCCGGCGGGCAGCGGCGACCCGCTGGTCATCGTGAGCAACCAGGCGCAGGCCGTACAGGTGGGCCGCGCGGTCGCCGGAACCCCGGGCGTGGTCCCCCAGTCCCTCGGTCTGCCGCCCGGCACCAGACCGGCCTTCGAGGGCAGGGTCCTCTTCGAGGCCACCATGACCGCCCCGTCGGACAGCGAGGCCGCCAAGCAGACGGTCGAGCGGGTGCGGGACGCCGTGCACGCGGTGCCGGACGCCGACGCCGAGGTGGGCGGCGGTACGGCGGCCCTGCTGGACATGGACGAGGCGACCACGCACGACAACGTGCTGATCATCCCGCTGGTGCTGGTGGTCGTCCTGGTGATCCTGTGCGGCCTGCTGCGCGCCCTGATCGCCCCGCTGCTGCTGATCGGGACGGTGATCCTGTCCTTCGCGGCGGCCCTCGGCATCAGCGCGCTCGCGTTCCGGTACGTCTTCGACTACGCGGGCGAGGCGACCGACTTCCCGCTGTTCGTGTTCGTGTTCCTGGTCGCCCTGGGCATCGACTACAACATCTTCCTGACCACGCGCATCCGAGAGGAGGCGGCCCGCCAGGGCACCAGACCGGGTGTGGTCACGGGCCTGGCCGCCACCGGCGCGGTCATCACCTCCGCAGGGCTGGTCCTGGCCGGTACCTTCGCCGCCCTCGGCACCCTTCCGATGGTCGCCTTCGCCGAGATCGGCTTCACGGTCGCCCTCGGCGTCCTCATCGACACCTTCATCGTCCGCTCGGTCCTGGTGACCTCGCTGTTCCTGGACGTCGGGCCGAAGGTGTGGTGGCCGCACCGGCTGGCGCACCACGACGGCGGGGCACCGGACCGGGCGGCGGTGGCAGCGGGAGTCAGCCGGTCCGGCGAATGAGCGCCAGGTACATCGCGTCGGTCCCGTGCAGATGCGGCCACAGCTGCACGTCCGGCCCCTCGCCCAGGTCCGGTACGCCGGGCAGCAGTGGCCGGGCGTCGACGAGGTCGGTGTCCGGGTGCTGCTTGAGCACGTCGGCGACGACGGCCCGGGTCTCGGCGAGGTGCGGCGAGCAGGTCGCGTAGCCCACCACACCACCGACCCGCACCGACTCCAGGGCGGTGCGCAGCAGCCCGCGCTGCAGCGGCGCGAAGCCCTCCAGGTCCTCGGGGCGGCGCCGCCAGCGTGCCTCGGGGCGGCGGCGCAGCGCGCCGAGGCCCGTGCAGGGCACGTCGACCAGCACCCGGTCGAAACTGCCGGGCCGCCACGCCGGGCGCGTCCCGTCGGCGGCGATCACCTGGTACGGCCCGGGATTGCCGTCCAGCGCCCTGGCGACGAGGCCGGCGCGATGCGTCTGCTTCTCGGAGGCGACGAGCAGGGCGCCCCGCTCGGCGGCCAGCGCGCCGAGCAGCGCGGCCTTGCCGCCGGGCCCCGCGCACCCGTCCAGCCAGCGCCGGTCGGGTCCGTCCAGGGGCGCGTTGGCGAGGGCGATCGCGACGAGCTGGCTGCCCTCGTCCTGCACGCCCGCGCGCCCTTCCCGCACGGCCGCGATGGCGCCCGGCTCCCCGCCCTCGGTCAGCCGTACGGCGTAGGGCGACCAGCGGCCCGGCACGGCGGCGTCCTCGTCGAGCAGCTCGTCCGCGGTGGCCCGCCCGGGCCGCGCGACGAGCGTGACCTCGGGCCGCTCGTTGTCGGCGCGCAGCAGCTCCTCGACGCCGTCGCGCCCACCGCCGAGGGAGTCCCACAGCGCGGACACGACCCAGCGCGGGTGGGAGTGGACGACGGACAGGTGATCCTCGGGATCCTCGTCGTAGGGGGGCGCGACCCGCTCCAGCCAGCCGTCCAGATCGTCCTGCGCGACCTTGCGCAGCACGGCGTTGACGAACTTGGCCCGCCCGTCGCCGAGCACGACCCGCGCGAGCTCGACGGTGGCGGACACGGCCGCGTGGGTCGGGATGCGGGTGCCGAGCAGCTGGTGCGCGCCGAGGCTCAGCACGTCCAGCACCGGCGGGTCGACCTCCCCGAGCGGCCGGTCCACGCAGGACGCGAGGACCGCGTCGTACGTGCCCTGCCGCCGCAGCGTGCCGTACACCAGCTCGGTGGCGAGCGCGGCGTCCCGGGCGTCGAAGTCGTCGCCCTCCCGGGCCTTGCGCAGCAGCGGGGGCAGTACGAGGTTGGCGTAGGCGTCCCGCTCGTCCACGGCCCTCAGCGCCTCGAAGGCGAGGATGCGGACGGGGTCCTTCTTGGGCCGGCGGTAGGGCTTGCCTGACGTGCGGGCTCGACGGGGCTGTTCGCTCACGAAAAAGGTGCTCCGGGGGTGAGAAGAAGTGCGCCGTCAAGCCTACGCCGCCGGGTGCGGTCAGGAACCGGCAGCGGGGGGTCGGTCCGCGTGAGGGGCCCGGCCCGGATTCATCCTCCGAGCTGCTCGCCCTCGCCGATCCGTACCCCGCGCGCCCAGTCCGCCGCCCGCATCGGCTTCTTGCCCTGGGCCTGCACCCACAGCAGCTCGACGCCGTACGAGCCGGTGCCCGCGTACACGTTGTTCTTCCCGGCGGCGATCTGCCCCGGGGCGAGGTCCGCCCGGTCGGGCACGGGGGCGACCTGGATGAGCTTGAGCCGCTCACCGCGGAACGTGGTCCAGGCGCCGGGGGCCGGGGTGCAGCCCCGCACCATCCGGTCGACCCGCAGCGCGGGCGCGCTCCAGTCCAGGTGCGCGTCCTCGACGTTGACCTTCGGAGCGAGGCTGATCCCGTCGGCCGGCTGCGGTACGGCCTTCACCGTGCCGTCCTCGATGCCGTCCATGGTCGCCGCGAGCAGCCCGGCACCGGCGAAGGCGAGCCGTGTCAGCAGGTCCCCGCTGGTGTCGGTGGCCCGGATCTCCTCCGTCACCGTCCCGTACACCGGGCCGGAGTCCAGCCCCTCCTCGATCAGGAAGGTCGACGCCCCGGTGATCTCGTCACCGGCCATGATGGCGTGCTGCACGGGCGCGGCACCGCGCCAGGCCGGCAGCAGGGAGAAGTGCAGATTGACCCAGCCGTGGGCCGGGATGTCGAGGGCCACCCGGGGCAGCAGCGCCCCGTAGGCGACGACGGGGCAGCAGTCCGGCCCGATCTCCCGCAGCCGCTCCAGGAACTCGGGGTCCTTCGGCTTCGCGGGCTTCAGCACCTCGATCCCGGCCTCCTCCGCCCGCTCGGCGACGGGCGAGGCGACGAGCCTGCGTCCGCGGCCGGCCGGCGCGTCGGGCCGCGTGACGACGGCGGCCACCTCGTGCCGCCCGGAGGCGAGCAGAGCGTCCAGAGCGGGAACGGCGACCTCGGGTGTACCGGCGAAGACGAGCTTCATGGGGTGGTGGGGGCCTCTCGGGCGGGATCGGACGACGGGCAGCACACAAGTCTATGAGCCGGACACGGAAAGCCGCCGACGGCGGCCCACGCCCGCGGGAGCGCTCGGCCTCTCGGCCGGCAGTCACGGGCGGTGCGAGGGCCGGAGACACGGGCCGACGGCCGAAGGCCGAGGCGCACATCCCGCCCGCACAGGCGCACGCATGTACTCCCACGCCCCCACACCGTGACCCACGGAGCGAATCCGCGTTGGTCAAGACAGAGTTGACCACAACGGGCCGCGATCGCGGCCCCTTCCCTTTCAACGCCGGTTCGAGAGGCTTGTTCATGGCCGACCACGCAACCCACGACGCCCAGGCTCGGGCCAGCCTGCACTTGCTGGTGCGGGACATCGAGCGGGTCCGCCGGCAGGTGGACGCACTGCGCACCCTGACCGCCCAGTTGGGCAACGTCTACCGCCCGCGCCGCTCCGGCCCTTCCACGGGCTTCGTCGTCTACGGACGCGCTCCCGCCCCGACCGTACGTCTCGCCCAGGAGCTGCGGGACAGTGTCGAGACCCTGGTCACGGCGGCCGTGGACTTCGACCGCTCACTCGGCTTCTCCTGGGACGCGGTGGGCTCCGCGCTCGGAGTCACCAAGCAGGCGGTCCACCGTCGTTACGGGGCCCGCCGCGCCACGGCCCAGTCGGCCGCGCCCGAGCCCGAGCGCACACCGGAGCCGACGGGCGGGCGTCCGGTCGGTGTGACGACCGGCCTGCCCCCGGTTCCGACGGTCCCCGCGGCCCGTTCCATGCCGACGCAGCCCACGGCCGGCAGCCCCGCTCTCCGCGACGAGGCCAGGCCGACGGCCTTCCCGGGGCCGCGCAACGGCTGACACACGCCCCGCCCTGCCCTCTCGGTCACCTTCCGGGAGGGCGGCCGTCTGTCCGCCCGGAACCCGCCGACCACTCCGGCCGCCACCTGCAACGCCCGATCCGGCCACATGCCACACCCGGCTCCGCACCCGCAACGCCCGTCCCCGCACGCGCACCCACCCCCTGCACCGCCCGACGCCGCACCTGCCCCACCCGGCCCCGCACTGCAGCGCCGCCCGGCATCCGCGACACCGACCACTCCCCCGACCGCGGCGCCTCCTCGTGCCCGCCCCGGGCGACGCTCACCCGATGTCGGCCGGGTCGATCCGCACCCAGACCCCGGCACCGGCACCCGCCCCACTGCCGTTTCCCCTGGCCATCCGCGCGGCCTGTGCGGCTTTGAGCGCGGCGGCCAGCGCGGCGCCCCTGCCCGGCGGCACCCGCAGCAGCGCCCGCTCCCACTGCTCCCCGGGCGGCGGCGCCCCCGCCCGGCGAGGTCGCCCGGGCGCGGGGACGGGCAACGGCACCGGCCCCAGCACCTCCGCCTCGGGAGGCAGTTCGGCCGCACGGAGGAATTCGGCCACCGCATCCGGCGGACCCGACACGGCCGCCATCCGCGACACCGGCGGAAACCCCAGCTCGGACCGCTCGGCGAGCTCCCGCACCGCATGCCCCACGGGGTCCCAGCGGACGAGCGCCTGCACGGGCCGCAGCGTCGGCTCGGCCACGACCACCACCGTGCCCCCGGCCGACTGCGGCCGGACGAGGGACGCGGCCGCGATCCACCGCCGCAACGCGTCCTCCCCGGCCCGCAGGTCGGGCCGCCCGAGCATGGCCCACCCGTCGAGCAGCAGCGCCGCCGCGTATCCGCCCTCGGCGACGGGCTCGGCACCCGGGGTGCTCACGACCAGCGCGGGCGCCCCCGGCACCGTGTCGAGCACGTGTTCGCGCCCCGAGGTGCGGACCGGTACGGCGGGAAAGGCCCGGCCCAGTTCCTCGGCGGTCCGCCGGGCCCCGACGACCGAGGCGCGCAGGCGAAAAGAGCCGCAGTCGGGACAGTGCCAGCCGCTCTCCTCGCGCCCGCACCACCCGCAGTTCAGGGCGCCGCCGTCCGGCGCCTCCAGCGGCCCGGAGCAGTGCCGGCAGCGCACAGGGGCACGGCACTGGGCACACGCCATGCGCGGCACATATCCCCTGCGGGGCACCTGCACCAGCACCGGGCCGTGCCGCAGGCCCTCCCTGACGGCCTGCCAGGCGAGGGTCGGCAGCCGGGCGGCGCGGGCGGCCTCGTCCCGGGCGAGATCCTGGTCCCCGACGGTCCGCACCAGCGGGGCGGTCCCCCGCACCTGCTCCCGCCCGGCGACGAGCGGCCCGGCCCAGCCGCTCTCCACGAGCTGCGCGGCCTCCACCGTGCAGCCCCAGCTCCCCAGCAGGAAACCGCACTTGTCCTGGGCGGCCCGCAGCAGGAGCACCTCGCGGGCGTGGGGCTGCGGGGCGTGCTGCTCGCTGTGGCTGTCGTCGCCGTCGTCCCAGAGGGCGACCAGGCCGAGGTCCTGGACGGGCGCGAACATGGCGGCCCGGGTCCCGATCACGGCCCGCACGGAACCGCGCCGCACCGCGAGCCACTGCGCGTAGCGCTTCTCGGGGCCGGCGTCGGCGGTGAGCACCGCGTGCCGCCCCTTCCCCAGCAGGGAGGTCAGGGCGGCGTCGACCCGTGCGACCGCCCGTCCGTCGGGCAGGACGGCGAGCGCCCCTCGCCCGGAGGCCAGCGTCGCGGTGACGGCCCGCGCGAGCTCCTCGCTCCACTGCGGGCCGGGGAGCGCGTTCCACACGGCGCGGGGCGCTCCGCCGGACACCAGGGACTCCAGGAAGGCCGCCCCCCGCTCGTACCGCTGCCAGCTTCCCGCCTCGGGCGCCGGGGGCGGAGGCAGCGGGTCGGGTGAGGGTCGCTGCTCGGCTCGTGCGTTGCGTGGCGGGACGGCGAGTTGCAGGACGTCGGCGAGGCTGCCCGCGTACCGGTCGGCGACCGCCCGGGCGAGCCCCAGCAGTTCCTCGCTCAGCACCCGCTCGGGCGACACGACCTGGGCGAGGGCCGCCAGTGGCCCGGAGTAGTCGGACTCGGCCAGCCGCTCGACGAGGAAGCCGTCGATCAGTCCGCCGCCCTCGCGCCGCCCTTCGCGCACGCGATGCCGCCCGGCCCCGAACCGGACCCGCACCCGCACGCCCGGCTGGGCGTCCGCGTCCAGCTCCTCGGGCACGGCGTAGTCGAAGTACCGGTCGAGATGGAGCACGCCCTTGTCGACCAGGACCCGTGCGACGGGCAGCTCCGCGGCGAGCGCGGCTCCGCGCCAGGTCCGCGGCTTGGCCCGGGGCGTCTTCGCCTTGCGCACACTGTCCCGGATGAGCGCGAGCTGCTCGGGCGGCGCACCCTCCGCGCCCCCGCCCGACTGTCCGTTCTCGCTGCTCACGCTTGCATTCTTACCAAACCCCACTGACAACCGGGGGTTCCCGGGAGGGCACCCCCGGACACGGCAAAGCCCGGCCCCCTGGGGGGGCCGGGCCTCACGTCCTGGGACTTACAGCCCCGCGGCCTTGCGCAGCGCGTCCACGCGGTCCGTGCGCTCCCACGTGAAGTCGGGAAGCTCGCGGCCGAAGTGGCCGTACGCCGCGGTCTGGGAGTAGATCGGGCGGAGCAGGTCGAGGTCGCGGATGATGGCGGCCGGACGGAGGTCGAAGACCTCGTCGATCGCCTTCTCGATCTTCTCCGTGTCGATCTTGGCGGTGCCGAAGGTCTCGACGAACAGGCCCACCGGCTCGGCCTTGCCGATCGCGTACGCGACCTGGACCTCGCACCGGGTGGCCAGACCCGCGGCGACCACGTTCTTCGCGACCCAGCGCATCGCGTACGCGGCGGAGCGGTCGACCTTGGACGGGTCCTTGCCGGAGAACGCGCCACCGCCGTGACGGGCCATGCCGCCGTAGGTGTCGATGATGATCTTGCGGCCGGTCAGGCCCGCGTCACCCATCGGACCGCCGATCTCGAAGCGGCCGGTGGGGTTGACCAGGAGACGGTAGTTCTCCGTGTCGATCTTGATGCCCTCGTCGAGCAGCGCCTTCAGCTCCGGCTCGACCACGAACTCCTTGATGTCCGGAGCCAGCAGCGAGTCCAGGTCGATGTCGGAGGCGTGCTGCGAGGAGACGACGACGGTGTCCAGACGGACCGCCTTGTCGCCGTCGTACTCGATGGTGACCTGCGTCTTGCCGTCCGGGCGCAGGTAGGGGATGGTGCCGTTCTTGCGCACGTCGGACAGGCGCTTCGACAGGCGGTGGGCCAGGAAGATCGGCAGCGGCATGAGCGTCGGCGTCTCGTCCGTCGCGTAGCCGAACATCAGGCCCTGGTCGCCGGCGCCCTGCTTGTCGAGCTCGTCCTCGTCGCCCTCGACACGCTTCTCGTAGGCCGTGTCCACGCCCTGGGCGATGTCCGGGGACTGCGCGCCGATGGACACCGACACGCCGCAGGACGCGCCGTCGAAGCCCTTCTTGGAGGAGTCGTAGCCGATCTCGAGGATCTTGTTGCGGACCAGCGTCGCGATGTCCGCGTACGTCTTGGTCGTGACCTCGCCGGCCACGTGCACCAGGCCGGTCGTGATCAGGGTCTCGACGGCGACCCGGGAGGACGGGTCCTCGCGCAGGAGCGCGTCGAGAATGGTGTCGCTGATCTGGTCAGCGATCTTGTCGGGGTGACCCTCGGTCACGGACTCCGAGGTGAAAAGGCGACGGGACACAACGCTCCCTGGGGTTGCAGCGGCTGCTGGCTGATCATTGGCGGACGGCGGGGGCTGCACCCGGCGCCGTCCGTGGAACAGTTTACGGGTCACGCTTCGGCCACGGTCCCCCTGTCTCGCCACTCGGGAGTGCTGTGACCTGCGGCACGGGCATTCTGCCCAATGGCGAGTGACGTTGGCCAGAGGCGCCACGCCCGGGTCGACCCGTTTTCGAGCGGGCCCGCGGCGGTCGGACCTCAGCGCAGGCGCTCGGCCACGAGGTCCCAGACGGTCTCGGCCAGGGCTTCCTTGGGGCCGTGCGCCACGGCGGTCTCGCTGCCGTCGGCGCCGAGCACGACCGCCTCGTTCTCCTCGGAACCGAAGGTCTTGCGCTCGCCCACCTCGTTCACGACCAGCAGGTCGCAGCCCTTGCGCTTGAGCTTGGCGCGGCCGTTGGCGAGGACGTCGTCCGTCTCCGCGGCGAAGCCGACGATCACCTGTCCGGCGCGGGCCCGGTCCCCCGAGATCTCCGCGAGGATGTCCGGATTCCGCACCAGAATGATCGGCTCCGGTTCCTGGCCGTCCTTCTTCTTGATCTTCCCCGCCGCGTACGCCGCCGGACGGAAGTCCGCCACGGCGGCCGCCATCACCACGGCGTCGGCGTCGGGAGCGGCGTGCAGCACCGCCTCGCGCAGCTCCACGGCGGTGCCGACCGGCACGACGTCGACGCCGGCCGGGGCGGGCAGGGTGCTGTTGGCCGCGATCAGCGTGACGCGGGCGCCACGGGCGGCGGCGGTGCGGGCGAAGGCGTAGCCCTGCTTGCCGGAGGAGCGGTTGCCGAGGAAGCGGACGGGGTCCAGGGGCTCGCGGGTGCCACCGGCGCTGACGACCACGTGCCGGCCCGCGAGGTCGGGCTCGGTGACGCCCCGGGCCAGCACCCGGCGGCAGACCTCGAAGATCTCGCCCGGGTCGGGCAGCCGGCCCTTGCCGGTGTCGACGCCGGTGAGGCGGCCCACGGCCGGCTCGATGACGAGGGCCCCTCGGCGGCGCAGCGTCGCCACGTTCTCCTGGGTGGCCGGGTGCTCCCACATCTCCGTGTGCATGGCGGGCGCGAAGACCACCGGGCAGCGGGCGGTGAGCAGCGTGTTGGTCAGGAGGTCGTCGGCGAGGCCGTGGGCCGCCTTCGCGAGCATGTCGGCGGTGGCCGGGGCGACGACGACCAGGTCCGCGTGCTGCCCGATGCGGACGTGCGGGACCTCGTGCACGTCGTCCCACACCTCGGTGGAGACCGGGTGGCCGGAGAGCGCGGACCAGGTCGCGGCGCCGACGAAGTGCAGCGCGGAGGCGGTGGGCACCACGCGCACGTCGTGGCCCGACTCCGTCAGCCGCCGCAGCAGCTCACAGGCCTTGTACGCGGCGATGCCCCCGCTGACCCCCAGAACGACCTTCGGCTTGTCCACGTCTCTCCCCGTCTCTCCCCGGACCTCGGCAACCGGCACACCGTACGACTCCATGACACACCACAGGCCCGGCAGTCGGCCTGCCGGGCCTGTGGTCACGTCAGCGTCAAGCTGTCAATCCTGCTTACTGCGCCGGGCCCTCGACGGCCTCGGACGTCAGGAGCCCCGCGTTGATCTCGCGGAGGGCGATCGAGAGCGGCTTCTCGTGGACGTGGGTGTCGACGAGAGGACCGACGTACTCGAGGAGACCCTCGCCGAGCTGCGAGTAGTACGCGTTGATCTGGCGGGCACGCTTGGCCGCGTAGATCACCAGGCTGTACTTCGAGTCGGTGGCCTCGAGGAGCTCGTCGATCGGCGGGTTGATGATGCCCTCGGGCGCGGAGATGGAAGAGGACACGCTCTACCTTCCGATGGATGGGAAAGAATCTGTCGGGGTGATCGGCCGGCCGGAAAGGTCGGCGATGGTCACACCACGTCCATCAAGGCTAGCAGCTCGCGTGCCACGTCCTCGACGGAGGTGTTGACCAGGGTGGTGTCGAACTCCGGCTCGGCCGCGAGTTCGATCTTCGCCGCATCGAGCCGGCGCTCGATCACCTCGGGCGGTTCGGTGCCCCGCCCGGTGAGTCTGCGCACGAGCTCCTCCCAGGAGGGGGGAGCCAGGAACACCAGCTGGGCCTCGGGCATCGACTCGCGGACCAGGCGGGCGCCCTGCAGGTCGATCTCCAGGAGCACGGGCTCGCCGTTCTCCAGGCGCTCCTGCACGGCCGCACGCGGCGTGCCGTAGCGGTTGCCGGCGAACTCGGCCCACTCCAGCAGTTCCCCGTTGGCGATCAGCTTGTCCATCTCGTCGTCGGAGACGAAGAAGTAGTGGACTCCATGCTGCTCGCCGGGGCGGGGCTTGCGGGTCGTGGCCGACACGGAGAGCCAGACCTCGGGGTGTTCCTTGCGCATATGGGCGACGACCGTGCTCTTGCCGACCCCTGAGGGGCCGGAGAGCACGGTCAGCCGCGGACGTACGTCCGGGGGTACGGGGGACGTCCCCCGGGGTGTTGCAGCCATGCAGCGATTATCCAGCAATCGCGGAGTGCCCGGGACTCGCTTCCCCGGACTGCCCGGCTCAGGAGCCGGTGCTGCCGAACTCGCGCTCCAGGGAGGCGATCTGGTTGGAACCGAGGCCACGTACCCGGCGGCTCTCGGAGATACCGAGTCGCTCCATGATCTGCTTGGCGCGGACCTTGCCCACGCCGGGCAGCGACTCGAGGAGGGCGGAGACCTTCATCTTGCCGATGACGTCGTTCTCCTGGCCCTGCTTGATGACCTCGTGAAGGGAGGCGCCGGAGTGCTTGAGTCGATTCTTGACCTCGGCCCGCTCCCGGCGAGCCGCGGCGGCCTTTTCGAGCGCGGCTGCGCGCTGTTCAGGGGTAAGGGGCGGAAGAGCCACGCCTACGTCACCTCGGATGTCGAACTGTCGGATACGGACCGGTGAGGAACCTAGTCGCCCCACACCTGGGGAGCCACGAGCAACACACGCTTGCCCGTTCTCTCGTCGGAGACTAGCGGGCAAGTGCGCCGGAGTCATTGAGAACAGCGGAAAAGTCCTGGTCAGCCTTCATCTGAACAGACATTTAGGACATACTGCCCCGGATTTGAGGATGTATTCAGGCTCAAGGCCGCCCCGGACCACTCGTCGGAGCTCTCACCGGAACGTCCGGACCACCTCACGAGGGCGTCACGGCCTGACGGATCTCCTCCGCGAAGCGCTGTGCGGCGTCACGCAGAGCGACCGCGTCGGGACCGTGGCGCAGCACTCCGCGGCTGACGTTCGGCACGACGTTGCGCACCGCCGCACCGAAGACCCCGGGAAGATCGGCCGGCTCGGCGCCCTGGGCGCCGATACCGGGCGCAAGGAGCGGGCCGTTGATGTCCAGGTCGTACGTCGAGAGATCACCGAGGGTGGCGCCCACGACCGCGCCGAAGGATCCCAGAGGCTCCTCCCCCGTGTTCTCGGCGGCCAGGTGCGCGAGCATCGTCGCTCCGACGTTCCGGCCGTCGGAGCGCACGGCATGCTGGACCTCGCCGCCCTCCGGGTTGGAGGTCAGCGCCAGCACGAACAGTCCTGCGCCGCTCTCGCGGGCCAGCGCGACGGCCGGGCCGAGCGAGCCGTACCCGAGGTACGGCGAGACGGTCAGCGCGTCGGAGAACAGCGGCGCGTCCTTGTGCAGGAAGGACTCGGCGTAGGCGGCCATGGTCGAGCCGATGTCGCCGCGCTTGGCATCCATCACGACCAGGGCGCCGGCCGCCCGCGCCTCGGCGACGGACTTCTCCAGTACGGCGACACCGCGGGAGCCGAAGCGCTCGAAGAACGCGCTCTGCGGCTTGAGCACCGCGACCCGGTCGGCCACCGCCTCGACGACCGTGCGACTGAACCGCTCCAGGCCCGAAACGTCGTCGTTCAGGCCCCACGCGGCGAGCAGGGAGGCGTGCGGGTCGATGCCGACGCACAGCGGGCCGCGCTCGTCCATGGCCCGGCGCAGACGGGCGCCGAAGGGTTCGAGACCACTCATGCCGTCTTCCTCACGTCGGCGCCCACCGCGTCGGCGAGCGTGGCGTAGGGGCCGGCGGCCAGGCGAGCGGCGAGCCCCTTGTGGATCGCACGGCCCCAGAAGGGCCCCTCGTAGATGAAGGCGCTGTAGCCCTGGACCAGCGTGGCACCGGCCAGGATGCGCTGCCAGGCGTCCTCGGCGTTCTCGACGCCGCCGACGCCCACCAGGGTGATCCGGTCCCCCACGCGCGCGTAGAGGCGGCGCAGGACCTCCAGGGAGCGTTCCTTCAGGGGCGCCCCGGACAGGCCGCCGGTCTCCCCGACCAGCGAGGCGTCCGACTTCAGGCCGAGGCCCTCGCGCGCGATGGTGGTGTTCGTGGCGATGATCCCGTCCAGGCCGAGCTCCACGGCGAGGTCGGCGACGGCGTCGACGTCCTCGTCGGCGAGGTCCGGCGCGATCTTGACCAGGAGCGGCACCCGGCGGGCGGAGACCGTGCGGTCGGCGGCCTCGCGGACGGCGCTCAGCAGGGGACGCAGCGCCTCCGTCGCCTGGAGGTTGCGCAGACCCGGCGTGTTCGGCGAGGAGACGTTGACGACCAGGTAGTCGGCGTACGGGGCGAGCCGCTCGGCGGACTTCACGTAGTCCGCCACGGCCTCCTCCTCGGGGACGACCTTGGTCTTGCCGATGTTGACGCCGACGACCGGCTTGAAGACGGGCGTCCGGGCGGCCAGGCGGGCGGCGACGCGGAGCGAGCCGTCGTTGTTGAAGCCCATGCGGTTGATCAGCGCCCGGTCCTGGACCAGGCGGAACAGCCGCTGCTTGGGGTTGCCGGGCTGCGGTTCGCCGGTCACCGTGCCGATCTCGACGTGGTCGAAGCCGAGCATCGCCATGCCGTCGATGCCGACGGCGTTCTTGTCGAAGCCGGCCGCGAGCCCGAAGGGGCCGTGCATCCGCAGGCCGAGGGCCTCGGTGCGCAGCTCCTTGTACCGGGGCGCGAGGGCCGCCGCGAGGAAGGTGCGCAGCACGGGCACGCGGGCGGCCAGGCGGATCCAGCGGAAGGCCATGTGGTGGGCCTGCTCCGGGTCCAGCCTCTTGAAGAAGAGACGGAAGAAGATCTTGTACATGGTGTCCTCACGAGGACTCGGCGTCCTCACGAAGAGGGGGACACCGTTTCCGGTGTCCCCCTCGGGGCTGCTAGTCGCGGGCCGCGGTCAGGTGTTCCGCGTGTTCCTGGAGCGATCGGACGCTCACGTCGCCGCGGTTGAGGGCGTCGATGCCCTGGACCGCCGCCGCGAGGGCCTGGACCGTCGTCAGGCAGGGCACGGAGCGCGCCACGGCCGCCGTACGGATGTCGTAGCCGTCGAGGCGGCCGCCCGTGCCGTACGGGGTGTTGACGATGAGGTCGACCTCGCCGTCGTGGATGAGCTGGACGATGGTCTTCTCGCCGTTCGGGCCGGTCCCCTCGGACTGCTTGCGCACGATGGTGGCGTTGATGCCGTTGCGCTTGAGGACCTCCGCCGTGCCGGACGTGGCGAGCAGCTCGAAGCCGTGCGCGACCAGCTCGCGGGCCGGGAAGATCATCGAGCGCTTGTCGCGGTTGGCGACCGAGATGAACGCGCGGCCCTTGGTGGGCAGCGGGCCGTAGGCACCGGCCTGCGACTTGGCGTACGCCGTGCCGAAGACCGAGTCGATGCCCATGACCTCGCCGGTGGAGCGCATCTCCGGGCCGAGGACCGTGTCGACGCCGCGGCCGTGGATGTCGCGGAAGCGCGACCACGGCATGACGGCCTCCTTGACGGAGATCGGCGCGTCGAACGGCAGCTCGCCGCCGTCGCCGGTGGCCGGGAGCAGGCCCTCGGCGCGCAGCTCGGCGATGGTGGCGCCGAGCGAGATGCGCGCGGCGGCCTTGGCCAGCGGCACCGCCGTCGCCTTCGAGGTGAAGGGGACGGTCCGGGACGCGCGCGGGTTGGCCTCCAGGACGTAGAGGATGTCCCCCGCGAGCGCGAACTGGATGTTGATCAGGCCGCGGACCCCGACGCCCTTCGCGATGCCCTCCGTGGAGGCGCGCAGGCGCTTGATGTCGAAGCCGCCCAGCGTGATCGGGGGCAGGGCGCACGCCGAGTCGCCGGAGTGGATGCCGGCCTCCTCGATGTGCTCCATGACGCCGCCGAGGTAGAGCTCCTCGCCGTCGTAGAGGGCGTCGACGTCGATCTCGATCGCGTCGTCGAGGAACCGGTCGACGAGGACCGGCCGCGAGGGGCTGATCTCGGTCGACTCGGCGATGTACGCCTCCAGGCGCGTCTCGTCGTAGACGATCTCCATGCCGCGGCCGCCGAGCACGTACGAGGGGCGGACCAGGACCGGGTAGCCGATCTCGTCGGCGATGGTCTTGGCCTCGGCGAAGGTGGTGGCGGTGCCGTGCTTGGGGGCCGGGAGGCCGGCCTCCGCCAGGACCCGGCCGAAGGCGCCCCGGTCCTCGGCGGCGTGGATGGCCTCCGGGGAGGTGCCGACGATCGGCACGCCGTTGTCCTTGAGCGCCTGCGACAGGCCCAGCGGGGTCTGCCCGCCGAGCTGCACGACGACGCCCGCGACCGGTCCGGCCTGCTGCTCGGCGTGCACGATCTCCAGCACGTCTTCCAGCGTCAGCGGCTCGAAGTACAGGCGGTCGGAGGTGTCGTAGTCCGTGGAGACGGTCTCGGGGTTGCAGTTGACCATGACCGTCTCGTAGCCCGCGTCGCTGAGCGCGAAGGAGGCGTGGACGCAGGAGTAGTCGAACTCGATGCCCTGGCCGATGCGGTTCGGGCCGGAGCCCAGGATGATGACGGCCGGCTTCTCGCGGGAGGCGACCTCCGTCTCCTCGTCGTAGGAGGAGTAGAAGTACGGCGTCTTCGCGGCGAACTCGGCGGCGCAGGTGTCGACCGTCTTGTAGACCGGGCGGATGCCGAGGGCGTGCCGGACCTCGCGGACGACGTCCTCGCGCAGGCCTCGGATGTCGCCGATCTGCGCGTCGGAGAAGCCGTGCCGCTTGGCCTCGGCGAACAGGTCGGTGGTCAGCTCGGGCGCCTCGGCCAGCTCGTCGGCGATCTCCTTGATCAGGAAGAGCTGGTCGACGAACCACGGGTCGATCTTCGTGTAGTCGAAGACCTCCTCGGGCGTGGCGCCGGCGCGGATGGCCTGCATGACGGTGTTGATGCGGCCGTCGGTGGGGCGGACGGCCTGCTCCAGGAGCTGGGCCTTGTCACCGGGATCACCGACGAAGGTGAACTGGCTGCCCTTCTTCTCCAGCGAGCGCAGCGCCTTCTGGAAGGCCTCGGTGAAGTTGCGGCCGATGGCCATGGCCTCGCCGACCGACTTCATGGTGGTGGTCAGCGTGCTGTCGGCGCTCGGGAACTTCTCGAAGGCGAAGCGCGGGGCCTTCACGACCACGTAGTCGAGCGTGGGCTCGAAGGAGGCCGGGGTCTCCTGCGTGATGTCGTTGGGGATCTCGTCGAGGGTGTAGCCGACGGCGAGCTTGGCGGCGATCTTGGCGATCGGGAAGCCGGTCGCCTTGGAGGCGAGGGCCGAGGAGCGGGAGACGCGCGGGTTCATCTCGATGACGATGACCCGGCCGTCCTCGGGGTTGACCGCGAACTGGATGTTGCAGCCGCCGGTGTCGACGCCGACCTCACGGATCACGGCGATGCCGATGTCGCGCAGGGTCTGGTACTCGCGGTCGGTGAGCGTCATCGCCGGGGCGACGGTGATCGAGTCGCCGGTGTGCACGCCCATGGGGTCGAAGTTCTCGATGGAGCAGACGACCACGACGTTGTCGTGCTTGTCGCGCATCAGCTCCAGCTCGTACTCCTTCCAGCCGAGGATGGACTCCTCCAGGAGCACCTCGGTGGTCGGGGAGAGCGTGAGGCCCTGGCCGGCGATGCGGCGCAGCTCCTCCTCGTCGTGGGCGAAGCCGGAGCCGGCGCCGCCCATGGTGAAGGAGGGGCGGACCACGACGGGGTAACCACCGAGGGTCTCGACACCCTGGAGCACGTCGTCCATGGAGTGGCAGATCACCGAGCGGGCGGACTCGCCGTGGCCGATCTTGCCGCGGACGGCCTCGACGACCTCCTTGAAGAGGTCGCGGTCCTCGCCCTTGTTGATGGCTTCGACGTTGGCGCCGATCAGCTCGACGCCGTACTTGTCTAGCGTCCCGGCCTCGTGCAGCGAGATCGCGGTGTTGAGGGCCGTCTGGCCGCCCAGGGTGGGCAGCAGCGCGTCGGGGCGCTCCTTGGCGATGATCTTCTCGACGAACTCGGGGGTGATCGGCTCGACGTAGGTGGCGTCGGCGATCTCCGGGTCGGTCATGATCGTCGCCGGGTTGGAGTTCACCAGGACGACCCGGAGGCCCTCGGCGCGCAGGATGCGGCACGCCTGGGTGCCGGAGTAGTCGAACTCGGCGGCCTGGCCGATGACGATCGGGCCGGAGCCGATGACCAGGACGGACTGGATATCGGTGCGCTTAGGCACGCTGGCCCTCCATCAGGGATACGAAGCGGTCGAACAGGTAGGCGGCGTCGTGCGGGCCGGCTGCCGCTTCGGGGTGGTACTGGACGCTGAAAGCGGGGCGGTCGAGGAGCTGGAGCCCCTCCACCACGTTGTCGTTCAGACAGACGTGGGACACCTCGGCGCGGCCGAACGGGGTCTCGGAGACCTTCTCGAGCGGGGCGTCGACGGCGAAGCCGTGGTTGTGCGCGGTGACCTCGACCTTGCCGGTCGTGCGGTCCTGCACCGGCTGGTTGATGCCCCGGTGGCCGTACTTCAGCTTGAAGGTGCCGAAGCCGAGCGCACGGCCGAGGATCTGGTTGCCGAAGCAGATGCCGAACAGCGGGGTGCCGCGCTCCAGGACGCCCTGCATCACGGAGACGGGGTGGTCGGCGGTGGCCGGGTCGCCCGGGCCGTTGGAGAAGAACACGCCGTCCGGGTCGACCGCGTAGATGTCCTCGACGGTGGCGGTCGCCGGGAGCACGTGCACCTCGATGCCGCGCTCGGCCATGCGGTGCGGGGTCATCCCCTTGATGCCGAGGTCGACGGCGGCGACGGTGAACTTCTTCTCGCCGATGGCCGGGACGACGTACGGCTCGGTGGTGGCGACCTCGGCGGAGAGGTTCGCGCCCTTCATCTGCGGGGCTTCCTGGACGCGGGCCAGCAGCGCGGCGTCGTCCCGGACGGCGTCGCCGCTGAAGATGCCGACGCGCATGGCGCCGCGCTCGCGCAGGTGGCGGGTGAGCGCCCGGGTGTCGATGCCGCTGATGCCGACGACGCCCTGGGCGTCCAGCTCCTCGTCCAGCGTGCGCCGGGAGCGCCAGTTGGACGGCACGCGCGCGGGGTCGCGCACGACGTAGCCGGAGACCCAGATCTTTCTGGACTCCATGTCCTCGTCGTTGACTCCCGTGTTGCCGACGTGCGGGGCGGTCATGACGACCACCTGGCGGTGGTAGGAGGGGTCGGTGAGGGTTTCCTGGTAGCCGGTCATGCCGGTGGAGAACACCGCTTCGCCGAAGGTCTCCCCCACGGCCCCGTAGGCGCGGCCGCGGAAGACCCGGCCGTCCTCCAGGACGAGTACGGCGGGAGTTTTGGCGGCTCCCCTGGTGGAGGTGGTCATCGTTCGGCGCCTTCCCTGGTGTTCGTTTCGATCATGGAGTTGAGGTTCTGGACCCACTCGTGGTGCTCGGCCGCGTGGTCGGAGCGGAACCCGGAGTCGATCAGCCGGTCGCCGTGCTCCCAGGTGACGACGAGCAGGCCGCCCTCGGTGAGCGCCTTGCCGGCGATGCCCTTGTCGAGCCGGGCCTCGCGCAGCGCCGCGGCCGGGACGAAGAAGTCCTTTGCGCCGGGGCGTACGACGTCGAGGCCGGCGTCCGTGAGGGTCAGCTCGGCTCGGCTGCGGGTGCCCAGGCCGTGCGCGACGATGCGGTCGAGCCACTGCCCGGCGGTGGTGGAGCCGTGGTAGCGGCCGCTCATGCTGAGCTTGGCGGGGCCCGGGTCGTCCGGTGCGGTGGGCAGCTCGGGCAGGTCGCCCTGGAGGGTGCCGCGCCACTTCCAGCCCTCGCGCATCAGCCAGTAGACGAGCGCGACGAACAGGGCGAGGCCGACGACCCAGCCGATGCGGGCGGCCCAGTCGGTCACTTGCGCCGATTCCTTCTCGGCGGCCAGCAGGAGTACAGGTGTCACGTGAGCTTCCCGTCGACGAGCGTGGCCTTGCCCCGCAGCCACGTGTGCGTCACACGGCCCGGCAGCTCACGCCCCTCGTAGGGGGTGTTGCGGCTGCGCGAGGCGAAGCCCGCGGGTTCCACGAGCCCACGGTATGCCGTGTCGACCAGGGTGAGGTTGGCGGGCTCACCTGCCGAGACGGGACGGCCGTGGCCCGTGGCCTGTCCGATCTGCGCGGGCTTGACGGACATCCGGTCGGCGACGCCGGCCCAGTCCAGCAGACCCGTGTCGACCATCGTCTCCTGCACCACCGACAGCGCGGTCTCCAGGCCGACCATGCCCATTGCGGCCGCGGCCCACTCGCAGTCCTTGTCCTCGTGCGGGTGCGGGGCGTGGTCGGTGGCGACGATGTCGATCGTGCCGTCGGCGAGCGCCTCGCGCAGGGCCAGCACGTCGCGCTCGGTGCGCAGCGGCGGGTTGACCTTGTAGACGGGGTTGTAGGTGCGCACCAGCTCGTCCGTGAGGAGGAGGTGGTGGGGGGTGACCTCGGCGGTGACCTGGATGCCGCGGGACTTGGCCCAGCGGACGATCTCGACGGAGCCGGCCGTCGACAGGTGGCAGATGTGGACGCGGGAGCCGACGTGGTCGGCGAGCAGGACATCCCGGGCGATGATCGATTCTTCGGCCACCGCGGGCCAGCCGCCGAGGCCCAGCTCGGCGGAGACGACACCCTCGTTCATCTCGGCGCCCTCGGTCAGCCGCGGCTCCTGCGCGTGCTGGGCGACGACTCCGCCGAAGGCCTTCACGTACTCCAGGGCCCGGCGCATGATCACGGCGTCGTGGACGCACTTGCCGTCGTCGGAGAAGACGGTGACGCCGGCGGCGGACTCGTGCATGGCGCCCAGCTCGGCGAGCTTGCGGCCCTCCAGGCCGACGGTGACCGCGCCGATGGGCTGGACGTCGCAGTAGCCGTGCTCCTTGCCGAGCCGCCAGACCTGCTCGACGACACCGGCGGTGTCGGCGACCGGGAAGGTGTTGGCCATGGCGAAGACGGTGGTGAAGCCGCCGGAGGCGGCGGCGCGCGTGCCGGTGAGGACGGTCTCGGAGTCCTCGCGGCCGGGCTCGCGCAGATGGGTGTGCAGGTCGACCAGGCCCGGCAGCAGCACCTTGCCGTCGGCCTCGACGACCTCCGCGCCGTCGGCGCTGAGACCGTCACCCACCTCGGCGATGGTCCCGCCGTCGATCAGGACGTCCTGCGGCTGGCCGCCGAGCACCTTCGCACCACGGATCAGGATCTTGCTCATCTGTCTTACTTCTCCTCGGTGCGGGGGTGGGTGACGGCGGGTTCGTTCCCACCGAGCAGCAGGTACAGGACGGCCATCCGGATGGACACTCCGTTTGCGACCTGCTCGACGACGGTGCAGCGGTCGGAGTCGGCGACCTCGGCGGTGATCTCCATGCCGCGGACCATCGGGCCGGGGTGCATCACGATGGCGTGCTCGGGCATCCGCGCCATGCGGTCGCCGTCGAGGCCGTAGCGCCGGGAGTACTCGCGCTCGGTGGGGAAGAACGCGGCGTTCATGCGCTCACGCTGGACGCGCAGCATCATCACCGCGTCGGACTTGGGCAGCGTGCTGTCGAGGTCGTAGGAGACCTCGCAGGGCCAGGTCTCGATGCCGACCGGCAGCAGGGTGGGCGGGGCGACGAGGGTGACCTCGGCGCCGAGGGTGTGCAGCAGGTCGACGTTGGAGCGGGCGACCCGGCTGTGCAGGACGTCCCCGACGAGCGTGATGCGCTTGCCGTCGAGGTCGCGGCCGAGTCCGGCGTCCGGGCCGATCAGGCGGCGGCGCATGGTGAAGGCGTCCAGCAGGGCCTGGGTGGGGTGCTGGTGGGTGCCGTCACCGGCGTTGACCACGGCGGCGTCGATCCAGCCGGAGTTGGCGAGGCGGTACGGGGCTCCGGAGGCCCCGTGCCGGATGACGACGGCGTCGACGCCCATCGCCTCCAGGGTCTGGGCGGTGTCCTTCAGGGACTCGCCCTTGGAGACGCTGGAGCCCTTGGCGGTGAAGTTGATGACGTCCGCGGACAGCCGCTTCTCGGCGGCCTCGAAGGAGATCCGGGTCCGGGTGGAGTCCTCGAAGAAGAGGTTGACGATCGTGCGGCCGCGCAGGGTCGGCAGCTTCTTGATCGGCCGGTCGGCGACCCGGGCCATCTCCTCCGCGGTGTCGAGGATCAGGACGGCGTCGTCGCGGGTGAGGTCGGCGGCCGAGATGAGATGACGCTGCATCTGTCAGGCTCCGTAAGGCAGTTGATTCGGGAGAATCGGGGCAGACGGGCGCGCGAGGGCGCGCACTGAGCGGGCGTACGACGGCGGCGTACGCCTGGAGCGCTACTGAGAGGTCGGCTTGGCACCGAGCAGCACGGTGTCGCGACCGTCCTCCTCTGCGAGCTGGACCTTGACCGTCTCCCGCAACGACGTGGGGAGGTTCTTGCCGACGTAGTCGGCGCGGATGGGCAGTTCGCGGTGACCGCGGTCGACGAGGACGGCGAGCTGCACCGCGCGCGGGCGCCCGAGGTCGTTCAGGGCGTCGAGGGCGGCGCGGATGGTGCGGCCGGAGAACAGCACGTCGTCGACGAGGACGACGAGCTTGCCGTCGAGGCCGTCACCGGGGATCTCGGTGCGGGCAAGCGCCCGCGGCGGGTGCATGCGCAGGTCGTCGCGGTACATGGTGATGTCGAGCGAGCCGCACGGAACCTTGCGCTCGGTGATCTGCTCGAGCTTGTCGGCGATGCGCCGGGCGAGGAAGACGCCCCGGGTCGGAATGCCGAGGAGCACCACGTCGTCGGCGCCCTTGGCGCGTTCGACGATCTCGTGGGCGATGCGGGTCAGTACCCGCGCGATGTCGGGCCCTTCGAGAACGGGCCGGGCATCGGACTGCGTGTCGCGCGTGTCGTGCGTGTCCATACGAAACGGACCTCCTTCTCCGCCTCACGGGACGGACCTTAAAGGACGTCGAGATTGCGCCATACACGGTAGCAGGTCCCGGTGATCGCCCGTACGGCCCCCCTGGATCACCCATTCGGCGCAACGGAACGCCGATACCACGGAAGAGTCGGTGCGGACCATTCGGCTTGACGCGGCAGTGTAACGCTGCGTAACCTCACAGTGAGTTACCAGCCGCGCGGCCTGGCACCCACGCCAGACGCGTCGACACAGTGCCGGGGAGCTATATGTCCAGCGAATACGCCAAACAGCTCGGGGCCAAGCTCCGGGCGATCCGCACCCAGCAGGGCCTTTCCCTCCACGGTGTCGAGGAGAAGTCCCAGGGACGCTGGAAGGCGGTCGTGGTCGGTTCGTACGAGCGCGGCGACCGTGCCGTGACCGTACAGCGCCTTGCCGAGCTGGCGGATTTCTACGGCGTTCCGGTGCAGGAACTGCTTCCGGGCACGACCCCGGGCGGGGCCGCCGAGCCGCCGCCGAAGCTGGTCCTGGACCTGGAGCGGCTGGCCACGGTGCCGGCCGAGAAGGCGGGTCCCCTCCAGCGCTACGCGGCCACGATCCAGTCGCAGCGCGGTGACTACAACGGCAAGGTGCTGTCGATCCGCCAGGACGACCTGCGCACACTCGCCGTCATCTACGACCAGTCGCCGTCGGTCCTGACCGAGCAGCTGATCAGCTGGGGTGTCCTGGACGCGGACGCGCGCCGCGCGGTGGCGTCCCACGAGGACGCCTGACCGCTCCGCGGGGCCGGAAGAGGGGTCCAGCAGAAACGTGCCGCCGGGGTGGCCGAAACCGTATGGTTCTCGGCCGCCCCGGCGGCGTTGTGAGGCGCTGCGGATGCTCGGCAGTGCCCGGGGGCTCATGGAGACGCACGGAACGCCGGAGGGCCCGCAGCGGTGACGCTGCGGGCCCTCCGGCATGTGGTCCGTCTCAGACCTCGTCGCGGCGGAGCGAGGGCTTGAGCTCCTTGAGCCGGCCGAGCAGCCCGTTCACGAACGAGGGCGACTCGTCCGTGGAGAACTCCTTCGCCAGCTGCACCATCTCGTCGAGGACGACGGCGTCCGGCGTCGCGTCGACCCAGATCAGCTCGTAGGCGCCGAGCCGCAGGATGTTGCGGTCGACGACGGGCATCCGGTCGAGGGTCCAGCCGACGGAGTACTGAGCGATCAGCTCGTCGATGCGCTTCGCGTGCTTCGCGTAGCCCTCGACCAGCTCCATCGTGTACTCGCTGACCGGCGGCTGCCGGGTGTCCGCCCGGGACAGCCGGACCCAGTCCGCGAGGACGGTCAGCACCTCGGCGCCGCGCTGGTCCCCCTCGAAGAGGATCTGGAAGGCGCGCTTACGGGCCGTGTTGCGGGCAGCCACGGTTAGCTGTTCACCCGGCCGAGGTAGTCGCTGGTGCGGGTGTCGACCTTGATCTTCTCACCGGTGGTGATGAAGAGCGGCACGTTGATCTGGTGGCCGGTCTCCAGGGTGGCGGGCTTGGTGCCACCGGTGGAGCGGTCGCCCTGGACGCCCGGCTCGGTCTCCTGGATGACGAGCTCGACGGCGGCGGGCAGCTCCACGAAGAGCACCTCGCCCTCGTGCTGCGCGACGGTGGCGGTGAAGCCCTCGATCAGGAAGTTCGCGGCGTCGCCGACGGCCTTCCTGTCGACGTGCAGCTGGTCGTAGGTCTCCATGTCCATGAAGACGAAGTACTCGCCGTCCATGTAGGAGAACTGCATGTCGCGCTTGTCGACGGTGGCCGTTTCGACCTTGACGCCGGCGTTGAAGGTCTTGTCGACGACCTTGCCGGAGAGCACGTTCTTGAGCTTGGTGCGCACGAAGGCCGGGCCCTTGCCGGGCTTGACGTGCTGGAACTCGACGACGGACCAGAGCTGGCCGCCTTCGAGCTTGAGCACCATGCCGTTCTTGAGGTCGTTCGTGGAAGCCACGGTTGCGGAATCTCCTGGACTGACGTACGACCCCGGGGCACGCACCTGCCTGGCTACAGGGCGAGCAGCTCCTTGGTCGTGATGGTGAGTAGCTCGGGTCCGCCGTCCGCCTCGGGGCGGACGACGAGCGTGTCATCGATCCGGACACCGCCCCGGCCCGGGAGGTGGACCCCCGGTTCGACGGTGACTGGCACGCAAGCGTCCAGTTTACCCATGGCCGCGGGACTCAATTGAGGGTCCTCGTCGATTTCGAGCCCTACACCGTGTCCGGTCAGGACCGTGAGGCCCTCCGTGTACCCCGCGGAGTCCAGGACCTGGCGGGCGGCACGGTCGACGTCCCGGCAGGCGGCGCCGGGTACCAGGCTCTCACGCCCGGCCCGCTGGGCGGCGAAGACCAGGTCGTACAACTCGATCTGCCAGTCCGCGGGGGCCGTGCCGATGACGAAGGTGCGGCCGATCTCGCAGCGGTAGCCGCGGTACGTCGCGCCGAGGCAGACGGAGAGGAAGTCGCCCTCCTCGACGCGGCGGTCGGTGGGCCGGTGCCCGGGCCGGCCTGAGTTCGGTCCGGTGGCCACGGATGTCGGGAAGGCCGGCCCGTCCGCCCCGTGGTCCACGAGTCGTCGCTCGAGTTCCAGGGCGAGGTGGCGCTCGGTGCGGCCTACGAGGATCGACTCCAGCAGCTCGCCCAGGGCCTGGTCGGCGATCTCGGCGCCGATGCGCAGGCAGGAGATCTCCTCCTCGTCCTTGACGACCCTGAGCTGTTCGACCGCGCTGCCGAGGCCCGCCAGGCGCAGCCCGGGGGCGACCGAGCCGAGGGCGCGGTGCCGGGCCACGGTGAGGTGGTGCTCCTCCACCGCGAGGGAGTCGGCGTCCTGGTCCATGGCGAGGCGGGCCGCCGCGACGGCCGGGTCACCGCCGCCGACTCCGGGCAGGGTGTGGACGCGCAGGGCCTCGTCCGGGCGCTCCTGCGGAGGGCGGTCGGCTGTCGGCCCGGCGGAGACGAGGAGGTCCTGCTCCCCTGTCCTGCCCAGCAGCAGAACGGCGCCCTGCGGGGCGGCACCCGCGAGATAACGCACGTTGGCGGGGCGGGAGACCAGCGCCGCCGCGCTGCCGCCCGCGTTGCAGTATTCCCTCAGACGCGTCCGGCGGGCCGCGTACACCTCTGACATGACCCGAGCGTATGAGCTCCGCCGGGTTGGCGCCGGTTGAGGGCGTCTGAGTGGGCGGTGTCCGGTGTGTCCGGGTGGGTGGGGGTGCTGTGCGGCGAGTGTGCGTGCCGCGCGGGGTCGTGTGCCGTCCGCGGCTGTGTGGGGGGCTTGTCGCGCAGTTCCCCGCGCCCCTATGGGGCGCTCACCACTGGGGTGGGCTGGCGATCGATCTGGCCAGGACGTCGTCCAGGACTCTCGCCGTCTCCGGGACGTCCAGCTGGGAGTTGTCGATGATCGGCAGACCGGATCCGTACCAGCCGGCCATGCGGCCGTGGATGCGGGCGACCTCCTCGTCCGACAGCCGTCGGTTGCCCGAGCGCTCCGCGTTGCGTTCGAGGACGATGTCCAGCCCGGGCAGGAGGACGACCGGCAGCAGACCCGGTCCGACGTGGCGCTTCCAGCCGCCGAGACCGACGACCGGGCGGTCGGGGAAGACCGCGTCGTCGAGGATGCACGAGATGCCGTTGGCCAGGAAGTTCCGCGCGGCGAAGCCGCAGGTGCGGCGCGCCAGGCGGTACTGCGCCTCGGAGTTGTCGTTCCACCCGGACTGGGGGTCGGCGAAGCCGGAGCGGACCCACTCGCGTACGTCGTCGAGGCTGATGTGGGCCGTCGGGACCCGGCGGTGGTCCGCCCAGTACTTGGCGACGCTGGTCTTGCCCGCACCCGCGGGGCCGATGAGCAGCACCGCGAGCGTCGTACCGGCGGGGTCGGGAACCGTCGCCGCGGGCGGAGCCATGGGCATGGCCACGGGGCCGCCGGGCGGCAGCGGCACATGGCCGGTGGTCTCCGGCGCCGATGGGGCGCAGGAGGAGGCCGGTCCGGGCGGGGGCGCCGGATATCCCGGTGCCGGGGGCGGCGGGGGCACGGGCACGGAGCCCTGGTGGGCGCCCGCGCTCTGCGGGCCGGGGTGATGTGCGGCCGGCGACCAGCCCGTGGCCGGTCCGTGCCCCGGCTGATGGGGCGGCGGCAGCGGAGAACCCACTGCGTGCTGCATCCGGTGCCACTCCGTCTCGTACAGGCGATGGGCGCTGACAGGGGGCGGAACCCCTTGCTACCGAACGGTACCGCCCCCGGTCGTCGATGTGTGAACGGCCGGGGGCGGCCCGAAGTGCCCGGCTCCGAAGGTGAATTCGGGCGGAAGGCGCGTCGGAGGACTTACTGCCCGACTTCGCCGTACGCGGCGAGCAGCACGGCCGGGTCGGGTCCCTCCAGGACGGTGGGCTTGGCCAGACCGTCGAGGACGATGAAACGCAGCAGGTTGCCGCGGGACTTCTTGTCGACCTTCATGGTCTCCAGCAGCTTGGGCCACTGGTCGTACCGGTAGTGCAGGGGCAGTCCGACCGCTTCGAGGATCGTGCGGTGACGGTCGGCCGTCGCGTCGTCCAGCCGGCCTGCCAGGCGTCCCAGTTCGGCGGCGAAGTGCATGCCGACCGAGACGGCCGCGCCGTGGCGCCACTTGTAGCGCTCGTTCTTCTCGATGGCGTGGCCGAGGGTGTGCCCGTAGTTGAGGATCTCGCGCAGGCCCGACTCCTTCAGGTCCGACGACACGACGTCGGCCTTGACCCGGATGGAGCGCTCGATGAGCTCCGCGGTGTGCGGGCCGGCCGGGGTGCGTGCGGCCTCGGTGTCGGACTCGATGAGGTCCAGGATCACCGGGTCGGCGATGAACCCGGCCTTGATGACCTCGGCGAGGCCGGAGACGTAGTCGTTGACCGGCAGGGAGTCCAGCGCGGACAGGTCGCAGAGCACACCGGCGGGCGGGTGGAAGGCGCCGACGAGGTTCTTGCCCTCGGCGGTGTTGATGCCGGTCTTGCCGCCGACGGCCGCGTCCACCATGGCGAGCACGGTGGTGGGGATCGCGATCCAGCGCACGCCGCGCAGCCAGGTGGCCGCGACGAACCCGGCCAGGTCGGTGGTCGCACCGCCGCCTACGCCGACGACGACGTCGGTACGCGTGAATCCGGACTGGCCGAGCGCCTTCCAGCAGTAGGCGGCGACCTCGGCGGTCTTGGCCTCCTCCGCGTTGGGCACCTGGATGGCGATGGCCTCGTAGCCCTGCTCGGCCAGGTCGGCGCGCAGGGCGTCACCGGTCTCGGCCAGCGCCTCGGGGTGGAGGATCGCGACCCGCTGGGCCTTCTCGCCGATCAGACCGCCGAGTTCACCCAGCAGCTGCCGGCCCACCAGGACCTCGTACGGGTCGGTGCCCGCCGTGCCGCCGACCTGGATCCGGGTGACTGCCTCGCTCATGCTTCCTTCAACTCCAGTGCGTCCAGGGCTGCTTCGGTGACCTCTTCGGGCGTCCGGCCGTCGGTGGCGACCACGGCCGTGGCAACCTCTTCGTACAGATGGCGACGGGCCTCCATCAGCTCGCGCCACTGCTTGCGCGGGTTGACCGCGAGCAGCGGGCGGGCCGTGTTGAGGCCGGTGCGCTTGACCGCTTCCTCTACGTCCATCGACAGGTACGCCACGCGCTGCCCGGCGAGCAGTGCGCGCGTGTCGGTGTCGAGGATCGCTCCCCCGCCCAGGGCCAGGATGCCGTCGTGCTCGGCGAGCGCCCGGTGCACGGCGGCCTTCTCGATCGCCCGGAAGGCGGGCTCGCCCTCGTCGACGAAGATCTCGGCGACGGTCCTGCCCTGCTCGGCCACGATGTCCTCGTCGGTGTCCCGGTAGGAAGCGCCGAGCCGCTCGGCCAGCAGCTGCCCGACGGTGGACTTGCCCACACCCATCGGCCCGACCAGGACGACCAACGGCCCGCTCATCGGATGGCGAGGTTGTCGAGGTACGACGTCACATTGCGGCGCGTCTCCGCCACCGAGTCGCCACCGAACTTCTCGGCGACCGCGTCCGCGAGCGCCAGGGCCACCATGGCCTCGGCGACGATGCCGGCGGCCGGGACCGCGGAGACGTCGGAGCGCTGGTGGTGGGCCTGCGTGGCCTCGCCGGTCGTGACGTCCACGGTCTGCAGGGCGCGCGGTACGGTCGCGATCGGCTTCATCGCGGCGCGCACCCGCAGCAGCTCACCGGTGGTCAGACCACCCTCGGTGCCACCGGAGCGGCCGGAGGTGCGGCGGATGCCGTCGTCGGTCTTCACGATCTCGTCGTGCGCCTTGGAGCCGGGCACGCGGGCCAGCTCGAAACCGTCGCCGATCTCGACACCCTTGATGGCCTGGATGCCCATGAGGGCACCGGCGAGGCGGGCGTCCAGCTTGCGGTCCCAGTGGACGTGCGAACCGAGGCCGACGGGCACGCCGTAGGCCAGGATCTCGACCACACCGCCCAGGGTGTCGCCGTCCTTGTGGGCCTGGTCGATCTCGGCGACCATCGCCTTCGAGGCGTCGGCATCCAGGCAGCGCACGGGGTCCGCGTCCAGCTTCTCGACGTCGGCCGGGGTCGGGTACACGCCCTTCGGCGCCTTCGCCCCCGCCAGCTCCACCACGTGGCTGACGATCTCGACGCCGGTGGTCTCCTTCAGGTACGAGCGGGCCACCGCGCCCAGTGCCACGCGAGCGGCCGTCTCACGCGCCGAGGCACGCTCCAGGATCGGCCGGGCCTCGTCGAAGCCGTACTTCTGCATACCCGCGAGGTCGGCGTGGCCGGGGCGCGGGCGGGTCAGCGGGGCGTTGCGGGCGAGCCCGTCGAGGATCTCCGGGTCGACCGGGTCGGCGGCCATGACCTGTTCCCACTTGGGCCACTCCGTGTTGCCCACCATGACCGCGACCGGGGAGCCGAGAGTGAGGCCGTGCCGGACGCCGCCGAGGAAGGTGACCTCGTCGCGTTCGAACTTCATCCGGGCACCGCGCCCATAGCCCAGGCGCCGCCTCGCAAGATGGTCCGCCACCATGTCCGTGGTGATCGGCACGCCGGCGGGAAGGCCCTCCAGCGTCGCGACGAGTGCGGGGCCATGGGACTCCCCCGCGGTCAGCCAGCGCAACCTGCTCAACGGTGCTCCTCAGTGCTCGCGCTCTGGTACTGCCCTGCGTACGCGCCTCGTCGCGTACGGCGACGGCGTGACCGGGTGCGCGGCCCGGTCCACCATCTCCGATCCTCCCACGCCGGGGCCCCTTGCCCGGCGCCCGGTCCATCAAGCGGACGCGTTCGCGGACGGCCCCTCGCCCTGACGCCGCTGCGGCGCGTACGCCCCGAGGAAGTCGGCGCCGCTCGGCTGCTGGGCGGGCTGCGCCTGCTGCGGGGCGTAGGCCCCCAGGTGGTCGGCGCCGCTGCCGCGCTGCTGGGCCGGCTCTGCCTGCTGCGGCGCGTACTGTCCCAGGTAGTCCGCACCGCGCCCCTGCCCGTGCTGGGCCGCCGCGTGGATCGGCTGCCCGTTGCGGAGAGCACGCCGGTAGTCGATCTTGCGCTTGATCTTGACGACCCAGGACGCCACGACGGCGAGCACGATCAGGGCGAGCACCGTGATCTGCACCCAGTCGGGCAGGAATCCCAGCAGGGACTCGAATATCTGGGACTTGACGGATGCCTGAGGCAGGCCTGCGGACATGACGGACGTTCCCCTCCCCTGTTCCGCCCCCTGCGGAACCGAGAGCGGATCTTATCGGTCGGCGAGAGCCCGCTCGCCCGCTTTTCGCATGGCGTCCAGGGGCGCCGGTGCCAGCCCCGTCATCTGCTCGACCTGGAGCACAGCCTGGTGCACCAGCAGGTCGAGCCCGCTGACGACGGCACCGCCGTACGCCGACCAGCGGGCGGCGAGGTCGGTCGGCCAGGGGTCGTACAGCACGTCGAAGAGGGCCGCCGGGCGTTCCGGTACGGACCGGGCGAGGGCGTCGGTGACACCGGCCGGCGTGGTACTGATCACCAGCGGGGCGCGCAGGGCCTGCTCGGCATCCGCCCAGTCGGCGATGCGGACGGAGACGTCCAGCCGCTCGGCCCACTGCCGCATCTCGGCGGCCCGGGCCTCGCTACGCACGTACACGGCGATCTCGCCCGGGCAGATCCGGGACAGCGCGGCCAGCGCGGACGAGGCGGTGGCGCCCGCGCCGAGGATGGCGGCGGAGTCGACCTGCTCGATGCCGTGCTCGCGCAGCGCCGCGACGATGCCGGGGATGTCGGTGTTGTCGCCGATACGGCGGCCGTCCTCGGTGAACACGACGGTGTTGACCGCCTCCACCGACGCGGCGGTTTCACTGACCTCGTCCAGCAGCGGGATGACGGCCCGCTTCAAGGGCATGGTCAGCGACAGCCCGGCCCACTCGGGGCCGAGCGTCTCGAAGAACGCGGGCAGCCCGGCCTCGTCGACCTCGAACCTGTCATATATCCAGCCCGCCAGGCCCAACTCCTGATAGGCGGTGCGGTGCAGGACCGGGGAGAGCGAGTGGGCGATCGGGGAGCCGAGTACGGCGGCCCGGCGGGCGTGGGCGTCAGTTCCCCGTGCTGGCATGGAACTCATCCTACGCATCCCACATCTCAGTCTCACAACCGGGCTCTCACCATGCCTCACTCGACAGGAACCCAGCAAGCTGGATGAGCGATAAGCAAAACCCACATCACTGCTGCGATAGATCCTACCGCGCTCGCGGCCCGCTCCTCATGTCATGCCGTTCAGCGCCAGGCCCAAGGCAAGACAGCCCATATCTAGGCGCGGTCGGACCTAATGGGGCCACAGGTTTCTTTGTAGACCGTGAGGCCCTTGCCGAGGCAGGCCTGGAGACGGACAGTGGCACCCTCGCGTATCCAGCTCCTGGGTATGGTCTCGCAGGTGTTAACCCCGCCCGATGCCCAATCTTCCCCCTGCTGCTCGACCTCCTCCCCCACGACCCAGAGCAGGGTTACCGCAGCGTAGCCGTCCTTCTTTTCGTCGCACGTGACGGTTTTATCTCCGTTCGCCACCCAATGAGCGGATGCCCCTCCGCTAGCCGAATAGGTGACCCCGTCCGCATAAGCCGGAACCGCCGCAAATCCAATAGCAGCAATTCCCATAGCCGCAACAGGCCCTAGACGAGCCATCTTCATAGTTTCTCCCATTAAGGACGTCGAGAAGCCAGGTCACCACGGTCTGCGATCACCAGGATGAGGTTAGCGATCTTAGCGCATATGAACGGCCCCGAAAGTCGATTCAATACCACCCGCCAACGGCACGATAGGGGCGCATCGACTCAAGCACGACCATGATGGACAGAGAGGGCGCCTCACATTCGAGCCTAGTGGGCGCAAATTGATCCCCCCTTGCCTGGCAGGAAGAGTGCTACTACTGAGCTTGAATGCCTTATTTCGTCATGGTGGCTGGCGTCGCATTCCTATGCCGCTGAGCCAGTCGTCGAAGCCGTCGTGGCGGTACGGAGCTGGCGGCGTAGGTCGCATCGGACGGAGCCTCAAGTCTGCGCCGGTCACCGAAGGAACGACTGAGCCATTGGTGCATCGCACGCAGGAACAGACCAGCGGCCCCATGAAGGGAATGGAGGTTGGCCCAGACCAGCGCAATCCGGCCAACAAGCTGCTGCTCTGTAGTCCGAATCAGGTCGCGATTGTCTTCGCAGGGGAACGCTCTGGGTCTCTCGGACCGGGCATAGGGCAGAACCGGCACATCAACGGCGAGGATCGCGGCGGGAGGCGTTGTGATCCTCCTTCCAGTTGGGTAGTCCCACGTCCTGGTAGCAACGGTAGTGCGATCAGGCCCGGTGACTCCGTCGGGCGACCACCGTGGGGGTGATGGCGACTGCGGCTTTGGCCCGGATTCCTCCTGTGCCCGGCAGTTGTTGTGATTGCCGGGCAGCGGCTTGCCGACAGCGACGACCCAGCGAGTGTCGGCGTCGATGACGACCTGTTGGTGGAGCAGCGGTTGTTCTTCCCGACACTGGAGGCGGCCACGAACCGGTCGTGTGGGGAACAGTGCGTCCACGATGACACGGTGTCTTTGCGGCACCGTCGCCGCGGTTGGAGGGCGAGTACCGGCCCGAGGTGGACGACCCGGTCGGCCGCCGACTTCGAGACACCGAACAGCGGGTCAAGCTGGCGCAGTGTGAGGTTAGTGCGCCAGTACGCGGCCACCAGCAGCACCTGGTCCTCCAGCGGCAGCGACCACAGCCGGTCTCTGCGGACGTGGTCGGCCCCTCACGGCGCAGCGCGGTGATCAGCTCAGTGACACTGATACGCCCGAACGGAAGTGATCGGTCCCGAGGGATGCACGTCCTCCTTTGAGCATGCGTCGGCGCGAAGTTGCATCCCTTTGCTATCCACTGTTCCGTGAGGCATTGAACTGGTCTACCAGCTTCTGATGTTCGGCGTTCGTCTTCGTGAACTTGCTGGTCTTGCCGTCGAGCGAGATGAAGTAGTACCAGCCGTCGTCCGTCGGGTTGAGGGCGCCCTTGATGGCGTCCTCGCCCGGGTTGTCGATCGGCCCCGGCGGCAGGCCCTTGTGGAAGTACGTGTTGTACGGGTTGTCGTAGTTCCGCAGTTCGCTCAAGCTCAGGTCGATCTTGCTCTGATTCTTGATGTAGTTGTAGGTGGAGTCGAACTCCAGCATGCCGTTGGTCTGCGGGTTCCCGGGCTTCATGCGGTTGTAGACGACCTCGGCCATCTTGCGGAAGTCGTCGTGGCTCGTGCCCTCGGCCTGGACCAGGCTGGCGACGGTGACGAGCTGCCACGGGTCCTCGAGTCCGAGACTCTTGGCCTTCTTCTCGACCCCGAGCTTGTCGTACGTCGCGGTGGCCCGCTGGACCATCTGCTTCAGGACGGCCTCGGGCTTCTGCCCCTCGCTCACGCCGTAGCTGGAGGGGAAGAGGAAGCCTTCCAGCGGGTCCTTGACCTCGGCGTGGTTCTGCGCCCAAGCGGGCAAGCCGAGCTTCTTGTAGTCCTTCTTGGCGACGGCAGCGGTAGTGCCGACCTTGACCTTGAGACGCTTGTCGATGAGCCGGTAGATGTCGGCGTTGCGCTTGCCCTCCGCGATGATCAGGTTGTCGCGGCTCTTGGGGCTGAGCATCAACTCGACCGCGCTCCCGGCCGACATTTGCTTCTGCAGCGTGTACACGCCGGCTTGGATGGTCCGGCCTTCAGGGTTGCCGGCCTGGGCCGAGACGAAGGCGTCGACGCTCTTGACCACACCGGCGGACTTCAGCGCCCGCCCGATCGCATAACCGTCCGCGCCCTCCGGGATCTCGACGGACACCTGCTGCCCGTTGCCCCCACCCGCGTAGTCCGGGGCGTCGCCGAAACGGTCCTGGTAGAACTGGTAGCCGAAGTAGCCGGCGCCCGCCAGGCCGCCGCCGAGGATCACGGCGACCAGCAGGCAGGCCATGCCGTTGCGGCTCTTCTTCTTCGGTTTCCCGCCGCCGCGTCCGCGCTTGTCGTCGCGACCGCGACGACCCTCCGGCTCCTCGCCGCCGTCGTCGTCATCGTCGCCGCCCGCGAAGAAGGCGTGTTCGCCCTGGTCGGGCCCTGGGTCCCAGTCGGTGGCCGGTTCGTGAGCGGGCTCATGAGCGGGTTCCTGTGCGGGCTCTGCCCCATGCCGGCCGGGCGGCTCCGGGGGTGGATACGCCTCAGGCGTGCCGTAGTAGTCCTGCTGACCCCCGCCGTACGCACCGGCCTGCTGCCCGTACGGATCCTGTGGGTCACCGGAGTACGAGACCTGCTGGTGGGGGTCGTTGGCCCAGCCACCGGTGTCGTACTGCTGCTGGTGGTAGCCCTGAGCCTGGTGATGTCCGTGGTCCTGCTGGCCGGGGTACTGCTGGTTCCCGTGGGCCTGCGCCGCGTACTGCTGGTCGTACGGGTACTGCTGCTGCGCCTGACCGTATCCGGCCTGGTCAGCGGTGCCCCAGTCGCCGTACTGCGGCTGCTGCGGCTGCTCTGGATAGTGCTGCGGCTGGCCGCCGTAGGGGGACTGCTGACCCTGATGGGCCTGCTGTCCGCCCCATCCGCCGTCCCCGTACAACGGGTCCTCCGGATGCCACGGTTCGGAGCCTTGGCCCCGGCCATACTCAGTCATCGATCCCCTAGAGCCGCGAGGCGGCGGTCGCGCGACTTCCGGCTCGGCTCCCGTCCCGCCTCTTGCTGTGCGGAGGCTGTTCGAACGCCGCCGCATCGCGCGGAACGTTACCGTATCGCGATCAGATGACCACTTCGACGCCTTCGCCGGGTGCTTTACCTGACATCCGTTCGGATTCGAGGGCCTGTTGCAGGATGATCACGGCTGCGGCCTGGTCGATGACGGACCGGCCCTTCTTGGATTTCACACCGGAGGCGCGCAGTCCCTGACTGGCCGTCACCGTCGTCATGCGTTCGTCGACGAGTCTCACCGGAACCGGGGAGATCATGCGGGCCAGCTCCTGGGTGAAGCCGCGGACCTTGACCGCGGCCGGGCCCTCGCCCCCCTTCAGGGAGCGCGGGAGCCCGACCACGACCTCCAAGGGCTCGTACTCCTCGACGAGTTGCTTCAACCGCCGCTGAGCCGCGGGGATGTCACGCCCCGGAACCGTCTCCACCGGGGTGGCGAGGATCCCGTCGGGGTCGCACGAGGCGACCCCGATGCGGGCGTCCCCGACGTCGATCGCGAGTCGACGTCCTTTGCGCATGCTGTCCGACCCGTCTCTTACTTGGCCGTCTCGGTGACCAGGCGCTCGACGGCGTCCACGGCGTCACCGATGGCGGCCGGGTTCTGGCCGCCGCCCTGGGCGACGTCCGGCTTGCCGCCACCGCCGCCACCGAGGGTCTTGGCGGCCGTACGGACCAGTTCGCCGGCCTTCAGGCCGCGTTCGCGGGCGGCCTCGTTGGTGGCGATGACCGTGAGCGGCTTACCGTTCGCCACCGTGAACAGAGCGACCACGGCGGCCCGTCCGCCCTGGATGCGTCCGCGCACGTCGAGGACCAGCTTGCGCAGGTCGTCGGCGGTCGTTCCGTCCGGCACCTGACCGGTCACGACAGCAACGCCACGGATGTCCTTGGCGGACTCGGCGAGACCGGCGGCGGCCTGGAGGACCTTCTCGGCGCGGAACTTCTCGATCTCCTTCTCGGCGTCCTTCAGCTTGCCGAGCATGGCGGAGACCTTCTCCGGGAGCTCCTCCGGGCGGCCCTTGATCAGCTCCTGGAGCTGGGCGACGACCGTGTGCTCCCGGGCGAGGAAGTTGTAGGCGTCCACGCCGACGAGGGCCTCGATCCGGCGGACACCGGAGCCGATGGAGGATTCGCCGAGCAGCTTGACCAGACCGAGCTGGGCGGTGTTGTGCACGTGGGTGCCGCCGCACAGCTCCTTGGAGAAGTCCCCGATGGTGACCACGCGGACGCGCTCGCCGTACTTCTCGCCGAACTCGGCGATGGCACCCTGCTTCTTGGCCTCGTCGATGCCCATGACGTCGGCGCGGACGTCGAGGTCGCGGGCGAGCACCTCGTTGATCTTCTGCTCGACATCGGTCATCACGGCCGTCGGGACGGCGGACGGGGAACCGAAGTCGAAGCGGAAGCGGCCGGGCTGGTTCTCGGAACCGGCCTGGGCGGCCGTCGGGCCGAGGGCGTCGCGCAGGGCCTGGTGCGTCAGGTGCGTGGCCGAGTGGGCGCGGGCGATGGCCTTGCGGCGGCGGTCGTCGATCGAGGCGTGGGCCTTGGCGCCGACGGTCACCTCGCCGACCTGGACGACGCCCTTGTGCACGTAGACACCCGGAACCGGCTTCTGGCAGTCGCGGATCTCGATGACGGCACCGGTGTCGACCCTGATCTTGCCGGTGTCGCCGATCTGGCCGCCGCCCTCGGCGTAGAACGGGGTGCGGTCGAGGACGATCTCGACCTCGTCGCCCTCGGTGGCGGCCGGGGAGGAGGCGCCGTCGACGAGGATGCCGACGATCGTGGACTCGCTCTCGGTGTCGGTGTAGCCGATGAAGTCGGTGGCACCGGCCTGGTCGGCGATCTCACGGTAGGCACCGGCACCGGCGTGGCCGGTCTTCTTGGCCTGGGCGTCGGCCTTGGCGCGCTCCCGCTGCTCCTTCATCAGGCGGCGGAAGCCGTCCTCGTCCACGGACAGGCCCTGCTCGGCGGCCATCTCCAGGGTGAGGTCGATCGGGAAGCCCCAGGTGTCGTGGAGCAGGAACGCCTTGTCGCCGGGCAGGACGGTGCCGCCGGCGGACTTGGTGTCGGTGACGGCCGTGTCGAGGATGTTGGTGCCGGCCTTCAGCGTCTTGAGGAAGGCGTTCTCCTCGGCGAGGGCGACCTTCTCGATGCGCTCGCGGTCGGTGATGAGCTCGGGGTACTGCTGGCCCATCATCTCGATCACGGTGTCGATGAGGTCCTTGACGACCGGACCGGTGGCGCCGAGCAGGCGCATGTTGCGGATGGCGCGGCGCATGATGCGGCGCAGCACGTAACCGCGGCCCTCGTTGCCGGGGGTGACGCCGTCGCCGATGAGCATCACCGAGGTGCGCATGTGGTCGGTGACCACGCGCAGGGAGACGTCCGAGTCGTGGGCGTCGCCGTAGCGGACGCCGGTCAGCTCGGTGGCCTTGGCGATGACGGCCATCGACGTGTCGATCTCGTACATGTTCTGCACGCCCTGCAGAATCATGGCGAGGCGTTCGAGGCCGAGGCCGGTGTCGATGTTCTTGCTGGGCAGGTCGCCGAGGATCTCGAAGTTGTCCTTGCCGATGCCCTCGCCCCGCTCGTACTGCATGAAGACGAGGTTCCAGATCTCCACGTACCGCTCGTCGTTGACGGCGGGGCCGCCCTCGACGCCGAACTCGGGGCCGCGGTCGTAGTTGATCTCGGAGCAGGGGCCGCAGGGGCCGGGGACGCCCATGGACCAGTAGTTGTCCTTCATGCCGAGGCGCTGGATGCGCTCCTTCGGCACGCCGACGACCTCGTGCCAGATGCGCTCGGCCTCGTCGTCGTCCTTGTAGACGGTGATCCACAGGCGCTCGGGGTCGAGGCCGTAACCGCCCTTGTCCTGGGGGCTGGTGAGCAGCTCCCAGGCGTGCTTGATGGCGCCTTCCTTGAAGTAGTCGCCGAAGGAGAAGTTGCCGCACATCTGGAAGAAGGTGCCGTGCCGGGTGGTCTTGCCGACCTCTTCGATGTCCGGCGTGCGCACGCACTTCTGCACGCTGGTGGCACGGGCGAAGGGCGGCTTGACCTCACCCAGGAAGTAGGGCTTGAAGGGCACCATGCCGGCCGGGACGAGGAGCAGAGTCGGGTCGTCCGCGATGAGCGACGCCGAAGGGACGACGGTGTGACCGCGCTCCTCGAAGAAGCTCAACCAGCGGCGGCGAATCTCAGCCGACTCCATCAGTGGTCCTCATTCCGGTTGTACGAGTACGTCGTCCAGTCGCTGTCGACGGACTTCGGGTTGGTGCGGTTCTCGATGGCGGCGAAGCGCCGGGGGCCGGGGAGCTCGGGATTCTCGTTGATCCCGAGGGCGTCACCCAACTCGGCCTCGCGCACGGCCATGTTGTCCCGGACGTCGAGGGCGAAGCCGACCGCACGGTCCTTGATGCGGTGACCGGCCTCGATCGCCTTGTTCCCGGCGGTTCTGGCAAGGCTCTCGGGGGTCAGCTGCTTCAGCTTGCGATTGACCTTGGTGGTGGCCCACACACCGGCGGCGACGCCCGTGGTGAACCAGAAGGTACGGCGGAACATCGCTGGCTCTCAGTCCCTCTTGTCTCGGGCGCTGCGCCGGGTGATCGTGCGGCCCACGATCACGGTACGCCTGGACGCCTTGGCGGGCACGTCCTCCTTGCCGCCGCCGAGGGCCCGGCGCACGCCGTAGCCGAAGGCCGCGACCTTGACCAGGGGGCCGCCGAAGGTGGAGGCGACGGTCGTCGACAGCGCGGAGGCGTTCGACGTGACCTCCTGGACGTCGGAGGCGATCGAGTCGACCCGGTCGATCTGGGTCTGCGCGGAGCGCACCGCCGCGGAGGCGTCGGCCAGCAGCGGGACGGCCTGGTCGGTCACGTCCGCCACGAGCTTGGTGGTCGCCTTGAGCGTCTGGGCCACCCTCGCCAGCGCGACGGCGAGGAAGGAGACCAGGATCGCCCAGAAGACGGCCACCAGGATTCCGGCAACCTCTCCACCGGACACTGTGTGCACCCGCTCCCTGAAACGTGCCTGAACATCGAAAAAGTCGTGCGACGAGCCTATCGCGCCGGGGGTGGCGCTCCGTACCGGATTACCCCCGGGGCCGGGTCGACCGCGAAAGCCCGCACCGGATCATCCCCCGGCGCCGGGGCGATGGCGAGCGCCCGCACCGGATCACCCTCCGGCACCCGGCCGATCGCGAAAGCCCGCCGCCTCGCCCGCCCGGGAAGGGCGGGGAGACGGCGGGCTGAGGTACCGCGTGCCTGCCGTGGATCAGCGGGCGTAGTACTCGACGACGAGCTGCTCGTCGCAGATCACCGGGATCTCCTTGCGGTTCGGCTCACGGTCCAGGCGGAACGCCAGGCCCTTGAGGTTCACCTGGAGGTAGCGCGGGGTCTCACCGTCGGGGGCGAAGCCACCCTCACGAGCGATCGTGAAGAGGGTCTTCTCCTTCGAGCGCTCGCGGACCTGCACGACGTCGTCCGGACGGACACGGAAGGAGGGCTTGTCGACCTTCTTGCCGTTGACCGCGATGTGGCCGTGGACGACCATCTGGCGGGCCTGGTAGATCGTGCGGGCGATGCCCGAACGCAGAACCAGGGCGTCGAGGCGACGCTCCAGCTCGATGATCAGGGCCTCACCGGTCTTGCCCTGGACCTTGGAGGCACGCTCGTAGGCGCGGACGAGCTGGCGCTCGGACACGTCGTACTGCGCGCGCAGACGCTGCTTCTCGAGCAGACGGACCTTGTAGTCCGAGTTCTGCTTGCGGCCGCGGCCGTGCTCACCCGGCGGGTAGGGGCGGGCCTCGAAGTACTTGACGGCCTTCGGGGTCAGCGCGATGCCGAGGGCACGCGACTTCTTGACCTTGGGGCGGGACTGGTTCGCCACAGTTTTCGCTTTCGTCGTATCGGCTTGTCAGGGTTGTGGGAGGTCGCATCCGCAGCCGGGGAAACCCGCCTGGAACCCTGTCGGGCCCGGGTGGGCAGCCGCTCCCCTGGTCTGGGCACATACGTGCAGCACGCGAGTGGCCCACCGGCCGGTCCCGTCACCAGGACGGGTGGTGGTGGGCTGCCCGCGACACCGTTCGACGGTGCGCGACGCTCCTGGAGCCGATCCCGGGGGATCTGGACTCCGGCCGACTGTCCCGTTCTGACTGCACGGGACGCGGCACTCCGGTCGAGTTTACAGGGTGCTCAGGACCGCTTTCGACCGAGGTTCTTCCGGGTCCACTCCACCGCGTCCGCGTAGCGGGCCTCCGCGCCGTGCCGGGTCGGCTCGTAGTACTCGCGGTTCTTCAGCTCGTCCGGGGCGTACTGCTGGGCCGCGATGCCCTCGGGCAGGTCGTGCGGGTAGACGTAGCCCTGGCCGTGGCCGAGCTTGGTCGCGCCCTTGTAGTGGCTGTCGCGCAGGTGGGCGGGGACGGGTCCGGCGTGGCCCTTGCGGACGTCCTCCAGGGCGGCGCCGATCGCGGTGGTCGCGGCGTTGGACTTGGGCGCCAGGGCGAGGGCGATGGTGGCGTGGCTGAGGGTGAGGGCCGCCTCGGGGAAGCCGATCATGGCGACGGCCTGGGCGGCGGCGACCGCTGTCTGCAAGGCCGTCGGGTCGGCCAGGCCGATGTCCTCGCTGGCGGAGATCATCAGACGCCGGGCGATGAAGCGGGGGTCCTCGCCGGCCTCGATCATGCGGGCCAGGTAGTGCAGGGCCGCGTCGACGTCGGAGCCGCGGATGGACTTGATCAGGGCGCTGGCCACGTCGTAGTGCTGGTCGCCGTCGCGGTCGTACTTCACTGCGGCCCGGTCGACCGTCTCCTCCAGGGTGGTCAGACCGATCTCCGCCTCGCCCTTGTCGAGGGCGGCTCCGGCAGCCGCCTCCAGGGCGGTCAGGGCACGGCGGGCGTCGCCGCCGGCGATGCGCAGGAGGTGGTCCTCGGTCTCCTCGGGGAGGGAGACCGCCTCCTTGAGGCCCCGCTCGTCGGTGAGGGCGCGGCGGATGAGGCTCCTGATGTCCTCGTCCGTGAGCGGTTCGAGGGTGAGCAGCAGGGAGCGGGACAGCAGGGGCGAGATCACCGAGAAGTACGGGTTCTCCGTCGTCGCCGCGATGAGCGTCACCCAGCGGTTCTCGACGGCCGGGAGCAGGGAGTCCTGCTGGGCCTTGCTGAAGCGGTGGATCTCGTCGAGGAAGAGGACGGTCTCCTTGCCGTACCCGCCGGAGGCGCGGCGGGCGCCGTCGATGACCGCGCGGACCTCCTTGACGCCCGCGGTGATGGCGGACAGCTCCACGAAGCGGGCGTCGGTCGCCTTGGAGACGACGTAGGCCAGGGTGGTCTTGCCGGTGCCGGGCGGGCCCCACAGGAGCACCGAGGAGGGCCCGGCCGGGCCGGAGGCCTCCCCCACCAGTCTGCGCAGGGGTGAGCCCGGCTTCAGCAGGTGCTGCTGGCCCACGACCTCGTCGAGGGTGCGCGGGCGCATCCGCACGGCCAGGGGGCTGCTGGACGGCTCCTTCTCCTGGCGTTCTTCGGCTGCGGCGGTGAACAGGTCGGGCTCCACGTCAGAAACCCTAAATCACGGCACTGACAGTCCGGCCCTGCCCCGGAACCGCGGGGCTCAGCTGAGCCAGAAGTCCCACCAGCGGGTCAGGATCAGCATGCCGATGATGCCGATGTGCAGCACCGGCATGACCCACGTGAACTCGCCGAAGAAGCTCTTGAGCCAGCTCGGGGCGGGCAGGAAGCCCTTGCGGATGTTGAACGACGTGACGTACCAGAACATCAGGATCGTGGCGACCCAGGCCAGGCTGCACCACAGGCACAGCGCGTTGATGCGGTACAGGGACTGGAACATCAGCCAGGCGCAGAAGCTCACGCCGAAGAGGCAGCCCGCGTTGAAAGTGAGCCAGTACCAGCGCGGGAAGCGGGCGCGGGCGAGCAGCGCCATGCCGACGCCGATGACGATCCCGTAGCAGACGAGGCCGAGCATCGGGTTCGGGAAGCCGAAGACCGCGGCCTGCTTGCTCTCCATGACGCTGCCGCACGAGACCACGGGGTTGAGGCTGCAGCCGGGTGTGAACGTCGTGCCCGCGACCTTGGCCTCTAGGATCTTGAACTTGTCGATCGTGATGACCCAGGCGGCGAGCAGTCCGGCGGCGCCGGTGATGATCAGCAACAGGGCGAGGGCCCGGCTGCCGCCCTCCGCACGGGGTGCGATCTCGGCGCGCTGCGGCTCTGGCTCCACGGAGACGTCCTCAACTGTCGTCTTGCTCATCACGCCGATCCGTCACTTGAGACCTGAACATCTTCGGGCAGGGCCCATTGTGCCGCACCGGTGCCCGTGTCCACCGTTGCGTGGACATAAGGATGCCGGTCCGGTCGCCCCTGGGGGTTGAGTTCCGGCCGACGCCCGTCGCACGACCGCACGGGGGTGCGAACGCGCCGACCGCATCGGTCTCGGCAAAGCGGAGGAAGGCGCCGTGCCCGGCGCCTTCCTCCGCCCTGTCTCAGCCGAGCCGCGCTTCCAGTTCTGCCACGATCTCGTTCACGCCCACCGCCGTCTGCTCGCCCGACTCCATGTCCTTGAGCTGGACGACGCCCTCGGCGAGGTCGCGTTCGCCGGCGACGACCGTGTAGCGGGCGCCGCTGCGGTTGGCGTTCTTCATCGCACCCTTGAGGCCCTTGCCGCCGTAGGAGAAGTCCGCCGCGATGCCGTTCTTGCGCAGCTCCGTGACCTTGGCGAACAGGACCCGGCGGGCCTCCTCGCCGAGCGGGACGGCGAACACGCTGGTGGTGGCGGGGAGTTCGAGCTCGACGCCCTCCGCCTCCAGGGCGAGGACCGTGCGGTCGACGCCGAGGGCCCAGCCGACGGACGGCAGCGCGGGGCCGCCGATCATCTCGGAGAGACCGTCGTAGCGGCCGCCGCCGCCCACCGCGGACTGCGAGCCGAGGCCGTCGTGGACGAACTCGAAGGTGGTGCGGGTGTAGTAGTCCAGGCCGCGGACCAGCTTCGGATCGTCCTCGAAGGAGACGCCCGCCGCCGTGATCAGCTCACGGACCTCCTCGTGGTACGCCTTGCACGCGTCGCACAGGTAGTCGCGCAGCAGCGGCGCGTCGCCCAGCTGCTTCTGGACCGACTCGCGCTTGTCGTCCAGGACGCGCAGCGGGTTGATCTCCGCGCGGCGCAGGGTGTCCTCGTCGAGGTCCAGGTTCCGCAGGAACTCCTGCAGCGCCGAACGGTAGACGGGGCGGCACTCCTGGTCGCCGAGGCTGTTGAGCAGAATCCGGAAGTTGCTCAGGCCCAGCGAGCGGTACGCCTGGTCGGCCAGGATGAGCAGTTCGGCGTCCAGCGCCGGGTCCTCCGCGCCGATCGCCTCGGCACCCACCTGGGAGAAGTGGCGGTAACGGCCCTTCTGGGGGCGCTCGTAGCGGTAGTACGAGCCCGAGTACCAGAGCTTGACGGGGAGGTTGCCGGCCTTGTGCAGGTTGGCCTCCAGCGCGGCGCGCAGGACGGAGGCCGTGCCCTCGGGACGCAGGGCGAGCCGGTCGCCGCCCTTGGTCTCGAAGGCGTACATCTCCTTGGTGACGATGTCGGTGGACTCACCGACGCCGCGCGCGAAGAGCTCGACGTTCTCGAAGCCCGGCGTCTCGATGTAGCCGTAGCCGGAGTTGCGCAGCGGAGCGGCGATCGCCTCACGGACGGCGAGGTACTTCGCGCTGTCGGGCGGGATCAGGTCGTACGTGCCCTTGGGGGCCTTGAAGGTGCTCACGGAAGGTCTCGTCACATTCCTCGTCGGGGAGCGGGCTGGGCTCCCTGGCCGGCCGCCACCTGCCGCAGATACGGGTTGGTGGAGCGCTCCTGGCCGATGGTCGTCTGGGGGCCGTGGCCGGACAGCACCACGGTCGAGTCGTCGAGCGGCAGGCACACGCGGGCCAGCGAGTCGAGCATCTCGGCCATGTCGCCGCCGGGCAGGTCGGTGCGTCCGATGGAGCCGGCGAACAGCAGGTCGCCCGAGAAGAGGATCGGCGGGATGTCCGCCGCCTCGGGCATGCCGAAGGTCACCGACCCCTTCGTATGGCCCGGCGCGTGCGCGACGGACAGCTCCAGGCCCGCAAGCTCCAGCTTCGCCCCGTCGGTCAGCTCCTTGACGTCGTCCGGCTCCCCCACGGTCAGCTCGCCCAGCAGCGGCATCCCGATGGAACGGCCGATCCCCTTCTCGGGGTCGCTCATCATGTACCGGTCGTCGGGGTGGATCCAGGCCGGCACGTCGTGCGCGCCGCACACCGGGACGACCGAGGCCACATGGTCGATGTGGCCGTGGGTGAGGACGACGGCGACGGGCTTGAGGCGATGCTTCCTGATCGCTTCCGCGACGCCGTCGGCGGCCTGATGGCCGGGGTCGATGATCACGCACTCCTCACCGGCGGCGGGGGCGACGAGGTAGCAGTTCGTCCCCCAGGCCCCGGCGGGGAACCCGGCAATGAGCACGATCGTCCTTCGTTGTGTCGATACGGGCGGCTACGGCTGCTCACAGAGCCTACCGGCGCTGCCGATTCCTCAGCGAACCCATATACGGTACGGGGCACACGCACGCGCTCGGCACACAGGACGCAGGCGTACCGGTCGACGTTCGAGACCCATGAGGAGAGAACCCGGTGGTCAGCCAGGAACAGCGGCGGCGTCAGCTCGCCCGGGAGAAGTTCTTGCGGCAGCAGCAGCGGCGCACGGACGCGCGACGCAAGGCCCGAATCCGCAACTCCGTGATCGCCTCGGTTCTCGGCGTGATCGTGGTGCTCTCGGTGACGGTCTTCCTGACCAAGCCGTTCGAGGACAACGGCAAGAAGGAGAACGCGGGCGCGGAGGTCACTCCGAGCGCCACCCCCAGCAAGGCCCCGGACCCGTGCGAGAAGCCGGCCCCGGGCAAGGTCGAGCCGGAGACCTGGAAGAAGGAACCGGCGATGACCATCGACAAGTCGGCGAAGTACACGATGAAGCTGGACACCACGTGCGGTGAGATAGACGTCGCGCTGAAGGCGTCGGCGGCGCCGCACACCGTCAACTCGTTCAACTTCCTGCTCGGCAAGGGCTACCTGGACCACACCAAGTGCCACCGGCTCACGGACCAGGGCATCTACGTCCTGCAGTGCGGCGACCCGCAGGGCACCGGCATGGGCGGACCGGGCTACACCATCCCGGACGAGAACCTCAAGGACAAGAGCCTCAAGGGCGGGACGTACCCGGCGGGCACGGTCGCGATGGCGAACCAGTACAACGCGCAGACCAAGCAGGGCCGCAACAGCGGCGGCAGCCAGTTCTTCCTCGTCTACCAGGACAGTCAGCTGCCGGCCGACTACACGCCGTTCGGTACGGTGTCCGAGGCGGGCATGAAGGTTCTGAAGAAGATCGCGGACGCCGGAGCGCAGGCCCCGGACCCCCAGACGGGCAATACGGCGCCCAACGCGACGGTCGTGATCAACAAGGCCACGATCACCAAATCCTGACCCCCAACTGCGAAATTTCGGTCGCGCGGGATGCGGACAGGCCCCCCGCCGGTCGCCTATGTTGGCCGTGACGAAACTGTGGACGATGCCCGGGGGAGCTGAGGCCCCCCGCAGGCATCATGTGGAGGAGGCGCTGTGAGCAGCGACCCGTGGGGCCGCGTCGACGAGACGGGGACCGTGTACGTGCGTACGGCCGACGGCGAGCAGGTCGTCGGTTCCTGGCAGGCGGGCTCCCCCGAGGAGGCGCTGGCCTATTTCGAGCGCAAGTACGAGGGCCTGGTTGTCGAGATCGGCCTCCTCGAGAAGCGAGTGAAGACCACCGACCTGTCGGCGAAGGACGCCCAGGCCGCCATCGACCACATCCGGGAGCAGGTCGACGCCCACCACGTGGTGGGCGACCTGGACGCCCTGCGGGTCCGGCTGGACAAGCTCGTGGAGCTGGTGGAGGCGCGCCGCGAGGAGCGCAAGGCGCAGCGGGCCAAGCAGTCCGACGAGGCCCGCCACGCCAAGGAGGCGCTGGTCGTCGAGGCGGAGGAGCTGTCGCAGTCCGACCAGTGGCGGGCGGCCGGTGAGCGGCTGCGGGCCCTGGTGGACACCTGGAAGGGTCTGCCGCGCCTGGACCGCAAGTCCGACGACGAGCTGTGGCACCGGTTCTCGCACGCACGGTCGGCGTTCTCCAAGCGGCGCAAGCAGCACTTCGCGCAGTTGGACGCGCAGCGCGAGGAGGCCCGCAAGACCAAGGAACGGCTGGTCTCCGAGGCCGAGGCGCTGTCGAACTCGACCGACTGGGGCGCGACGGCGGCGCGCTACCGCGAGCTGATGTCCGAGTGGAAGGCCGCGGGCCGCGCTCAGCGCGAGCACGAGGACGACCTGTGGAACCGCTTCCGTGGCGCCCAGGACGTCTTCTTCGCGGCCCGCAGTTCGGTCTTCGCGGAGCGGGACGCCGAGCAGTCGGAGAACCTGAAGCTCAAGGAGGAGCTGGCCGAGGAGGCCGAGAAGCTCCTGCCGGTCTCGGATCTGAAGGCGGCCAGGGCCGCTTTCCGGAACGTGAACGAGCGCTGGGAGGCCATCGGCCATGTGCCGCGCGACGCCCGGCCCAAGGTCGAGGGCCGGATGCACGCCGTAGAGCGGGCCATCCAGGAGGCCGAGGAGGCCGAGTGGCGCCGGACGAACCCGGAGGCACGCGCGCGTGCCGCGGGTCTGACCGGCCAGCTGCAGGCCGCGGTGGACAAGCTCCGGGGCCAGATCGAGCAGGCCCGCGCACAGGGCAACAACGCCAAGGCCGACAAGCTCCAGCGTGAGCTCGACGGCCGGCAGGCGCTGCTGGACCAGGCGCAGAAGGGCCTGCAGGAGTTCGGAGGCTGAGCAGCCGACACCGAGGGGGCTCCCGTACACGTCGTACGGGAGCCCCCTTTTTCGTGTGCCGCTGGGGGCCGTTACGACCTGCTGCCCGCCCGAAGCGAAGGGGGCTTCCTTACACGACGTGCGGAAGCCCCCTTTCGTGTGGCCGCTGTGGCCCCTGTGGCTGTTACGACCTGCTGCGCGCCGACGTCACCCGGTACACGTCGTAGACGCCCTCGACGCCCCTGACCGCCTTCAGCACGTGGCCGAGGTGCTTCGGGTCGCCCATCTCGAAGGTGAAGCGGGAGGTGGCGACGCGGTCGCGGGAGGTCTGGACGGCCGCGGAGAGGATGTTGACGTGCTGGTCGGACAGGACGCGGGTGACGTCCGAGAGGAGCCGGGAGCGGTCCAGGGCCTCGACCTGGATGGCGACCAGGAAGACCGAGGACTGGGTGGGCGCCCACTCGACGTCGAGGATGCGCTCGGGCTCGCGGGAGAGCGAGTCGACGTTCACGCAGTCGCTGCGGTGCACCGATACGCCGCTGCCGCGGGTGACGAAGCCGATGATCGGGTCGCCCGGGACGGGCGTACAGCAGCGGGCCAGCTTGACCCACACGTCCTCGACGCCCTTGACGACGACGCCCGGGTCGGCGCTGGAGCGGCGCTTGCGGCTGCGTCCGCGGGCCGGCGGGACCGACTCGTCGATCTCCTCGGTGGCGGCCTCCTCGCCGCCGAGTGCCTGGACCAGCTTCTGCACGATGTTCTGCGCGGAGACATGGCCCTCGCCGATCGCCGCGTACAGCGCGGAGATGTCGGCGTAGCGCATCTCGTGCGCGAGGGTCACCAGGGAGTCGCCGGTCAGGATGCGCTGGATCGGCAGGTTCTGCTTGCGCATCGCGCGGACGATGGCGTCCTTGCCCTGTTCGATCGCCTCGTCGCGGCGTTCCTTGGAGAACCAGGCCCGGATCTTGTTGCGGGCGCGCGGTGACTTGACGAAGCCGAGCCAGTCCCTGGAGGGGCCGGCGCCGGCCGCCTTGGAGGTGAAGACCTCCACCAGGTCGCCGTTGTCGAGGGTGGATTCCAGCGGCACCAGCCGGCCGTTGACGCGGGCGCCTATCGTGCGGTGCCCGACCTCGGTGTGCACCGCGTACGCGAAATCGACGGGGGTCGCGCCGGCGGGGAGCGCTATGACGTCGCCCTTGGGAGTGAAGACGAAGACCTCGTTGCGCGAGAGGTCGAAGCGCAGCGACTCCAGGAACTCGCCCGGGTCCTCCGTCTCCTTCTGCCAGTCCAGCAGCTGCCGCAGCCAGGCCATGTCGTTGAGGTGGTCGTCCTTGCCCTTGCCGGACGACTTGGGGGCGTCGGAGCGTACCTTCGACGCGCCGGCGACGGCCTCCTGCTTGTACTTCCAGTGGGCGGCGATGCCGTACTCGGCGCGGCGGTGCATGTCGAAGGTGCGGATCTGCAGCTCGACCGGCTTGCCGCCGGGGCCGATGACCGTCGTGTGCAGCGACTGGTACATGTTGAACTTGGGCATCGCGATGTAGTCCTTGAACCGGCCGGGGACCGGGTTCCATCGCGCGTGCACCGTGCCCAGAGCCGCGTAGCAGTCGCGGACGGTCTCCACGAGGACGCGGATGCCCACCAGGTCGTAGATCTCCGCGAAGTCCCGGCCGCGGACGATCATCTTCTGGTAGACGCTGTAGTAGTGCTTCGGGCGGCCGGTGACGGTCGCCTTGATGCGGGCCGCCCGCAGGTCCTGCTGGACCTCGTCGGTGACGATGGCCAGGTACTCGTCACGCTTGGGTGCCCTCTCGGCCACCAGCCGGACGATCTCGTCGTACATCTTGGGGTAGAGGATCGCGAAGGCGAGGTCCTCCAGCTCCCACTTGATGGTGTTCATGCCCAGGCGATGGGCGAGCGGCGCGTAGATCTCCAGGGTCTCGCGCGCCTTCTTCTCCTGCTTCTCACGCTTGAGGTAGCGCATGGTGCGCATGTTGTGCAGGCGGTCGGCGAGCTTGATGACCAGGACGCGCGGGTCCTTGGCCATGGCGACGACCATCTTGCGCACCGTCTCGGCCTGCGCGGCTTCACCGAACTTGACCTTGTCCAGCTTGGTCACGCCGTCGACGAGCAGCGTGACGACGTCGCCGAAGTCGCGGCGCAGGTCGTCCAGGCCGTACTCGGTGTCCTCGACCGTGTCGTGCAGCAGACCGGCCATCAGCGTGGCCGGATCCATGCCCAGCTCGGCGAGGATGGTGGTGACGGCGAGCGGGTGCGTGATGTACGGGTCGCCGCTCTTGCGCTTCTGGCCGCGGTGCCAGCGCTCGGCGACCTGGTAGGCGCGCTCGATCTGGCGGAGCGTGGCCGTCTCGATCTTGGGGTCGTTGCCGCGCACTATGCGCAGCAGCGGCTCCAGCACGGGGTTGTACGGGTTCGCGCGCTGCACACCGAGCCGGGCCAGACGGGCGCGGACGCGGTTGGAGGAGCCGGAGCGGGCCTGCTGGCCGGCCGCCTGACGGACCGCGGGCGGGGTGGGCTTGGGCCGTGACTGCTCGGCGGGCTTGTCGACCGGCGCCGCCTGGGCGTGCTCGACCGGCCCACGGGAGTCGTTCTTCGCGTGGGGCGCGTTCGGCGCGGGCTTGGCCGCGGCTGCCGAGGCGGACTCGGGCTTGGCGGCGGTCAGGTGCTGGGCCTCGTCTGGCAAGAGGACTCCTCGTGCGCGATCCGGGTCCCCCGGTCAGGCTCCGGACCCCCATGGTAGCGATCCCGGGCCGCGGGATCGCCTTCAGGCCAATGTGAGGACCGTCTACCCGGGAAACGCAGGTAACGCACGAGGCGGGCGCCGGATTCCTCCGGGGCCCGCCTCTGCGGTGTCGTGCCGGTGTCCACCGGGACGGCTGCGCGGCCGCTAGACCGTGAGCAGCGCCTCCAGCGGGGCACCGTTCAGCGCCGGCTCCAGGCGGGCGCGGCCGCTCAGGAAGCCGAGCTCCATGAGGACGGCGAGGCCGGCGACCTCGGCGCCGGCCCGGCGGATGAGCCCGACCGAGGCCTCGGCGGTGCCGCCGGTGGCGAGGACGTCGTCGACGATGAGCACCCGGTCCTCGGGGTTCAGGTCCTCGGCGTGCACCTCGATCTCCGCCGAGCCGTACTCCAGGTCGTAGGCCTGGGCGAGGGTGGCTCCGGGGAGCTTGCCCGCCTTGCGTACGGGGATGAAGCCGAGACCGGCGCGGACGGCGACCGGGGCACCGAGGATGAAGCCACGGGCCTCCAGGCCGACGACCTTGGTGGCGCCGGTGCTCTCGGCGATCTCGGCGAGGGCGTCGGTGAGCGCGGTGAACGCCGCCGGGTCCGCCAGGAGCGGGGTGATGTCCTTGAACATCACGCCCGGCTCCGGGTAGTCCGCCACGTCCCGGATGCGGCTGAGGAGCAGCTCCCTGATCTCGGTCATCGGCGCTTCCCCGACGGACGGCCGCGGCCGCGGCTGCGGGAGGCGGGCTGGTTGCGCGGCCCGACCACCGCGGGTGCGGCGTCCTCGGGCTCGTCCGCGTACACCTCGCCGTCGGCCTGGGCACCGGTCTCGCCCTTGGCCGCGGCCTGGGCACGCTTGGCCAGGACGCGCTTCTTCAGGGCCTTCATCTGCGGCTCGCGCTCCTTGAGGTCGGCGACGAGCGGCGTGGCGATGAAGATCGAGGAGTACGCACCGGCGGCGAGACCGACGAACAGCGACAGCGAGATGTCGTTCAGCATGCCGGCGCCGAGGACACCGCCACCGATGAACAGCAGGCCCGCGACCGGCAGCAGCGCCACCACCGTGGTGTTGATGGAGCGGACCAGGGTGCTGTTGATCGAGCGGTTGGCGACATCGCTGTAGGTCCAGCGGGTCTGCTTGGTGAGGTCCTTCGTCTGCTCCTTGAGGCTGTCGAAGACCACGACCGTGTCGTAGAGCGAGTAACCGAGGATGGTCAGCAGACCGATCACGGTGCCCGGTGTGACCTCGAAGCCGACGAGGGCGTAGATGCCGACGGTGATGGTGATGTCGTGGATCAGCGCGACGAACGCGGCGAGCGCCATGCGCCACTCGAACGCGATCGCCAGGTAGATCACCACGAGGATCAGGAAGATGCCGAGGCCCTGCCAGGCCTTGTCGGCGATCTGCTCACCCCAGCTGGGACCGACCAGTTCGGCGTTGATCTGCTCCGAGTTGACCTTGAGGTCGTCCGACAGCTGGGCCTTGATCTGGTTGGCCTTGTCGGTCTCGATGCCCGCGACCTGGATCCGCAGGCTGCCGTCACCGAGCTTCTGGACGATCGCGTCGTGTCCGGAGGCCGTTTCCGCGTACTCCTCGGCCTTGGCCACCGAGACGCTCATGTTCTTCGGGGTGTTGAAGACGGCACCGCCCTGGAACTCGATGCCCATGTTCAGGCCGCGCACCGCCAGGCCGACGATGGCCGTGATGGTGATCAGGATCGACAGGCCGTACCAGATCTTGCGGTTCTTGACGAAGTCGTAGCCGATCTCGCCGCGGTGCAGCCGGGCGCCGAGGTTGCCGAGTTTCGACATCTCACGCCTCCTTCGTCTCGACGGGGGCGGAGGGACGGCGGGTGCGGCGCAGCGGCGGCTGGGCACCCAGGCTCTTCGGGTCGAGGCCGGACCACTTGTGGCCGTTCGCGAAGAAGGGGCGACGGGCCAGCAGGGTCAGGAGCGGCTTGGTGAAGAGGAAGACCACGACCACGTCGAGCAGTGTGGTCAGGCCGAGCGTGAAGGCGAAGCCGCGGACCTTGCCGACGGTGACGATGAAGAGCACCGCGGCGGCGAGGAACGACACGAAGTCGGAGACCAGGATGGTGCGCCGGGCGCGCGGCCAGGCCCGCTCGACGGCGGGGCGCAGGGTGCGGCCCTCGCGGATCTCGTCACGGACGCGTTCGAAGTAGACGATGAACGAGTCCGCCGTGATGCCGATCGCGACGATGGCACCGCACACGGCCGGCAGGTTCAGCGCGAAGCCGATGGCCGGGCCGAGCAGGGCCATGAGCGTGTAGGTGAGGGCGGCGGAGACCATGAGCGAGAGGATCGCCACGAACGACAGGCCGCGGTAGTAGGCCAGCAGGTAGACGACGACCAGCGCGAGGCCGATCGCGCCGGCGATCAGACCGGCGTGCAGCTGGTCACCGCCCAGGGCTGCGGTCACGGTCGTCATGCTGTCGACCTTGAAGGTCAGCGGCAGGGCGCCGTAGCTCAGCATGTTGGACAGTTCCTGGGCGGACTGCTGGTTGAAGTTGCCGGAGATCTCGGCGTTGCCGCCGGTCAGGGCCTGCCGGACGGACGGGTCGGAGACCACGTCGCCGTCCAGGACGATCGCGAACTGGTTCTGCGGCGACTGGTTCTGGGCCAGCTTGCCGGTGATGTCGCCGAACTTCTTGGCACCCGCGTCCGTGAAGTCCATCGTGACCGTCCAGCCGGCCCCGGTCTGGGTGTTCAGGACGGCCTGGGCCTTGTCGACGTCCGTGCCGTCGACCTCGGCGGGGCCGAGGATGTACTTCTGCCACTGGCCCCCCGAGTTCTTGCCGCAGGCCAGGGTGGGCTGGGAGGCCTTGACGCCGTCGCCCACGGTGGAGCGGGTCTTGGTGTCCGTGCAGTCGAGCGTGGCGTACTTCGCCTGCAGCGCCTTCGCGTCGGCCTCGGCGGAGCCGCCGCTCGCCGACGGCGAGGGGCCGGCCTTGTCCGAGGCGCTCGCGGACGGTGTGGCGTCGGCCTTCAGCCCGTCGGTGACCGCGCGGCCCTGGGTGGTGGGCGTGGCGGACGGCGAGGCGGAGTTCTTGTCGGTGGCCTCGGGCTTGTCGGACGCCTTGCCGGACGGCTGGTCCGAGGGGCTGCCGCTGGGGTTCGGGGAGGGGCTGGCCGCGCCCTTGCCGCCGGAGATGTCGGTGGCGATGACCGGGCGGAAGTAGAGCTTGGCGGTGGTGCCGACCTGCTTGCGGGCCTGCTCGGAGTTGGTCCCCTTGGGGATGTTCACGACGATGTTGTCGCGGCCCTGCGTCTGGACCTCGGCCTCGGAGACGCCCAGACCATTGACGCGGCGCTCCATGATGGAGACGGCCGTGTCCATGTTGGTCTTGTTGATCGCCGACTCGTTGCCGGCCTCGGGGACCGCGCGGAGCGTGATGCTCGTGCCACCGGCCAGGTCGATGCCCAGACGCGGTTTGGTGTGACCCGAGGCGAACATTCCACCGGTGAGCGCCGCGATGGCGATCAGGATCAGGGCCAGCGAGCGCCCCGGCTTGCTCTGGGCGCTCGCGTTCCTGCCCTTTTTAGGTGTGGCCACCTTCTCGTACTCCCTCTCGGGCCACCTCGCTCCGGATCGGCGGACGGGCGGCCATGACATGGTCTCGGGATTCCGTGCGAGCTGGGCGCGTCCCGGGGTGGGGGGGGGGGGGGGCCCCCCCCCCCCCCCCCCCCCCCCCCCCCCCCCCCGGGGCCGCCGGGGGGGTGAGGGAGGGGAGGGGGGCGGACCGGGGGGGCCCGGACGCGGGCGCC
>NZ_JBHJPX010000010.1:66281-192981 GCF_042262425.1 Streptomyces sp. NPDC056373
CGCCCCCCAGAGCGGCGTGGGGGGGGGGGGGCGGCTTTAACTTGTGTTGGTTTTGGTGGGCGCGGGGGGGGCGCCGGGGGGGGGGGGGGGGGCCCCCCCCCACCCCGGGTCACGACTACTTCGCCTCGGAGTCGCCGTCGGTCTTCTTCGGCTCTGCGTCCGTCTTCGCCTGGGTCGCCTCGTCGGCCGGCTCATCGGCCGTGTCCTTCTTGCCGAGGTCGACGGCCTTGTCGTCAGCGGGGGCGTCGGCGGCGGAGTCGCCGGTCTCGGTGAGGGAGGAGGCGTCGTCCGGGACGATGTCGGGGTCGGACTTCAGGTCGTGCTCGACGCCGTGGACGATGCGGTTGTACTCGTCGTCCGTGAGGACGGCACCGATCGCGTTCTTGGCGAAGAGGAGTTCGACGCCGGGACCGGCGTCGACGAGGACGGTGTCCTCATTGACCTCCTTGACCGTGGCGTACATGCCCCCGATGGTGCGGATGCCGCTGCCGGGCTGCATTTGGTTCCGCATGTCCACGGCCTGCTGCTGCTTCTTCTTTGCCGATCGGGTCATCAGGAACATGGCCCCGATGAGCACGATGAACGGGAGGAGGGTCAGGAGACTCACGGGTCGGTACTTCCTTCACACGACCGCGCTGTGAGCGGCCAGATGGTTGGGGGTGTGTACGCCGCCGTCAAAGGCGGCATCGGCGGAGTCTAAGCGAGTCCGCGTGCATGGAACAACGCTCAGCATGGCACCGGGGTTCCTGGTCCGGCCAGTGACCTCGCCGCGAGCGCACCGCCCCGGAGCCGTGGCGGCCGCGTCACGCCCCGAACAGGTCCTGTTGTCCGTTTCCGGAGGTCTGGGAGCGTGGCGGGGTGAGGCCGAGATGCGCCCATGCGGCGGGCGTGGCGACCCGGCCGCGGGGGGTACGGGCCAGCAGCCCCTCCCGTACGAGGAAGGGCTCGGCGACCTCCTCCACGGTCTCACGTTCCTCCCCCACCGCGACAGCGAGCGTGGAGAGGCCGACCGGGCCGCCGCCGAACAGCTTGAGCAGGGCTTCCAGCACGCCGCGGTCGAGGCGGTCAAGGCCGCGCGCGTCCACCTCGTACACCGCGAGGGCGGCCGCCGCGATGTCCCTGGTGATCAGCCCGTCGGCCTTGACCTGCGCGTAGTCGCGGACGCGGCGCAGCAGGCGGTTGGCGATACGGGGCGTGCCGCGGGAGCGTCCGGCGATCTCGGCGGCGCCCTCGGGCCGGACCTCGACGTCCAGGAGGCCGGCCGAGCGGTGGATGACCCGCTCCAGTTCGGCCGGTTCGTAGAACTCCATGTGCGCGGTGAAGCCGAAGCGGTCGCGCAGCGGGGGCGGGAGCAGGCCGGCCCGGGTGGTGGCGCCGACCAGGGTGAAGGGGGGCAGCTCCAGCGGGATGGCCGTGGCACCGGGGCCCTTGCCGACGATGACGTCGACGCGGAAGTCCTCCATGGCCATGTACAGCATCTCCTCGGCGGGCCGGGACATGCGGTGGATCTCGTCGAGGAAGAGGACCTCGCCCTCCTGGAGGGAGGAGAGGATCGCGGCGAGGTCGCCGGCGTGCTGGATGGCGGGGCCCGAGGTGATGCGGATCGGGGCGCCCATCTCGGCCGCGATGATCATGGACAGGGTGGTCTTGCCGAGGCCGGGGGCGCCGGAGAGCAGCACGTGGTCGGCTGTGGCCCCCCGCGCGCGTGCGGCGCGCAGCACGAGGTCGAGCTGTTCGCGGACCTTCTCCTGGCCGATGAACTCGTCCAGGTCCTTGGGGCGCAGGGCTGCCTCGACGGCCTGGTCCTCACGGTCGGCGACAGAGTCCACCAGCCGCTCTCCGGCGGTGGTGTCGGTCGTGTCGTCCCAGTTCATAGATGTGCCTCAGAGAATCGTGGATCAGCGGGCTCGGTTCAGCGTCTGCAGGGCCGCCTTCAGCAGCTGCCCCACCTGGGGCGTGCCCTCGACGGCCTCGGCCTGCGGGGTCACGGCGGCGACGGCCTCGTCGGCCTCCCGGGTCGCGTAGCCGAGGCCGATCAGGGCCGCGTGCAACTGGTCGCGCCAGCCGCTGCTGACCGGCGCGCCGACGGCGGGTGCACCGACCGGCGCGCCGAGCCGGTCCTTCAGCTCCAGGAGCAGTTTCTGCGCTCCCTTCTTGCCGATGCCGGGGACGGCGGTGAGGGCCTTCTCGTCGGCGGTGGCGACGGCCCGGCGCAGCGCGTCCGGGGTGTGCACGGCCAGCATCGCCTGGGCGAGTCTCGGTCCCACGCCGCTCGCGGTCTGGAGCAGCTCGAAGACCTGCCTCTCGTCGTCGTCCGCGAAGCCGTAGAGGGTCAGGGAGTCTTCCCGTACGACCAGGGAGGTGTGCAGCTTGGCCGGCTTGCCCATGCGGAGCGTGGACAGCGTGTTCGGGGTGCACTGGACGGCCATGCCGACGCCGCCGACCTCGACGACGGCGGCGTCCGGAGCGAGTGCGGCCACTGTGCCGCTGACGAAGGCGATCATGCCGTCCGGCCTTTCGGTGCTTTGGCGGTGTGCAGGGCGACGGCCTGCTGAAGGCGGTTCTGCGCGGGGGCGCGCCAGATGTGGCAGATGGCGAGGGCGAGGGCGTCGGCCGCGTCGGCGGGCTTGGGCGGGGCGCTGAGCCGGAGCAGGCGGGTCACCATGGCACCCACCTGTGCCTTGTCGGCCCGGCCGCTGCCGGTGACGGCGGCCTTGACCTCGCTCGGGGTGTGCAGCGCGACGGGGATCCCGCGGCGGGCGGCACAGAGCATGGCGACGGCGCTCGCCTGGGCCGTGCCCATCACGGTACGGACGTTGTGCTGGCTGAAGACGCGCTCGACGGCGACGAACTCGGGGCGGTGCTCGTCGAGCCACTGCTCGATGCCCTGCTCGACGGCGACGAGGCGGTGGCCGAGGTCGGCGTCCGCGGGCGTGCGGACGACGCCGACGCCGATCATCGTGAGCGGCCGCCCGGCGACGCCCTCGACGACGCCGACACCACACCGGGTCAGTCCCGGGTCCACCCCCAGTACGCGCACGCGCCGCCCTCCCTTTCGCTCACCTGTTTGTGCAGGCTATCGGGTGCCACCGACAACGCGACGGGCCGACGGGGTGTGTCCCGTCGGCCCGTTGGCTCGGTGGAGTCCGGAATGTGGAGTCCGGAGTTACGCGTCGACCTTCTCCATGACCTCGTCGCTCACGTCGAAGTTGGCGAAGACGTTCTGCACGTCGTCGCTGTCCTCGAGCGCGTCGATCAGCTTGAAGATCTTCCTGGCGCCCTCCTCGTCCAGCTCCACCTGGACGGACGGCACGAAGCTGGAGTCGGCGGAGTCGTAGTCGATCCCCGCGTCCTGGAGGGCGGTGCGGACCGCGACCAGGTCGGTGGCCTCGCTGATGACCTCGAAGGTCTCACCGAGGTCGTTGACCTCCTCGGCGCCCGCGTCCAGGACGGCCGTGAGGACGTCGTCCTCGCTCAGCTCGCCCTTGGGGACGATGACGACGCCCTTGCGGCTGAACATGTACGACACCGAACCCGGGTCGGCCATCGAGCCGCCGTTGCGGGTCATGGCGACGCGGACGTCGGAGGCCGCGCGGTTGCGGTTGTCGGTGAGGCACTCGATGAGCACCGCGACGCCGTTCGGTCCGTAGCCCTCGTACATGATCGTCTCGTAGTCGGCGCCGCCGGCCTCGAGGCCGCCGCCACGCTTGACCGCGGAGTCGATGTTCTTGTTCGGGACCGACTGCTTCTTGGCCTTCTGGATGGCGTCGTAGAGAGTCGGGTTGCCCTCGATGTCGACGCCGCCCATGCGGGCCGCGACCTCGATGTTCTTGATCAGCTTCGCGAAGAGCTTGCCGCGCTTGGCGTCGATCACGGCCTTCTTGTGCTTCGTCGTAGCCCATTTAGAGTGGCCGGACATCTGCCTGTCTCCTTCGCGTAACCCATCTCAGCAACGAACGCAGGAATCCTACAAGGACTCGGCTGTCCGGTTCCCCCGCACCATGTCGACGAACAGGGCGTGCACCCGGTGGTCGCCGGTCAGTTCCGGGTGGAACGACGTGGCCAGCACGGTGCCCTGGCGGACCGCGACGATATGGCCGTCGTGCTCGGCGAGCACCTCCGCCCGGGCGCCGACGGACTCCACCCAGGGGGCCCGGATGAAGACGCCCTCCACCGGGTCGCCCTCGACGCCCTTGACTCCGACGGCCGCCTCGAAGGACTCGTTCTGCCGCCCGAAGGCGTTACGGCGCACGATCATGTCGATCCCGCCGATGGTCTCCTGCCCGGAGCGCGGGTCGAGGATCTTGTCGGCGAGCATGATCATGCCGGCGCAGGTGCCGTAGACGGGCATGCCGTCCCGCACGCGTGCGCGCAGGGGCTCCATCAGGCCGAACAGGACGGCCAGCTTGGAGATGGTGGTGGACTCGCCACCGGGGATGACGAGGCCGTCGACCTCGGCGAGTTCTTCGGGGCGCCGCACCGGCCTGGCCACGGCATCGGCCGCGGCCAGGGCGACGAGGTGCTCCCGTACGTCGCCCTGGAGGGCCAGGACGCCTATGACGGGGGTGTCGCTCATGGGTTCCTGTGCCTTACCAGCCGCGGTTGGCGTAGCGCTCGGTCTCGGGGAGGGTGTCGCAGTTGATGCCGACCATGGCCTCGCCGAGGTTGCGGGAGGCGTCGGCGATGATCTTCGGGTCGTCGTAGAAGGTGGTGGCCTTCACGATGGCGGCGGCGCGCTTGGCGGGGTCGCCGGACTTGAAGATGCCGGAGCCGACGAAGACGCCCTCGGCGCCGAGCTGGCGCATGAGCGCGGCGTCGGCGGGAGTGGCGACGCCGCCGGCGGAGAACAGCACCACGGGGAGCTTGCCGAGCTCGGAGACTTCCTTGACCAGCTCGTACGGGGCGCGCAGCTCCTTGGCTGCGGCGTACAGCTCGTTGTTGTCGTAGCCGCGCAGGCGGGCGATCTCGTTCTTGATCTGACGCAGGTGGCGGACGGCCTCGACGACGTTGCCGGTGCCGGCCTCCCCCTTGGAGCGGATCATCGCGGCGCCCTCGGCGATGCGGCGCAGGGCCTCGCCCAGGTTGGTGGCGCCGCAGACGAAGGGGGTGGTGAAGGCGAACTTGTCGCTGTGGTTGACCTCGTCGGCCGGGGTGAGGACCTCGGACTCGTCGATGTAGTCGACGCCGAGGGACTGCAGGACCTGGGCCTCGACGAAGTGACCGATGCGGGACTTGGCCATGACCGGGATGGAGACGGCGTCGATGATGCCCTCGATCATGTCCGGGTCGGACATGCGGGCCACGCCGCCGTCCTTGCGGATGTCGGCGGGGACCCGCTCCAGGGCCATGACGGCGACGGCGCCCGCGTCCTCGGCGATCTTCGCCTGCTCCGGCGTGACGACGTCCATGATCACGCCGCCCTTGAGCTGCTCGGCCATGCCGCGCTTCACACGGGCGGTACCGGTCTCGGGAGCCTGGTTTTCGGAGATGGACACGGGTGACCTCGCTGAGGGAAAGGGGGTTTCTGCAGCACCGAGGAAACGTGAGAGGACCAGGCCACAGCAAGGGCCAATGGGAACGCCGTGGATCCTTTTGCGAGCCACGGCCGGGAAACGCCCGGTGGGACGGGGCTCAGGCGGCCCGGTCGACCAGGGCCACCGGAGGCTCGTCGTCCATTTCGAAGGCCATCGGGAAGGGCGCGTGACCGGCCAGGCGGAACCAGCGCACCTTGCGGTGCCGGCGCAGGGCCCGGGCAGCGCGTACGGCGTCGTTGTGGAAGCGCCGGGCCATCGGCACCCTGCGGACGGCCTCGGTGAGTTCCCGGGCCGCTTCCTCTCCCCCGGGTGCCTCCCGCACCGCCTCCACCTGAGGGGCCTCTCCGAAGACGGCCCGCAGCGCCTGGCTCAGTTCGCTCTCGGCGACCTCCCGCTGGTCCTCCTCGGCCTGCCGGGCGGCGTGTGCGGCCTCGTACAGCACGATCGAGGCGGCCGGGTCCAGGACCCCCGAGGTCGCGAGTTCCTGGGCCACCGAGGCCCGGCGCAGCAGCTGCGCGTCCAGGGCGGCCCGGGCGGCGTCGATCCGGGCGTGGAGACGGTCGAGCCGGCCGGCGGTCCAGCTCAGGTAGAGCCCGATCGCGACCAGGGCGACGGCGATCCAGATGAGAGTGGTGGTCACGGGCGGCAAGGCTAGCGGCAGGAGGGTCCCCGCCGTTCGCCCAGCCCCGCCCGTGGTCAGCCGTTGCGGTCCTCCGCCAGGGGCGGGATGGACATGAGGGTCTTGAAGTGTCCCTTGGGGTGGCCCTCGCCGACGAGTTGCCGCTCCGCCTCGACCCAGGCGTGGGCGGCGAAGGGGTGGGTGCGCACCCCGGTGCACCAGGTGGGCCAGGCGCCGCGCATGCGGCACAGCAGGGCGGTGGCGATGGAGCGCTGCAGGCAGCCCTGCCCGGCGCAGCGCAGGCTGACGGACACGACCTCCTCGCGGGCTCTGAGCGCCTGCGCGAGCGTCGCGGGGGCGGCGCCCCGGCGGGCGAACTCCAGGACGGTGCGCAGCCGGGCGGGTCTGACCCTGGCCAGCAGCCGGGCGACGCCCACGGCCAGCAGGGGCAGGAACCTGCGGTGCACAGGCAGACGGCGCCGTTCGGCCAGCGCGACGGGCATGCTCAAGAGATCACCAGTTCCGAGCCTCGCAGCCGCTCGATCACGGCGCTCACGTCGCGTTCGGCCTGCTGGGAGTCGATCCCGTACCGGCTCGCGAGGCCGGTGGCGATGGCGGCGGGCTGCTGCCCGTCGAGCAGTTCGCGCAGCACGTGGGCGCCGGTGTTGTTCAACTGCCAGTAACGGCCGGTTCGTTCGTTGAGCAGCACCGTGCCGTCGTCGGTGTCGGTGGTGCTCACGTCAGGGTGCAGGCGCACGGGCGTCGAACCTCCAGGCAGGGGTGGGGCGGGTGGCGGCGCGCAGCCAGGTCTCGCAGCCGATCAGGGGTTCCAGGGCGATCCTCATGGAGTTGTCCGGCTGGGGTGCGAGCAGCCGGGTGCGCAGTGCCTCGGGGTCGATCAGGCCCCGGGCGGCCAGGGCCGAGTCGTCGAGCATCTCCAGGATCGCGGGCAGGTTGCGGCGCAGCCCGCTGTTGGCCTCGTCGCTGAACTCGCCCTTGGTGGAGCGGCCCAGCACGGGCTGCGGGACGATGCCGCGCATCGCGTCGGCGAGCAGGGGCTTGTAGCGCCAGGGGCCCGCGTGCTCGTGGGTGCGGACCGCCAGGACCGCCTCCACCACGCGGTCGTCGAAGAAGGGCGAGTCGAGCTGTACACCGTCGTCGGCGAACACGCGGGCCAGTTGCCGGTACCAGGGGGCGGCGGTGCGCACGGCGAGGAGCGACTGGTGTTGTGCCAGGTCGCCGGAGAGCGGCTGTACCCGGGTCGCGGTGTCCCGCAGGGCCTCCCGGGCCGCCTCGATCGCGGTGCCGGTGGCCCAGGACGGTGCGCGCAGGGTCCACAGGCCCCACCCGAGTGCGGGGCGGCGTCTGGGCGGGGGCGGGTCGGTGAGCCGGTCGGCCTGGCCGCGCCACCAGGCGGCTTCGTCACCGGGGCGGGTCAGCGCGGCCAGGGTCGGCAGGACGGGCCAGCGGCTCAGCGCGGCGTATCCGCGGACGTGCCGCAGGGCGGTCAGCGGACGGCGGCGGAGCAGTCGGTGGAGGTAGCCGGGGAACGGGGTGAACAGTTCGTCGCCGCCGTGTCCGGCGAGGTGCCTGCGCGATCCGGTGCCGGCCAGCAGGCGGGCCGTGTGCCGGGTGCGGGCGAGGGTGCGGGCGAACGGGTAGGGGCCCTCGGTGTCCACCGGCTCGTCGAAGTCGGTGAACAGGGAGGGGAGTTCACCCGGCGGGACCACGAGGTGCTCGGCGCGGTCGAGGGCGCCGATGGCGTGGCCGGCGAAGGCGGCGTCGTCGTTGCCCGCCTCGGCCTCGCCCCAGCGGAACGTCACCAGCTCGGGCGTGCTCCGGGCGGCGAGGAAGCACAGCGAGGTGGAGTCCATGCCGCCGGACAGGTCGGTGCTCAGCCGGCCTCGCTCGGGCGCGCGGTGTTCGAAGGCCGAGGTGAGAGCCTGCCGCACGGCCTCGGTGCCTGCCGTCAGGGTCAGTTCGGGGGCCGGCGGCCGCCACCAGCGTGTCTCGCGTATCCGCTCGTGTTCCCACACCAGGCAGTGGTCCGGGGCAAGGGCGGATATCCCGGCCCAGAGGGGCCGGTCGCCCAGCGGGGGCGGCAGGAACCCGCCGGTGGCCACGCGCAGGGCCAGGGCCTGTTCGTCGATCCCGGCACCGGTCATCGCGGCGAGGACGTCGGCCCGGTCGGCTGCCACCTCGACCTCGTCCACCCGGGTGCGGAACACCCGGCGCAGTCCGGTGGCGCTGCCCTGGAAGCGGACCTCCCCGTGGGCCGAGACGACCATGTGGCAGGAGCCGGGCAGGGACGTGGCGAGGGCGTCCGCGTCGGACACCGTCCGTATGCGGGCGGCCAGTTCGGAGAGCCGGGCGGCGGGGAGGGGGCAGACCCCGACCACCGCCACCCGCACCGGGCCCGTGGTGACCACCGTGATCTCGCCGGTGGACCAGCGGCCCACGAGCCACGGCCGCCCCGAGGCGTGCGTGTACTCCTGCGGCGACGCCCACGGCACGGCCGCGCGAGCGGCCGCCGCCGCTGCCGTGTCCGGCAGGACCACGAACCCGGTGCTGCTCATCTGCTCATCTCTCCGAGCGTGCTCGTGCCGGCGAGAGCCGGCGCGACGACTGTCAGAAGCCGCCCGAGTAGTGACCGAAGATGTCGTTGCCCCAGCCGATGAAGCCCAGGGTGTCCTCGTTGAACTCTCCGACCTCGGTCAGCGTCGGCGGGGCATAAGGCTCGGCGGTCGTGAGCTCGATCTGCTCGTCCACAACATCTCCTCCCGTTACAAGGGGCAGCCGGTCAGCTACCCATTGCACCGTACATTCGGGAGTGATTCATGATCCATCGGTTTTCACTCAAGTCCCGGCAGTCACTTCGCACACCCGAGCGACACGGAAAGATCACGGGTGATCTGCGCAATCGATCATCCGGCCCAGGGGCACCCGCACGCCCGACCTGCCCCTTCGGCATGGCCTGAAATAGACCCCGACCCGCCCTTTCGGCATGGCCTGAAAAAGACCCGGCGCCCGCCCCGGCGTCCGCCCGTCAGTCCCGGGCGAACCCCAGCCGCCCCCACAGCCCGGTCGTCCGCTCGTCCTCGGCCACCGCCGCCGCTCCCGCCGTGACCGTCTCGTAGACCGACAGGATGTCCGCGCCGACGGTCGACCAGTCGAAGCGCCGCACGTGGGCGCTCCCCCGCTCGCGCAGCTCCGCCAGCCGTTCCGGGTCCGCCAGGAGCCGTACGGCCGCGTCGGCCAGGGCGTCGGCGTCCTCGTTGGGGAACAGCTCGCCGGCCGCTCCCCGGTCCAGGACCTGGGCGAAGGCGTCCAGGTCGGAGGCGAGGACGGGGGCTGACGCGGACATGGCCTCGACGAGGATGATGCCGAAGCTCTCGCCGCCGGTGTTCGGTGCGACGTACAGGTCGACGCTGCGCAGGAAGCGGGCCTTGTCCTCGTCGCTGACCATGCCGAGGAACTCGACGCGGGCGCGCAGCTCGGCCGGCAGGGACTCGACGGCCTCCTTCTCGTCGCCGCGCCCGGCGACCAGCAGCCGGGTCTGCGGACGCGCCGCGAGGATCTTCGGCAGCGCCTTCATCAGCACCGGGAGTCCCTTGCGGGGCTCGTCGATACGCCCGATGAAGCCGATCGTGTCGCCCTGCCACTCGGCCTTGGGCTCGGCGTCGGCGAAGAAGTCGACGTCGACGCCGTTGGGGATCACGACCGCGTCGCCGCCGAGGTGCTCCACCAGCGTGCGGCGGGCGTACTCGCTCACCGCGATGCGGGCGCTGATCTTCTCCAGGGCGGCCTGGAGGATCGAGTACGCGGCGATCATCGCGCGGGAGCGCGGGTTGGACGTGTGGAACGTGGCCACGATCGGCCCCTGGGCGGCCCAGCAGGTCAGCAGCCCCAGGGACGGCGAGGTCGGCTCATGGATGTGGATCACGTCGAACGCACCGTCGTGCAACCAGCGGCGCACCCGGGCGGCGCTCAGGAAGCCGAAGTTCAGCCGGGCCACCGACCCGTTGTACGGCACCGGCACCGCACGTCCGGCCGAGACCACGTACGGCGGCAGCGGGGTGTCGTCGTCGGCCGGGGCCAGGACGGACACCTCGTGGCCGAGGCGGATGAAGTACTCGGCGAGGTCACGGATGTGGAACTGCACGCCGCCCGGGACGTCCCAGGAGTACGGGCAGACGATACCGATCCTCACGTGGATCCCTTCGCTGGATCGAGGTCGGCGAGCCACAGGCGCTGCAGCATGTGCCAGTCCTCCGGATGGTCGGCGATCCCGGTGGCGAAGGCGTCGGCCAGCGCCTGTGTCATGACGGACGTCTTCTCGGCGCGCGTGCCCGGCTCGGGGACCTCGACGGGCGGGTGGACGCGCCCCTGCATCACGGGCGAGTCGTCGTACCAGAGGGTGACGGGCAGCAGCAGGGCGCCGGTCTGCTGGGCGAGCAGGGCGGGCCCGGCCGGCATACGGGCCGTGGCGCCGAAGAAGTCCACCTCGACGCCGGAGGCCGACAGGTCACGGTCGGCGACCAGGCAGACCAGGCCGCCGTCGCGCAGGCGTCGGGCCAGGGTGCCGAAGGCGGTGCCGCCGCTGTGCGGCAGTACCTCCATGCCGAGGCCCTCGCGGTAGGCGACGAACCGGTCGTAGAGCGTCTCGGGCTTCAGGCGCTCGGCGACCGTGGTGAAGGGGATGCCGAGCTTCGTGGTGACCCAGGCGCCGGCGAGGTCCCAGTTGGCGAGGTGCGGCAGGGCGAGTATGACGCCCTTGCCCGCGGCCATGCCCTCGGTGAGGTGGTGCAGGTCCTTCGGCTCGAAACCGCCCTTGATCCGCTCCCTGCTCCAGGCCGGGAGGCGGAAGGACTCCATCCAGTAGCGCAGGTAGGAGCGCATGCCCGCGCGGGACAGCTCGGCGAGGCGCTCGGGGCCGGCGCCGGGCAGCACGCGCGCGTAGTTGCTCTCCAGACGCTGGACGCCCTTGCCGCGCTGCTTCCAGGCCAGGTCGGCGATGCTCCGGCCGAGCCGTGCGGCGACGGGCTCGGGGAGCTTCTTGACCGTGCCCCAGCCGAGGCCGTACAGCGCGTCCGTCAGCCGGTCCTGAGCGCTCACGTGGCCGCCTCGCTCCCGTGAGAGGCGTTCCGCTGCTCGTCCTGGCCGTCGGGCTCGGCCGCCGCCTCGGCCTCCGCGGACTCCCGGCGGACCGTGACGACCCGCTGGATCAGCGTGACGAGGCTGCCCACGGCGACGATCCACAGCGCGACGGGCAGCAGGTACTGGATGCCGGGCACACCGAACTTGTGCAGGCCCGCGAACCCCGCCGCGACCAGGGAGATCACCAGCCGCTCGGCCCGCTCGACGAGCCCGTTGACCGCCACCGGCAGGCCGATCGACTCGCCCCGGGCCTTGGTGTACGACACCACCTGCCCGCTGGCCAGACAGAAGATCGAGACGGCGCACAGGACGAGGTCGTCGCCCCCGCCCGCGTACCAGAGGATGAAGCCGCCGAAGATCGCGCCGTCGGCGACCCGGTCGAGCGTGGAGTCCAGGAAGGCGCCCCAGCGGCTGGAGCGGCCCAGCTGACGGGCCATGTTGCCGTCGACGAGGTCGGAGAACACGAACAGCGTGATCACGACCGTGCCCCAGAAGAACTCGCCCATGGGGTAGAAGACCAGCGCGCCCGCGACCACACCGGCCGTGCCGATGAGCGTGACGGTGTCGGGGCTCACGCCCCGCCGGATCAGAAACGCGGCGAACGGTGTGAGGACACGCGTGAAGAATGCACGCGCGTACTTGTTCAGCATGGCCTTCCCGAGGGTCGGTGTCGCCGTCTGGCCCCTGCTGGCCACCGGCTGGCCCATCGTAGTCACGCGCGCGCGTGGGCGAGGGGCGGGCACCCGGACCCCTTTCGGGGGAACTCGCGAGCCCCCGGCTGGGCGGCGCGCTCACGTCGTTCGTATGGACGCGCCGTGACGGGAGTGGGAAGGTCGAATGACCGCGGGCGTCGCCGGAGCCGCACCGCACGCGGGTTCCGCGTGTCCGCGCCCACAGGGACCTCACCGTGCACGGGAGGCAGGATCATGGGCGACAAGGCACAGACACACCCCGGGGCCGCCGGCAGGGCACAAGCGGCCGACCACCCTCAGTCCGTACGGAATGTGGTGCTGGTCGGCCACTCCGGATCGGGCAAGACCACGTTGGTGGAGGCCCTCGCACTCACGGCGGGGGCGGTGAACCGGGCGGGCCGCGTGGAGGACGGCGGCACCGTCTCCGACTACGACGACATCGAGCACCGGCAGCAGCGCTCGGTGCAGCTTTCCCTGGTGCCCGTCGAGTGGGACGGCATCAAGGTCAATCTCCTCGACACCCCCGGATACGCCGACTTCGTCGGCGAGCTCAGGGCCGGTCTGCGCGCGGCGGACGCGGCCCTCTTCGTCGTCTCGGCCTCGGACGGCGTGGACGGCTCGACCCGCACGGTGTGGGAGGAGTGCGCGGCCGTGGGCATGCCCCGGGCCATCGTCGTCACGCACCTGGAGTCGGCGCGTTCCGACTTCGAGGAGATGACCCGGACCTGCGCGGAGGCCTTCGGCGCGGACGACCCCGACGCGGTCCTGCCGCTCTACCTGCCGCTGCACGGCCCCCAGGCCCCCGACGGGCACGCACCCGTGACCGGGCTGATCGGGCTGCTGTCGCAGAAGCTGTTCGACTACTCGACCGGCGAGCGCAAGGAGTCCGAGCCGGGCGAGGACCAGCTGCCGCTGATCGAGGAGGCCCGCAACCGGCTCATCGAGGGGATCATCTCGGAGAGCGAGGACGAGACCCTCATGGACCGCTACCTCGGCGGGGAGCCCGTCGACGTCAAGACACTCATCGACGACCTGGAGCGGGCCGTCGCGCGCGGGGTCTTCTTCCCCGTCCTGGCCGCCGCCCCCGCGGGTGAGGGCGCCCGGCAGGGGCTCGGCACCCTGGAGCTCCTGGAGCTGATCACGCGGGGCTTCCCGACGCCGCTGGAGCACGAGACGGTGCAGGTCACGACCATCGACGGCAAGCCGCGCGAGCTCAAGCCGTGCGACCCGGACGCCCCGCTGGTCGCGGAGGTCGTGAAGACCTCCTCGGACCCGTACGTCGGCCGGCTGTCGCTGATCCGCCTGTTCTCCGGCACCCTGCGCGCCGACCAGACGGTCCACGTCTCCGGGCACGGTCTCGCCGACCGCGGACACGAGGACCACGACGTCGACGAGCGGATCGGCGCCCTGTCCACGCCGTTCGGCAAGCAGCAGCGCCCGGTGTCGCACGTCATCGCGGGCGACCTGGCCTGTGTGGCGAAGCTGGGCCGCGCCGAGACCGGCGACACCCTGTCCGCCAAGGACGACCCGCTGCTCGTGGAGCCGTGGCGGATGCCCGACCCGCTGCTGCCGCTGGCCATCCAGGCGCACAGCAAACCGGACGAGGACAAGCTCTCCCAGGGCCTGGCGCGGCTGGTGGCCGAGGACCCGACGATGCGGCTGGAACAGAACCAGGACACCCACCAGGTGGTGCTGTGGTGCCTGGGCGAGGCGCACGCCGACGTGGCCCTGGAGCGACTGCGCAGCCGGTACGGCGTCCAGGTCGACGTCGTGCCGCACCGGGTGTCCCTGCGCGAGACGTTCGCGACCAGCTCGGCCGGCCGGGGCAGACACGTCAAGCAGTCCGGCGGGCACGGGCAGTTCGCCATCTGCGAGATCGAGGTGGAGCCGCTGCCCGGCGGGTCCGGCATCGAGTTCGTCGACAAGGTCGTGGGCGGCGCGGTGCCCCGGCAGTTCATCCCGTCGGTGGAGAAGGGCATCCGGGCGCAGGCGGCCCGAGGAGTCGCGGCCGGGTACCCGCTCATCGACGTACGGGTGACCCTCCTGGACGGCAAGGCGCACTCGGTGGACTCCTCCGACGCCGCGTTCCAGACGGCCGGTGCGCTCGCGCTGCGGGAGGCCGCGGCCGACGCGAGGATCCATCTGCTGGAGCCGGTGGCCGAGGTGTCGGTGCTGGTCGGCGACGACTTCGTGGGCACCGTGATGAGCGACCTGTCGGGGCGGCGCGGCCGGGTGCTCGGCACCGAGCAGACACCCGGCGGGCGCACCCTGATCCGGGCCGAGGTGCCCGAGATCGAGATCGGCCGGTACGCCATCGACCTGCGGTCGATGGCGCACGGCACGGCGGGGTTCAGCCGCCGGTACGCGCGGCACGAACCGATGCCCCAGCAGGTCGCGGACCGGGTGCGCGAAGAGGAGCGCAAGGCCTCCTAGTTGGCGCCCGGCGCCACCAAGTGCCCCCCGGTGGGCTCCCCTCCGCGGGGGTGGACGGCTTGACAGGCCGCCCGCCCCCGCACGCCGGTGCGGACGGATACGCTGATGACCTGATCAACAGGTGTGCGCGACGCGGAAGTCGGGAAGGCCGCAGATGCGGATGCGGCAGCGATGGGGGCGGCAGTGACGGACGGATTCGACTTCAGCCCGGGAGCTCAGGTTCCGCTCGCGGGTGCGAGCGGCCAGACGGCGGCGACCTACGCGCTGGCCGCGGCGGCGTACCGGGACGACGAGGTCACCAAGATCCTGGCCGCCGACAACGAGTGGCACCAGTCGAAGGTGACCCCGCCGCGCTCCTGGGCGAAGATCTTCCGCCCCAGGCTCGGCGAGGCCTTCTCGCGCGCGGTGATCGACCGGATGCTGGGTGCCGGGCGCAATCCGGTCATCCAGTCCTTCGGCATCGAGCCCCAGGTCGTCGTGGAGCACTGCCTGGCGGCCCACCGCATCCGTCGCGACCGCGACAACTGGCTGTCGGCGATCACGGTGATCTGCGGGCTCCTGTTCCTGCCGGGCTTCCTCGTGTGGCTGCTGGTGTTCACCCTGCGCACCACCATGGCCAAGCGCGAGGACAAGCGGGCGGGCGCCCTGGCCACGACGCTGCTGGTCGCCGTGAGCGCGCTGGCCGTGCTGTTCCTGGTGCGCATGCCGTTCACGGGGTTCTGGGCCCTGTACGGGCGCGCGGCGGTGATCATGCCCGTCGTCGGCTGGTTCTGGGCCAAGTACATCTGCGAGCGGACCGCCCGTGACCTGCGGGAGCGCTGGTCGAGCCTGCTGTCGGGCGGTGGCGTCGGCGCCAAGATCCCCGAGGCCGTCCCCGGCAACCCCGGTGACGCGGCCGAGCAGGTCCGCAAGGAGCTGGCCCGCCTTGCCGCCGAGCAGCGTTCCAACTCGGTCTTCTACGCCGGCCCCAAGGGCATACTCGGCATGGGCACGCGGTGGGGCAGCTGGCAACTGGCCGAGGAACTGGTCTCCGCCGAACCGGGCAAGGAGTTCCACCCGTTCCGCAGCTGGGACGTCATCGTGGCGATCCAGGGCGGTCTCGGCATGCTGGAGCGTACGTCCATCAACACCGGCGGTTTCCCCAAGCCGTCCATCACGCACTGGGTGGTCACGCCGATCGGCGAGAAGGCGACGGAGGTGTCCCGGCCGAGCGGCACGGACGTCGACGCGTACACGGTCCGCACGCACGCCATACAGGACATCTGCAACAAGCAGCAGTTCGGCAGCGGCGACCGGCACTACCTGGGCGTGCAGTGGACCCTGTGGGACGGCCACCTGGTGATCACCATGCTGATCACGGTGACCGTGCTGCACGACACGCTGCGCATCGAGGTCACCGGGCACGCCCTGGGGCCGGTGAACTCCCTGTTCAACGAGAAGCCCGCCGCCAAGGAGAAGACCGTCCAGAAGTCGCTCCGGTTCTGGGAGACCCGCACGGTGAAGCTCCCGCTGATCGACGCCGACGAGGTCGTACGGCTGGCCGCGCGCGCCCCGCTGACCTGGTATCCGCCGGTGCTGAACTGGCTCGGCGGCAAGCTGACGCTGCCGGAGCCGTTCGGCCTGCGGCACGCGTGGGCCGACCAGCCGTGGCGGCACCGGTTCATGGCCGACGACGCGCTGCGGGCGGCCACGCCGGTGCTGCGGGTGGTGCACACGGCGGCGCTGAAGGTGCTGCGGGAGAACGGGGTGGACGTGGAGAAGTTCGGGTCCAGGTCGGCGGCGCTCAGCGGGGCGGTGCAGGAGGCTTCGCCGAAGAAGGCGGATGTGTACGACGCGTAGTCGATCGTCTGCGGGCCGGTGGGGGCCGGTGTTCCCGGGGGCTGCGCCCCCGGCCCCCTCCCATCGGCCTGAACGGCCTCGTCCTCGAACGCCGGACGGGCTGGGGGGTGCCACCCCCGCCGGAATCAAGCGGTCGGCCAGGCGTCCGCCAGCATCTTCCTCGTGTCGGCCAGGAGCTGTGGCAGCACCCGGGTGTGTCCCACCACCGGCATGAAGTTCGTGTCCCCGCCCCAGCGGGGCACGATGTGCTGGTGCAGGTGTGCCGCGATGCCCGCGCCGGCGACCGTGCCCTGGTTCATGCCGATGTTGAAACCGTGGGCGCCGGACGCCGTGCGCAGGGCCGTCATCGCCTGCTTGGTGAGTTCGCCGAGCTCGGCGGTCTCCCCCGCGGTGAGGTCGGTGTAGTCGGCGACGTGCCGGTAGGGCACGGTCATCAGGTGGCCGCCGTTGTACGGGTAGAGGTTGAGCACCGCGTAGACCTGCTCGCCGCGCCGGACGACGAGCCCGTCCTCGTCGGACTTGGCCGGGATCGAGCAGAAGGGGCAGCCGTCGCCGGCACCCGGGCCGGTGGGCTTGTTCTCGCCCTGGATGTAGGCCATCCGATGCGGCGTCCACAGACGCTGGAACGCGTCCTGCGTCCCCACTCCCAGCTGCTGCTCCGGCTCACTCGTCATGCAGTGCAGCATATGGCGTCGACCTGGGGGGACGGCAAAGGCCCCCGGGATCTCCCCGGGGGCCTTCGCACCGTGTGATCAGACCTGGTCGCGCTCCTCGACGACCTTCAGGATCTTCGCGATGGCCTCGTCGAAGGGGATGCCGTTCTCCTGCGAGCCGTCGCGGTAGCGGAAGGACACGGACTCGTGGGACATGTCCTCGTCGCCCGCGATGACCATGAAGGGCACCTTCTGCTTCTGGGCGTTGCGGATCTTCTTCTGCATGCGGTCGGAGGAGGAGTCGACCTCGACGCGCAGACCCTTCTTCCTGGCCGCAGCGGCGAACTTCTCCAGGTACTCCACGTGCGCGTCGCCGATCGGGATGCCGACGGCCTGGACCGGGGCCAGCCACGCCGGGAAGGCGCCCGCGTAGTGCTCCAGGAGGACCGCGAAGAAGCGCTCGATGGAGCCGAACAGCGCGCGGTGGATCATGACCGGGCGGGTCTTGGTGCCGTCCGCGGCGGTGTACTCCAGGTCGAAGCGCTCGGGCAGGTTGAAGTCGAGCTGGATGGTCGACATCTGCCAGGTGCGGCCGATGGCGTCCTTGGTCTGCACGGAGATCTTCGGGCCGTAGAAGGCGGCGCCGCCCGGGTCGGGGACGAGTGGCAGGCCCTGCTTCTCGGCGACCTGGCGCAGGGTCTCCGTCGCCTCTTCCCAGGCCTCGTCCGAGCCGACGAACTTCTCCGGGTCCTTGGTGGACAGCTCCAGGTAGAAGTCGGTCAGACCGTAGTCGCGCAGCAGGCCGAGGACGAAGGTGAGCGTCTTGTCGAGCTCCTCCGACATCTGCTCGCGGGTGCAGTAGATGTGCGCGTCGTCCTGGGTGAAGCCGCGGGCCCGGGTCAGGCCGTGCACGACACCCGACTTCTCGTACCGGTACACCGTCCCGAACTCGAAGAGACGCAGCGGCAGTTCACGGTAGGAACGCCCGCGCGCGTCGAAGATCAGGTTGTGCATCGGGCAGTTCATGGGCTTGAGGTAGTAGTCCACGCCCTCGTCGAGCTGCATGGGCGGGTACATGCCGTCGGCGTACCAGTCCAGGTGCCCGGACGTCTCGAAGAGCTTCCCCTTCGTCGCGTGCGGGGTGTAGACGAACTCGTAGCCCTCCTCCTCGTGGCGGCGGCGCGAGTAGTCCTCCATGACCCGGCGGATGATGCCGCCCTTGGGGTGGAAGACGGCGAGGCCGGAGCCGATCTGCTCCGGGATCGAGAACAGGTCGAGCTCGGAGCCCAGCTTGCGGTGGTCGCGCTTCTCCGCCTCGGCGAGGAACTCCAGGTGCGCCTTCAGCTCGTCCTTGGTGGGCCAGGCGGTGCCGTAGATGCGCTGGAGCATGGGGTTCTTCTCGCTGCCGCGCCAGTAGGCGGCCGCGTTGCGCATCAGCTTGAACGCCGGGATGTTGCGGGTCGACGGCAGGTGGGGACCGCGGCAGAGGTCCTTCCAGCACAGCTCGCCGGTCTTGGCGTCCAGGTTGTCGTAGATCGTCAGCTCGCCGGCGCCGACCTCGACGTCCGCGCCGTCGTCGTGCGAGGCGGAGCCCTTGAGGCCGATCAGCTCCAGCTTGTACGGCTCGTCGGCGAGCTCCTCGCGGGCGGCCTCGTCGGTGATCACGCGACGGGCGAACTTCTGCCCGCGCTTCTGGATCTCCTGCATCTTCTTCTCGATGGCCTTGAGATCCTCGGGCGTGAACGGCTTCTCGACGTCGAAGTCGTAGTAGAAGCCGTCCTTGACGGGCGGGCCGATGCCGAGCTTGGCCTCGGGGTGGAGCTCCTGCACGGCCTGGGCCATGACGTGCGCGGTGGAGTGGCGCAGGATGTTGAGGCCGTCCTCGGAGGAGATCTCGACGCCCTCGACCTCGTCGCCCTCGGACAGGGCGTACGACAGGTCCTTGAGCTCGCCGGCCACGCGCGCGGCGATGATCGAGCGCTCGCCGGCGAAGAGCTCGGCGGCCGTAGTGCCCGTCGTCACCACGCGTTCTTCCCGCTCGGAATCGCGCTGGATGATCACACGGACGTCTGACACCGGTCTCTCCTGACTGAAGGGGGCTGCGGCGCCATACCCGAGCGCGCGCACGAGTAAGGATCGTACCGACCCGGGACCGCCCGACGCGAAATCAGTCCCGGCAGCCCGCTCCGCGGGCCTCGGCGGTCTCCTGCCGCCGACCTGGGCAGCCCCCTTTCACAGGGCCTCGTCAGTCTCCTTCTCAGGGCCTCGTCAGTCCCCTTCGCAGACGCCCTCGAAGAAGTCGAGGTTCTCGTGGAGCTCCTTCATCAGGCGGTCCCGCTCGGCGTCGTCGACCTGGACGGGCACGACGCCGTGGGCACCGGTGAGGCGGCGGAACCCGCCCCGGCTCTCCAGCCGCCCCTGCACCCGGACCGGCAGCCCCACGAGATGGGCGTGCCCGGCGATCCGGTACGCGTCCTCGTCGAGGGTGATCCGGACGTTCGGGACGTCGGCCCCGGCCAGCACGCGCAGCCGTACGGTGCCGTCGCCGCGCGGCCCGGACCTGCGCAGCCGTACCACCGCTCCCGTGATCCGCACCGGCACGGCGGGTTCCTCACGCAGATAGCGGGCGCCCGCCTCGCGCAGCACGGCCAGGTCGCCGGGCGAGAACTCGACGGGCTCGGCGGCGGGCGCGCAGCCCTCGGGGACACCGGCTGCCGGGGCCCACTCGACGGCGATCCGGGCCCCCTCCGTGCCCTGGACGAGGGTCACCAGGGCCTCGGTGAGCTCGTGGCTCACCCCGGCCTCGACGGCGGTGTCGAAGCCGTCCATGCCACCGGTGGCCCGCTGGTAGTCGATCGCCTCCCGGGCGGCGAACAGCGCCTGGTGGAGGCGTACGGCCAGGGGACGGCCGCCGGTGACCGGCACGAACGCGGTGAGCCGGCCGTCGGTGGCGGAGCCGACGAGGACGTTCTCCAGGGCCGCGGCGGCGGAGCGGCGGTGACGGGCACCGTGGTAGCCGGCCCGGGCGCGGGTCGCGAGGGCCGCGGCGAGCAGCATCCGGCGGGCGGCGCCCCGCAGCCGGTCCTCGACGGTCCAGGACGCCGCGCCGGCGGGCCCGGCGGGGACGTCGTGCCACCAGCGGATCTCGTCGCTGGGCACGGCGAGGGAGACCAGGACCTCACGGGCGGAGGGCGAACCGCTGCGGGTCAGGGCGAGCAGGGCATCGCCGAGCAGCTCGTCGCTGTCGGGGAAGGCACGGCTCTCCGGCACCAGAAGGCTGGTGCCCCTGCCGCCGGGCCCCGGAGGGGTCCAGCGGCCGTATCGTCCGGGGGCGCCGCCGCGCCGTTGCCAGCCGTGCCGGCGCAGCAGGGCGCCCAGCACGGCCGGGTCGACATCGCCGGGCTCGGGCGGCTCGGGCGGTGTGCCGCTCCACGTGGTGTCGACGGGGTGCGGCCGGACCTGCCTGAGTGGCTCGTCGGTCGGGCGGTGCGTCACGGTTTCCCTCCCGTCCCGACCCGCGTCATGATCTCGCACAGGGCCCGGTCGTCGAAGATGCGTGAGGTCGGTATCCGCACGGTGGTGCGGCGGCGGCCGGTGATCGGCTGTCCGGCGAGGTTGGTCCAGTAGCAGCAGTGCCTCAGGTCCAGCCCGTCGTGGCCGGCGCGCAGCCAGTCGTCCCGGGAGCGCGGCACCAGCATCACCACGAGGATCTTGTGCACCGACACGGGTGTGCGGGCGAGCTTCGCCAGGTGGTCGTTGTCGAGGGTGAAGGAGAAGGTGCGGCCGGGTGGGTTGGGCGGCACCTGGTAGGTGGCCTTGAGCTGCACCTTGATGGTGACCTCGTCGTCGACCGTGTGCCCGGGGGCGCTGTGGCTGACGTGCCAGTCGATGCCGTTGTCGGGAAAGGGCTGGGACAGCGAACAACCGGCGGCTGCCGCGACGGCGTGCAGATAGCCGACCTGCAGTGTCTCCATGCAGGCGGTGGTGGCGAGAGTGCCGCGGGAGGGAGCCGTGCGCTCGGGCAGCAGCCCGCCCCGTTCGGGCTGCGCAATGGCCATGGCCAACAGCCTTCCAGAACAAGTGTTTCCCCGTTGCGGGCCGCTGAACTGCAACGACCCGTACTCCTGTTGTCTCCTTCCGGCGTACGGCGCAAACAGCCCGGGTATCACCGGATCGGGCAGCGGACGGTGCGTCAACTGCCGAAGGTGAACGAGGGGTTGTGTGGCTATGACGACGTGCTGGTACGAAGGGCCGCTGGCCGCCTTCGACACGGAGACGACAGGCGTGGACGTCGAGACCGACCGGATCGTGTCGGCCGCCGTCGTGGTCCAGGACGCGCCGGGCATCCGGCCGCGGGTGAGCCGCTGGCTCGTGAACCCGGGGGTTCCGGTGCCCGCAGAGGCGACGGCGGTGCACGGGCTGACGGAGGAACACCTGCAGCGCAGCGGCCGGTGGCCGGCGCCGGTCATGTACGAGATAGCCCAGGCACTCGCGGAGCAGGCGCACGCGGGGCGGCCGGTCGTGGTGATGAACGCGCCGTTCGACCTGACCCTGCTCGACCGGGAGTTGCGCCGCCACCGTGCCTCGGCGCTCGGCCGCTGGTTCGAGTCGGCGTCGCTGTCCGTGCTGGACCCGCGGGTTCTGGACAAGCACCTGGACCGCTACCGCAAGGGCCGCCGCACCTTGACGGACCTGTGCGCGCACTACGGCGTGGACCTGGAGGGCGCGCACGACGCGGCGGCCGACGCCGTGGCGGCGCTGGAGGTCACCCGGGCGGTGGGCCGCCGGTTCGCGTCCCGGCTGGAGCGTCTCGCCCCGGGTGAGCTGCACACCCTGCAGGCGGTGTGGCACGCGGCGCAGGCACGGGGCCTGCAGGCGTGGTTCGCGCGCAGCGGTGTGGACGAGACGGTCGACCCGGCGTGGCCGCTGCGTCCGGACCTGCCGGCGGCGGCCTGAGCCCTGGCGCGAGGTGCGCCAGGGCATGAAAAAAACCGGTCCGTCTGCGACGGACCGGCTGTTTCCGGTGGGCGATACTGGGTTCGAACCAGTGACCTCTTCGGTGTGAACGAAGCGCTCTCCCACTGAGCTAATCGCCCGGGAACGCACTGAACCATACAGGCCCGGGCACGCTTCCTTCAAACCGCTCGGAGGTGCCGGAGGAGTCCGCGCCGCCCGGAGCGCATCATCAGCGCGTGATTGGCGCGGAAGAGGGGACGTCCCGGTACGGCGAGGCGCCGCAGCAGCGGCTTGTGCACGCTGACGACCTGGTCGTACCGCGCGAGGCTGCCCGCCCCGAGCGGTGTCACGGTCCAGCGCGCCCAGCCCTCGATGTCCCCGGACAGGTCGGTCTCCAGCACGCCGGCCGCGGGGTCGTGCCGCACCTCTCTCGCCGTGAAGGTCATGTCGTACGGCAGGAGGGAGCGGATGCGGAGCACCCCGGTGGTGCCGTCGAGCCGGGTCACCTCCCGCACCTGGCGCCACCAGCGCGGGTAGTCCTCCGGGCGTTCCAGCACTCCGTACACGGTGGCGGGGGGTGCGGGCAGGGTCCACAGGCTGCGGAAGCGGTAGTGGTTCCAGTCCATTCCGGCAGTCTGCCCACTCACGGCGCGGACTGTCTGAGTACGCGCCTGAGTACCCGCACTCATGCCGTGCGAGGTGACGCGGACCACACTGCGGTGCATGACCCACCTTCCGCCCCCGGCCGAGGAGTTGCGGCTCCTCGATGCCGAACTCCGGCAACTGGACGCCCGGCGTTCCCAGTTGCTGGCCCGTCGCGCCTGGCTGGTCGCAGCCCTGCACCGGACGCGGCAGCCGTCGCCCGCCCAGGCGTCACCGCAGCCGCCGCACGCCGCACCCGCACCGCCCCGACCGGAGACCGCCGCGCCCGGTGTGCAGAACGTGCTGCTGGTCCTCGGCGGTGTCCTGCTGACGCTCGCAGCGGCCGTGTTCACCCTGGTCAGCTGGGGGCACATGGGGATCGCCGGGCGGGCCCTGGTGCTCGGCGCGGTCACGCTGGCCACGCTCGCCGCGCCCGTGGCCCTGCTGAAGCGGGGGCTGCGGTCGACGGCCGAGTCCGTGGCGGGCCTCGGGCTCGCCCTGACGGTCCTGGACGCCTACGCGCTGCACGCGGCGACCCTCGCCGGGACGGACGGGACCGCGTACGCGGCCGCCGCGACGGCGGTGCTCGCGGCGCTCTGGACGGCGTACGGCCTGCTGCCGGCCACGTCCGCGCTGCGTCTGCCCCTGCCCTGCGCGCTGGCGGCGGCCCAGGCCCCGCTGCTGCTGTGGGCCGTGGCCGCCGACGCGGGTCCCTACCCGGTCACGGCCGCGCTGCTGGTGACCGCCGGGCTCGACGCGGTGGCGGTGGCGCGGTGGACGGCCGGGGCGGTGCGGGTCACCGCCGTCGTCGCGCCTACGGCACAGGTGGCGGGGGCGTACTGGGGGCCGGCTGGCTGTCCCTGACGGCCGGCGGCCCGGGTGACGCCTCCCGCGCCGGGGCGCTGCTCCTGCTCGCGGCGGTGATCGCGGTGGGTTCGGCCCGGCGGGGTCCGGGTGTCGGGCACGCCCTCGGGCTCGCGGTCACGGCCGGGCTGCTCGTCGTGGGCGCCCTCGGCGGCGTGGTGCGTTCCGTGGTGCCGTCGGAGTGGGTGGTCCCGGCTCATCTCGCCGTCGGCATCGCCCTGCCGGCGGCGGTACGGACCGTGCGGCCGCCGGAGGCGCTGCGGCGGGGGTTCGCGTGGGCCTCCGGTGCCGTACAGGCACTGGCCGTGCTGACGACGCTGCCCGTGGTCGTGGTGGTGCTGCTGGGTCCGGCCGGCCGGCTGGCCCGGGTGTGGAGCGGTGCGCCGTCGGACGCCCGTGCGGCGGTGGCCGTCGACGTGCCCTGGCCGCCGCACGCGACGGTGGCTCCGGCGGTGCTGGTGGCCGTGGCGGCGGTGCTCGCCCTGGCGGTCCGTACGCAGGTGTGGCGCCCGCGGGCCCGGCTCGGCGCTCTCGGTCTGCTCTGGGCCACGGCGTTGATCCTCCCGGCGATCCTGGAGGTCCCGTACGCCGCCGGGTTGCTGGTCCTGGGCGTGCTGACGGCGGCGGCCCTGTACGCGTGCCGGATCACGGCGTCGGCCGCGCAGGTCACCGCACTCGTCCTCGCCCTGGTCACGGCCACCGGTCTCACCCTGGTCTCCCTCGCGTCCCAGTCCGCGACCCTCGTCGTGCTGGCCGTGCTGACAGCACTGTTCGCCGGGGCCTCCTGGCGGTCGGACGTCTCCCTTTTCACGGCTCCGGCCGCTCTCGTGACCGCTGCCGCGCTGGCTTCGGCGTCGGGTGCCGCGGCGGACTGGCCCGCTTCCCGAACCGCCCTGCTGGTGATGGCGGTCACGGCTGCCGCCGCACTGCTGGCTGCGCGTCCCGGTACGTCCCGGGCGACGGTGCCGGTCGAGGCCGTGGGAGCCGCCGCCGGGCTGTTCGCCATGACTCTGGCCGTCACCGACCCGCCGATGCTCGCGCTGGTGCTGGCCCTGTGCGGGGTGATCGCCGCGGGTACGGCCCTGCGCGCCGAGCGGCGTCCCGTCGGCTACGCGGCCACGGCCCTGTTCGTGCTGGCGGCCTGGGTCCGCCTGGCCGCCTGGGACGTCGGCACGCCCGAGGCCTACACCCTCCCGGTGACCGTCCCGGCGCTGCTGGTCGGAGCACTGCGCCGGCGCCGCGACCCGCAGGCCTCCTCCTGGGCGGCGTACGGCCCCGGGCTCGCCGCGACCTTCCTGCCGAGCCTGGTCGCGGCCTGGGCCGACCCGATGTGGACCCGGCCGCTGCTGCTGGGCGCCGCGGCGCTGCTGGTCACTCTGCTGGGCGCCCGGTACCGGCTGCGGGCACCGCTGGTGCTCGGCGGCTGGGTGCTGGCGCTGGTGACCCTGCACGAACTCGCTCCGTACGTCGTCCAGGTGACGGGGGCCCTCCCCCGCTGGGCGCCTCCCGCCCTGGCCGGCCTCCTGCTGCTGGCGCTCGGGGCGACGTACGAGCAGCGGATCCGGGACGTCCGGCGGATGCGGGACGTCCTGGGGAGGATGCACTAGGGGGTGTTTTGACAGTCCAGTGCGGTGCCCGCGGTGTCCGGTGCGTGCCCTCGGCGTGCCGGCGAGGGTGCGTGCCGGGCGCCTCGGGTGCTGTGCGGGACTCAAAACACCCCTGGGCGTCGTGACGCCGCGGAGATCCGTCAGAAGCACAGGGGCGCACGGCTCTCCGAGGCGCGCGCCGTCGGCGCCTCCGTGTGCCTCGAAGGCCCCTCGACGGCGGGCCGGGCCCGTGATGTCATACGTGGTCTCCGAACGGCCGCCCCGCAGCGGCACGGTCGGGTCGGGACGGGGAGGCACCGTGACGGGCCTGAGGGAATCGCCGGGCCGCGGCCCGGGCGCCGAGGACGGAGGGACGCTGGAGCGTCTGCTCTCGGTGGTGGGGGCGGGAGCCGTGGAGTTGCACACGGCCCCGGAGGGACTGCGCACGAGGGTCACCGGTGTCCATGTGCTGGACGCCCTGGAACCGGCGATCCGGGCCCGGGAGTTACTGCTCGCGGTGGGAGTGGACCCGCGTTCCGCGCACGCGGTCGACGTGGTGCGCCGGGCCGGTGAGGCCGGTGCGGCGGGCGTGGTGTTCGGCCCGGGCCGGCCGGAGGCCGCCGCGCGGGCGTTGCAGACGGCCGCGGAGGAGAGCGGCACGGCGGTGCTCTTCCGCACCGCCTGGTGCACGTGGGCGCAGCTGGTGGGGGTGCTGAGGGCGGGGCTGGCCGCAGCGGGCGCGCCCGCGGTGCCCACGGCCGGCGAGGTGCGCCTGGGCGATCTGGACTCGCTGGCCGACGCCGTGGCCACCCTGGTGGGAGGCTCGGTGACGATCGAGGACACGGAGTCACGGGTGCTGGCCTACTCCTCCACGGAGGAGAACGTGGACGAGATGCGCCGGCTGACCATCCTCGGCCGTCGCGTGCCGCCCTGGCGGGTGGCGGCCATGCGGGAGGCGGGGTTCTTCCAGGCGCTGTGGGGTGCGGACGACGTGCTGCACCGGCCCGCCCGTGGACAGGATCCGGAGCGTCTGGTCGGTGCCGTGCGGGCGGGCGGCGAGGCGCTCGGGTCCATCTGGGTGGCGGCGGTGGCCGGCCGTCCCCTGTCGCCGAACGCCGCGGAGACGCTGCGCGCGGCGGTCCGGGCCGCCGCCGCCCATCTGCTGCACCATCGCACCCACAGCTCCGACGGCCGGCTGGTGGAGGACGCGGCCCGGGCGCTGCTGGAGGACCGCGGATCGGTCGAGGTGCTCGCGGAGCGGGCCTGGTTGCCGCCCCGGGAGCCCTGTGCGGTCCTGGCGGTGGGGACCGGAACCGGCCGCCCCGCGGACGACGGCCCGGCCGGGCTCCACGGTCTGCTGACCCTGCACTGTGCCGCCCTCGGCCACCGGGTCGTGGTGGTTCCGGCGGGCGGCAGGACCCTGGTGCTGCTGACCGGGCTGGAACGCGATCCGCAGCGGGCCGACGCCCAGGTGAGACGGCTCGGGAACGCCCTGGCGGAGCAGTTGTCGGCGACGATCGGCACGGCGGTGAAGGCGGGGCTCGGTGACGTGGTCCCCGGCCTGGCACGGGCGCCCGAGTCCCGCAGGTCGGCCGAGCAGGCCCTCCAGGCGCTCATCGCGTCGGGCGGGCCGCACACCGTGGCGCGGAGCGAGGACGTCGCGGACACCGTGGGCATTCTGCAAGTCGTCGACGTCCTGCGTGAGTTGGCTTTGCCCGCGCGGACGTCCGTGGCCCGGCTGAGGGAGTTCGACGCCGATCACGGCGGCAGTTGCCTGGTGGAGACCCTGCGCGCCTACCTCGACCACTTCGGTGACGTGTCCGCCGCTTCGCGCGCCCTGGGCGTGCATTCCAACAGCCTGCGCTACCGGTTGCGCCGCATCACGCAGGTGTCCGGGCTGGACCTGGCCGACCCGGACGCCCGGCTGCTGGCCCAGGTGCAGTTGCGTCTGGGCGACGAGGCCGGCGGCACCCGCCTCTGACGCCCTGCCCGACGCCCCACGCACCTGACCGTCCCGCACCGGGGCGCGATCACGTAGGCGGTCCTCGTTCGGCGGTGGCCACCATCCAGGAGCTCTCCTGTTGTCGTATCGGACAACACCTGTGCCCGGAAGCCGAGTTGTTGCCGCCAGTCGTCGTCCGTGCGACCCGCGCCTTTGACGATCCGACGAAGACGCCGACCGGGGACGGGCAGCAGCCTGGTGGTCTGCCCCGGGGCCGTCCCGGGCGCCGCGCCTACGACACGGAAGGGCACACCATGACCGGACTGACCGCCGCCGCAGAGCGACGCGAACGGATCCTCCAGGAGGCGGTACGGCAGGGACTGCTGAATGCCGAGCGGTCCCCGCTGGCCGCCTTCGTCGACCTGGACGGCGTCGCCGCGACCGTCGGGTCCCTGCACCGTGCCTTCCCCTCCTCCCCCGGCGTCCTGCACGCGTTCGCGGCCAAGGCGAACTGTCTGGTGCCGGTTCTGGCGGAGCTGTGCCGGCTCGGCATGGGCTGCGAGGTGGCCACCGCGGGTGAGCTGGCCCGCGCACTGGCCGCCGGATTCACGCCGGAGCGGATCGTCTTCGACTCGCCGGCCAAGACGGAGGCAGAACTGCGCTACGCCCTCGACCTGGGGGTGAACATCAACGTGGACAACTACCAGGAACTGGCGAGGATCGACCGGGCGCTCGGCGGCCGCGTCCCGGTCTCGCGGATCGGGGTGCGCGTCAACTCCCAGCTCGGCGGCGGCAGCATCGCCGCGATGAGCACGGCGACGAGCACCTCGAAGTTCGGCGTGCCCCTGGCGGACCCGGGAAGCCGGCAGCGGTTGCTGCGCGCCTACCACGACCACCCGTGGCTGACCTGGGTGCACACGCACGCCGGTTCGCAGGGCTGCCCGCTCGACCTCATGGCCGGCGGGGTCGGGCAGGCCGTGGCGTTCGCCGAGGAGGTCAACGCCACGCTCGGACGCCAGGTCGTCGGCGTCGACATCGGCGGCGGACTCCCCGTCAACTTCGCCGACGACGAAACCACGCCCACCTTCGACACGTACGCCCGGCAGCTACGCGCCCAGGCGCCCGCCCTGTTCTCCGGCGACTACGAGATCGTCACCGAGTTCGGGCGGTCCGTCCTCGCCAAGAACGGGTTCACCGCCGCGTACGTCGAGTACACCAAGAGCATGGGCGGCCGGCCGATCGCGGTCACCCACGCCGGTGTGCAGGTGGCCACCCGGACGGTGTTCAACCCCGACGCCTGGCCGCTGCGGATCGAGACGCACGACGCGAGCGGCAGGGCCAAGCGGGGCGGACCGGTCCGCCAGGACATCGCGGGGCCCGCCTGCTTCGCCGGGGACCTGCTGGCACGCGACCGCGCCCTGCCCCTTCTGGAACCCGGTGACATCGTCGCCGTCCCGGACACCGGCGCCTACTACTTCTCGACGCCGTTCCACTACAACAGCCTGCCCGAACCCGCCGTGCACGGGGTCCGGACGGACGGTGACGGCGGAGGTGTCCGCTTCGAACTCCTGCGTCCGGCGCAGGACCCGTGGGACGTGCCCGTGCTCCAGCCCGCTGTCGCGATGAAATAGGGAGCGCTCCGGTGGCACAGGCCAACCGTCGGCGCACCGGCCGGGACGGGCCGCTCCTCACCCAGCGCGCCGCCATCGTCTTCCTGCTCGCGGCCCTGGTCGGCATCGGTGCCACCGTCCTGTCGGCCCTGGCCGGCAACACATGGCCCGTCGCGGTGAGCGTCGGCGGCGGGGTGACGGCGCCCGCCGTGCTGTTCTTCCACCAGATCATCGACTAGTCGGGCGGGTTCCGGAGGGCGACGCCCCGGAACCCGCCCGTGCCGGTTCCCGCTAAGGCATCCTGTCGCCGAGCAGCGCCAGGTTCTCGATGGCGGCGAGGCCGTACAGCGCGGTGTCGTTCGTGGACACCCAGGTGGCTTCGCTGCCCGGCACCAGGGCGGCCGGACCGTTCAGCTTCTCCGTCCGCCAGGGCGCCGACTCCTTGTAGCCGTCGGAGTTGTGGAACTTCTCCCAGGCCCGGGCCGCGAGCTTCTCGTCCCCGGTCCTGACGGCGGCGTACGCGTCCAGGCGCGAGTGGCCCTGGAACAGCAGCAGGCTGCCGAAGTCGGAGCCGTAGCGGGTCTTCTGCTCGGCCTTGGTGGCGTTGAAGAACCGGCAGTAGTCGAAGTACGCCTCGTTGAACTTCGGCATGTCGACGAGGTCGATGAGCTCGGCGCACAGCTCGTTGAGGCCGAAGACGGCGGAGAGGTGCGAGACGCTGACGACCGGCTTGTCGGCGACGGCGAACCTGCCGGTGTCGAGGTCGTAGAGCCCGGTGCCCTGCACGAATCCGTTGGGCTGGGCGGCGATGGTCTCCATGGTCGACAGGACGCGCGCCTTGGCCTTCTCCCACTTCGGGCCCTTGCGCTCCCACTCCGTGAGCCAGGCCGACACCAGGCCGCTCCAGTCCGTGCCGAAGCCGATCGACAGGGCGTGCCGGTCGGGCGTGTAGGGCTCGGTGCGGATCTTGCGGATGGGGTCGAGGACGAGGAACGTCTCGTCGGAGTCGACGTTGGCGTGCATGAGGTCGCCGACGCGTTCGTCCGCCGTGAGGAAGTAGTAGTAGCGCCGGTAGGTGGTGTTGGCGATGCGCTGCTGCTTGGCGCTGTCGGCGAAGTGCTGCACACCGTGCCGGGTGCCGAGGCCCGCCCATTTGCCCAGGTGGTAGACGTCGACCTCGCCGGTGTGCCGGGTCATGGCCTCGGCGAAGCGGAAGATGTCGGAGCGGCCGGAGCGCAGGTAGGCGAACCAGAGCCAGAGGTCCGGCGACAGTTCGGAGTTGTCCCAGGCGTAGCCGCCGATGTCGTACCGCCACTGGTGCCGGACGGTGTCGTAGGTGTGCATGATGTCGCCGTAGTCCCAGAAGCCGTACCAACGGCGCTGCTCCACCTGGTCCCTGTAGTAGGTGAAGAGGAAGTCGAGGTGGTCCTCGATCTTCGCCTTGGCGGGGGTGGAGCGGTCGGGCTCGGAGTACAGGCCCGGCCCGAAGACCTTGGCCCCGATGAGCTGCCGGGGCGGGGCGGCCAGCTGCGGCAGCACGCGGACGGCCTCGACCTGTGCGGCGAACCGGTCAGGGCTCGGGGTCGTCTCGTTGGCCCAGAAGAGGAGTTCGGAGGTGCGGGCGATGCCGTACGGGGTGCCGAACTCCGGCTCGTAGTCCTCGTAGGTGATGTTGAGGCCTTCGAGCTGCTCCGGGAAGGTGTCCTGGCCCATGCCGTCGTGGTAGAAGCGCATGTCCATGGGCTGCGCCTCGGGCGACCAGAGCCAGAGGGTCACCTCGGCCTCGTCGGTGTGGGCGTCCCGGATGTCGAGCTGGGCGGGGAACTTCTCCCAGAAGTCGCGCAGCCCGAAGGAGAACCCGCCGCTCGCCCCGCCGACGTAGCCGAAGCCGGAGGCGCGCCGGCCACCGCCCGCGGCGACCCAGCCGTGCCCCTTCTTGGTGCGCTTGCGCAGGGTGAAGCCGTCGGCGGACAGCTGCGCGAGGGTGTAGTCGCCCCACTCGGGGATGTACTGCAGCCGGGTCGTCACCCGCTGGTCCCAGGTGGCGGGGTCAGGCAGCTTGCGGCCTTCGAACTGGGCCGCCTGCACGGCCGCTCCGGGGTCCCGGCGCAGTCCGGTGATGCCCTTGACGGCTTCGCGCAGCAGTCCGGTGCCGTCACCGCCGATCCTGATGTGGCGGTCGTAGGACTGGTCCCGCAGGGGCACGGTGAAACGGACTCCGAGGCCGCGGATGAAGTCGCCACTTGCCTTGCCCGGCTCCTGCGTGCCGTCGTAGGTGATGGTGTGCACCATGCGGAAGGAGTCGGCGCCCGCGTAGAAGTAGAGCCTGATCGAGAAGGGCAGCCAACTTCGGCCGCCCTTGCGGTGCTTTCCGTCGATGCGCACGACCGCGCGGACCGGGCCCGCCTGCTCGACCTCGACCTGCGAGATCGCGCCGTCGAAGCGCTCGGTCCTGACCGCGCCCTGGTCCTCGTCCTCGATCTCGGGCTGGCGGATCAGCACGAGCCGGCCGTTCTTCGCGATCTCCGTGGAGCCCCGGGTGACGGACTTGACGAGGGTGGAGCCGGACGTGCCGATCCTCGCGGTGATGACGCCGGTGGAGATGTCGATGACGCCGCCGCGCTTGTGCACGGTGACCTTCTTCTCGGGTGCGGCGGGCGTCCCGGCGGCGAGGGTGAGCTTGCCGTCGCCCGAGGCGACCGCGTGCGCGGTCCACTTCAGGGAGCCGTCGGGCCAGTAGGCGATCGGCCAGGACTGCACGGGTACGGCCTTGCCGCCGGCGTCCGTCAGCGCGAAGGTCTGGTCCTTCCGGTACGCGCCCTTCGGCCAGGGCACACCGACGGTGGAGCCGGGCGCGGCTCCGAGGCCGCCGTCCTCCAGCCAGTCCAGGGTCACCGGGTCCGCGTCGGCTGCTTCGGCTCCGGGTGCGGCCTGGGCGTCCTGAGCGCCCAGCGCCCAGCTGAACTGGGCGGCGGCTCCGGTGACGGCGGCCGCTGTGAGGAGGGACCTGCGAGGGATGGGAGACATGGCGATGATGCCTTTCCTTGTCCGTGCGGGAAGCGAATCCGTGCGCTGGTCAGGGCATGACGGAGGGAGGTGGCGCCGGGCGCCGGCTCGAACATGAGGGGCCGCCGGTCAGGGGGTGTGGGCGGGACCGCCGGTCAGCGGTGCAGGTAGCGCTCTTCCACGGCGACGGCCGCCGCCGCCACGGCTCCGAGGACGGCGACCGCCAGCGGCGCGGCGAACCAGGCGGACACGGCCACCACGGCCAGCCCGCCGACGATCAGGAAGGACCCTGCCGGATCGAGCACCGTCCGCCGCCCGGCCCCCGCCAGCAGCGTCCGCCAGCGCGCGCCGGGCGCCCAGACCGCCGACGCGCGCAGCCCGGCCACGACGAGCCCGATCAGCGCGACGACACCGACGGCCCCGACGAGCGGCCCGCCGGGAATCCCCGCCCGCGCCGCCTGCACGTCCACCCGGACGGCTGCCACAGCCACCCACCCGGCAAGCCCGGCGAGCCACCCGCCGCGCAGGGCGGCGCGGAAGTCGGCGACGAACTCCCGCCATCCGCCGCCCTCGTGAGCGGTACGGCGCCGCAGATGCCGTGCCCCTGCGGCGAACGCGGCGGGGTAGGTGACGACTCCCAGTGAGGCCACCGCGATCCACACACCGGTCAGCAGACACTCGGCGAACACGGCGAACCTCTCGGCGAACACCGACTCACCTCGTGCCTTCACCCGTGTCCCGGCCATGCCGCCTCAGCCCTTCAGACCCGACGTGGCCATGCCGTCGATCAGATAGCGCTGGAAGGCGAGGAAGAAGGCGAGCACCGGCAGCAGCGCGACCAGCGACATGGCGATCATGCCGCCGTAGTTGGCCAGCCCTTCCTGGTCGACGAACATCTTCAGGCCCAGCGAGACCGTGTACTTGTCGGGCTCGTTGAGGTAGATCAGCGGGCCCATGAAGTCGTTCCAGGAGTTGATGAACGTGAAGATCGCGCTGGTGATCAGGGCCGGCCGGCTCAGCGGCAGCACGATCGACCAGTAGATCCGGACGTGCCCACAGCCGTCGAGGCGGGCCGCCTCGTCCAGTTCCCTGGGCATGTTGCGCATGAACTGCACCATCAGGAAGACGAAGAACGCCTCGGTGGCCAGGTACTTGCCGAGCAGCAGCGGCGTGTAGGTGTTGATCAGCTCCAGATTGCGGAACAGCACGTACTGCGGGATCAGCAGCACGTGGTAGGGCAGCAGGAGCGTCCCGATCATCAGCGTGAACAGCACGTTGCGGCCCGCGAAGCGGATCCTCGCGAAGGCGTAGGCCGTGAGCGAGCAGGACACCAGGATCCCGATCACGGAACCCACCGCGAGGAAGAGCGAGTTGAAGAAGAACGTGGAGATCGAGATGTCGGCGATGCCGTCGGCGAGGCTCGTGTAGTTGGCGGTGACCGGGTCGCCCGGGAAGAGGTCCAGGCTGCCGACGATGTCCTCGCTCTTCTTGAAGGACCCGCCGACGACCCAGATCACCGGGTAGAGGATCACCGCGAGGATCAGCAGGGACCCGATGTGCCAGGCGAGGGAGCCGGGCAGCTTGTGCCGGAGCGCTCCGGCCGTCTTGACGTCGGTGGCCTGCGCACTCATCGGGCGCCCTCCTCGTAGTGCACCCAGCGCTTCTGGGACCAGAACAGCACCGCCGTCACCAGGGCGACCGCGATCAGCAGGAGCCAGGCCATCGCGGAGGCCAGACCCATCCGGCTGTTCTCGAAGCCCTGGACGTAGAGGTAGCAGGTGTAGACCATCGACCCGTCGGCCGGACCGCAGGCGTTGCCACCGGCGCCGCCGCCGACGATGTACGCCGAGCTGAAGATCTGGAACGAGTGGATCGTCTCCAGCAGGACGTTGAAGAAGAGGACCGGGGAGATCATCGGCAGCGTGATGTTCCAGAACCGGCGGAACGTGCCCGCCCCGTCGACCTCGGCCGCCTCGTACAGTTCGCGCGGGACCTGCTTGAGACCGGCCAGGAAGATGACCATGGGGGCGCCGAACTGCCAGACGGTCAGCGCCACCAGGCTGTAGATGATCAGGTCCGGGTCGCCGGTCCACCCTCCGACGTCGATGCCGAAGAGCTTCTGCGTACGGTCGACGATCGCGTCGTCCGAGAAGATCGCCTTCCAGACGATCGCGACGGAGACGCTGGCGCCGATGAGCGACGGAGCGTAGAAGGCGGCCCGGTAGAAGGCCTGCCCACGCCTGCTCTGGGCCAGCAGCAGGGCCACACCGAGGGCGGCGATCAGCTTGAGCGGCGTGCCGACGGCGACGTACCAGAGGGTCACCTGCACCGAGTGGCGCCAGCGCGGATCGCCGAACATCTCCGAGAAGTTGCCGAGGCCGATCCACTTGGGAGCGTCGAAGAGGTTGTAGTCGGTGAAGGCGTAGTAGAGCGAGGCGATCATCGGGCCCGCGGTGAGCAGCAGGAACCCGGCGATCCACGGGGACATGAAGAGATAGCCGGCCAGGTTCTCCCGGCGCCGCCGCCGCTTGAGGGCGGCGGGGCGCTCGGGCTTCACCGGACCGTGCCGCGGCTCGGAGTCCTGGGACAGGCCCTCCATCGCAGGGGCGTGTGTCACGGTGGTTCCCATCAGGTGCCGAGAGCCGTCTTCGACTCGGTGAAGAACTGCTTGACGGCCTCGTCCACCGAGCGCTTGCCCAGGCCGATCTCCTCGCCGATGCGCAGGAAGGCGGCCTCGCAGACGTCGGCGCCGTTCGGGTGCGGGGTGATGGGCTCCAGGACGCCCGCCTTGACGAGGGACTCCTCGTAGGCGGCGATCGCCTTGTTCACCTCGTCGGTCGGCTTGTACGCGTCGTACTGCGCCTGCGTCGCGGGCACGCCACGGTCGTAGCCCATGATCTTGGCGACCTCGGGGTCGTGCACCATGAAGTCGATGAACTGGGCGACTTCCTTGGGGTGCTGGGTGCGCTTGGAGGCGCTCAGCATCAGGGAGCCGAGGTACTGGCCGGTCTTCTTGCCGTCCGTGGTCGGGATGGGGGCCAGGCCGTACTCGCTCTTGCCCTCGGAGGTGTAGCGGACGGTGAAGTTGTCCCAGGTGAACTCACCGCCGGAGATCTCCCCGGCGACCGCCGACTTGGGCTTGATCTGGGCGACCTTCTTCTGGTTGGCGTAGCTGCCGTCCTCGACGCCCTTCTTGGCCTTCGTCCACCAGTCCGTCAGATCCGCCTCGGTGAAGCCGAGCGCGTCCTCGGTGAAGAACGCCTTGCCGTTCTGGCGCAGGTAGAGGTCGTACAGGTACATGATGTTGTACGGCCCGGTGTCACCGGCACGCCCCGTCTTGTCACGGATCGTCTTCATCGCCGCGTGGTAGTCGTCCCAGGTCCAGCCCTGCTCCGGCTTCACCCCGGCCCGCGTGTAGACGGGCTTGTCGATGACCAGGGCCATGGAGTTCGAACCGACCGGAACGCCGAGGAGCTTGCCGTCGACCTCGCCGAACTTCTCGAGGCCCGCGCGGAATCCGTCCATCCGGAGGTTGCCGGCCTTGGCCTGCTCGCTCAGATCGAGCAGCACGTTCTTCGCGTCGTATTTCCGGAGGAAGCCGATCGCATTCTGGAACACGTCCGGCGGATTGCCGCCGGAGGCCTGGGTGTTGAACTTCTTCCAGAAGTCGAGATAAGGCTGGAAGTCCGTTTTCACCTTGATCTTCGGGTACTTCTTCTCGAAGAGCGCGATCGTCTTGTTGATTCGCTCGGCGCGGTCCTCCGCACCCCACCACGCGTAACGGATCGTCACCGTCCCGTCAGCGGAGGTCCCTCCGTCACCCCCGCAGCCGGTCGTCGCGGCCAGCCCCAGCGTGGCTGCCGTGGCTCCGGCCGCCTTCAGGATCGTCCGTCTCTCAACATTCCTGCCGTTCACCACGGTTGGACCTCCCCGCACGTCGTCCCGCTCGCATGAATCGTTTCAAGTAAGCGCTTGCTGGCACAAGTTACGGAGGGGCTGAGAGTGCGTCAATGATTCGGACAAGAATTTCTTACCGAGGCGGTGGATGACGGAGCGGACCGCGGAGGTGGACCCGCGGACCGGGCCGGGCGACATCGCTGGTGACGACGGTGTGGCCGAGACGCCGAACGCAGGGGAGCGAGCCGGGCCCCTTTCGGGCATGACCGAAAAGCGACGCCGGACCCCCGGAGGGAGGGTACGGGAGTGGGGATCTTTTCCGGCCAGGCACGGCGGGACAGGGTGCCGACCCGGGACGGATGCCACCCCGGGGACGTGGTGCCGCGCGAGGACGGGACGAGCCCCGAAGCGGGCGTCCTGACGGACCAGGTCCCCGCGGGCGGATCGATGGCGGCAGGGAACGGGCGAGGGCCCCGAGCGGGCGGAGGTGGCGTCACCAGGGGCCCTGGTGACGCAATGCGGCCACCCGTGCCGACGATCGGCGGGGGCGATGTTCCGGCCACACCGCCGGACCGTCCGCCCGCCTCGGGCGAGGTTTCCGTCAACGCTCTCGCCACCCCGGCCTCGGGCCGCCGGCCGGCCAGGTGGACGACCCCGCGTCCTGCGGCCCGGGCGAGGCCCGGGCCTCGAGGGGCGACAGTGCCCGGCAGACACAACACCGGAAGCCCACCTGCATGATCGCAGGTGGGCTTCCGGTCCGGGTGGGCGATACTGGGTTCGAACCAGTGACCTCTTCGGTGTGAACGAAGCGCTCTCCCACTGAGCTAATCGCCCGGGCGCAGGAAGAACATTACCCCATGTCAGGGGGTGCCTGTGACGCTCACTGGTCCTTGATCTTCCACGGCATGACGATGCCGAACTTCCACAGGTAGACACCGACGATGACGCCCACGATCACCAGCCCGATCGACGTCAGGATGATGTTGCGGCGCCGCACCTTGGGGTCGAGAGCCCGCTGGGCGGCCTCGGTGACCTTCCGCTTGGTCCAGCGGAGCACCAGCTGGGCCCAGACGAACTCCGTCGCCCAGATCGCCATGCCGCCGAAGATCACGACCCAGCCCGGCCCGGGGAGCGGAAGCATGATGATGCCGGCCACCACGACCGCGAGCCCGATGATGAAAACGCCGACCTGCCAGCTCACGTGCAGCGCCCGGCGCGCCTTGATGAATTCCGGCGCACGCGAGCCGAGCCCACGGTCCTGCTCGCCGTGCACCTCGCCCGGCCCCGTCCCGTCCGATGCCACGGCCACCTCGCCCGGCTCGTTACTCCCCGTATTCATACGGCCGAACACTACCCGAGCGAAACCAGTCACCGGAATGGACGCACGACGCGGACGATCTCTCGGCCGGAAGAGTTACGTAAAGGCACGCAAAACACTCAGAGGGGTTTACAACGGCACCGTAGGTGGCATGTCGATTTCGCCGACGTGCGAATCCCCGAGCGCACACTGAGCGAAAGGCCCTGGCGCTTATGAACACCACGGTCAGCTGCGAGCTGCACCTGCGCCTCGTTGTGTCGAGCGAGTCCTCCCTGCCTGTCCCCGCAGGCCTGCGGTACGACACGGCCGACCCCTACGCCGTGCACGCCACCTTCCACACCGGAGCCGAGGAAACCGTCGAGTGGGTGTTCGCCCGCGACCTCCTCGCCGAGGGACTTCACCGCCCTACGGGCACCGGCGACGTCCGCGTCTGGCCGTCGCGCAGTCACGGCCAGGGCGTCGTGTGCATCGCCCTGAGCTCGCCGGAGGGCGAGGCCCTGCTGGAGGCCCCGGCACGGGCCCTGGAGTCCTTCCTGAAGCGGACCGACGCCGCCGTGCCGCCCGGCACGGAACACCGGCACTTCGACCTCGACCAGGAGCTCTCGCACATCCTGGCGGAAAGCTAGCGCGAGGCCCCCACAAAGCCGCCCGGCGCCGTCCACTCGGGGAGACGGCTCGGGCTCGGACAACCGCATACGGGATGACACCGGCGCCGATACCGCGGCTCACGCGGTCCGGCGCCGGTTCGCGTGTGCGCGCCCCCTCCCGGTGCCGGTTGGCGTGTGCGCGCCCTCCCGGTGCCGGTTCGCGCATGCGCCCCTCCCCCGCCCGCCGCACCCGCCGCCGGCCGCCCGGGCAGCGCCGCGGGCCCTGCGGCCCTCGGGAACCGCCGCGGGCCCTGAGGCGTTGTATTCGAAGCCATGTGCGGGCATGTGGAGGGTCCGGCGGTGGCGGAGCCGTTACCATCGGCCAGCATCGGCGGGCGCCCGCCCGACCCTCAGGCCAGGGAGCGAATCGTGCTGATCACCCACGACACCCGGTGCGCCCTCGACACCGTGGTCGATCTGGTGAACACCGCACCGGAGGACGACACGGCGGCGGACGGGCTGCCGGACGTGGCGACCCTCACGGACTTCGTGCGGAACCACGAGATCAGCGATGTCGGGCTGCTCTCGGACTTCGACCTCTCCGCCGTGCGCAAGATCCGCGCACGCTTCGCCGCCGTCTTCGCCGCCCCCGACGCCCGGACCGCCGCAGGGCAGATCAACGACCTGGTCGCGGCCGCCGGCACCACCCCCCGGCTCACGGACCACGACGGCTACGACTGGCACGTGCACTACTTCGCCCCCGGCGCCTCCGTCGCCGATCACCTGGCCGCGGACTGCGGTATGGCGCTGGCATTCTTCGTGGTCGCCGGGGAGCAGGAGCGGCTGCGGCGCTGTGAGGCGCCCGACTGCCGACGCGCCTTCGTCGACCTGTCCCGAAACCGCTCGCGGCGTTACTGCGACAGCCGCACCTGCGGAAACCGCCTGCACGTGGCCGCGTACCGCGCGCGCCGCAAGGAGGCCGCGGGCTGACAGCCGTCGCCGGGCCGCGGGTCCCCGGAGGTGATCGACGACGCGGCCCGTGCGCAGGCCGTCGATGCCGACGCGGCCCCGGCGGGTGGCGCCGGGTACCGCGGGTCAGGCTCACAGCAACAGCAGATCGTGCAACGAGGCCATGAGCAGCAGGCTCCCGATCACCGCCAGGAAGATCATCAGCGGTGGCTGGGAGAGGGCGAAGAGGCAACCGCGCGGCTCGTCCTGCCGGGGACGTGGCTCGTCCTGCGGGAGAAAGGGCTCGTCCCGCGGCGGACATGGCTCGTCCTGCGGCGGTGCGGGGTCGCTCTGTTTCGTCGTGTCCAGCATCTCGCGGCGATGATGACGCAGCCGCCGGGCCGAACGCGATCAGCGCGCTCGTTCCGTGCGGGAGTGCGCCGAATCCGCGAGGTCCCGTTCGGGTTGTGATCACTTCCGCGCGCCGGCGGACTCACTGTGACGATTCAGCCGTGGGCCGGGGCGGCCGTCATATGCCGTGCTTCTTGAGGATGGCCTCGATGTCGCTGAAGTCGTCCTCGCCTCGGGACGCCGACGCGGGCCGGGGAGCGGAGCGGGAGCCCTGCCCCAGCGAGGGCGCAGCGGCGGGTGCCGAGGAGGGTGCCACGGCGTCGGGCCGCTCGGCCGCCCGGGCAGCGGCCCTGCGCTCCTTGCGGGTGCCTCCGCGGCGGCGCTCCACGGCTCGTGTGGTCATGAAGAGCACCCACGCGAGGCCGAGCACCCCGAACCCGGCCCAGGCCGTCGGGCTGAACGCGGTGTCGGCCAGCCACTTGACGACCCCCGTCATCACCAGGCCGATCGGGACGAGGGAGTAGGCCGCGACCCGGACCGCTGTGAGGTAACGCTTGCGGTACGCCGTGACGACCGCGATGCCCAGGCCTGCCGCGGACACGGCGGAGCAGACGGTCTCGGCAATCATCCGGTCCTCCTGGCGTGGCACGGTCGGGTCGGAACGCTTCGTCCCTTCCATCCTGCACCCGCCGCACCCCGGCGGGCCATGCTCCGGGCCCGACATCAGGGACATCTCCGGGTCTCCTCCTCCGCAGGTGCCGATACGGGCTGCGCTCCGGGGCGCACCTGCTGGAAGACTGGGGGCATGAGCGACTCCTCCTCCGACCGTTCCGCCGCCCCCGTCCTCGAGGTCTGGTGCGACCTCCAGTGCCCGGACTGCCGTACCGCGCTGGACGATCTCCGTGCCCTGCGCGCCCGCTACGGAGAGCGTCTGGAGCTGCGGCTGCGGCACTTCCCGCTGGAGAAGAACAAGCACGCCTTCGCCGCCGCCCAGGCGGCGGAGGAGGCGTGGGAGCAGGGCCGGGGCTGGCCGTACACGGAGGCCCTGCTGGGGCGGGTCGAGGAGCTGGCCCGTGCGGGGGAACCCTTCCTGGTCGAACTGGCCCGCGAACTGGACCTGGACGCCGAGGAGTTCGACACCGCGCTGGTCGACGGCCGGCACATCCTGATCGTGGACGCGGACCAGGCCGAGGGCAAGGCGATCGGCGTGACCGGCACCCCGACGTACGTCATCGGCGGTGAGCGGCTCGACGGCGGCAAGAGCCAGGAGGGGCTGCGCGAGCGCATCGAGGAGATCGCGGACCGGCTGCTGGCCGGGCAGCAGCACTGACACCCTCGCCCGCTCCCGGCCGGCGGCTCCCCCGGCTCCCAGCTCCCGGCTCCCAGCCCTCAGCCCTCAGGCTCTCCGGGTCGCGGCTTCGGCCACCGGCTCCCGGGCCGCTAGAGCAGTGGTTTGTACATCGCGTACTGCTCGGGCTCGTAGCCGAGCGACGCGTAGAGCCGCTCGGCCGGGGTGTTGCCGGAGAAGACGTTGAGGCCGAGGACCCTCCTGCCCTCCGCGATCGTCTGGGCCTCGGCCAGCAGCATCAGGGTGCGGCCGTGGCCTTTTCCGCGGTGCGCGGTGTCGGTCTCCACGTCGAAGACGAACGCGTGGTCCGCGCGCACCGCCAGCCACAGCGTGCCCACCGGTGTCCCCAGGTGCTCGACGACGCTGATCAGCATGCCGGGGGTGGCGAGGCCGTCGGGCAGCAGCGTGGCGTGGTCGCGCTCCGACTTGGCCCGGGCCTCGGCCTCCGGGACGCCCCGCTCGATCCAGCTGCGCGCGTAGCCCTCCTTTCCCCTCTCCAGCCAAGGACCGAACTCCGCCTCGGTCATGGGCCGGGCGCGGCTGCCCTCGGGCAGCTCCGGCGGAGTGTCGCCCAGCTGCTTCTCCATGCCGCGGTTGCGGACGACGTAGCCGAGCACCGTGGCGAGCCGGAGGCCCGCCTCGGACGTGGCGGGGACCGCCGCCTCGATGCGGCGGCACCCCCAGCCGCGCGCCACCTCCTCCGCCGCGAGCGCGGCGACCGTGCCGCGGCCCCGCCCGCGGTCCGGTTCGTCGATGTGCAGCTCGGTGATCCGGGCCACCTCCCGGCCGAAAACGGGATGCGTGCCGAGGTGTATCGCCCCCACGGGACGGCTGTTGACGCATACCTGGTAACGGCGTGAGCGCGTCCCGTCGGCGTTCTGCTGTAGCGGCTCGGTCGGCCGCAGGGTCGTGGTCATCAGGGGTGTTCTACCCGCAACCACGGCCCGGTTCAGCCGAATTTCCGGGGGTTGTCAGGGGTCGAGGTCGTTCCCGGCCCGCTCCTCGAAGATCCGCATGGCCTTGGCGGTCACCGGGCCGGGCGCGCCGGGCAGCTCACGGCCGTCGACGCGGTGCACGGCCTGCACGTCCCGCAGGGTCGACGTCAGGAAGATCTCCTCGGCCCGCTCCAGGACGTCCAGCGGCAGGTCGGTCTCCCTCGCGCCGGTCCATTCGGCCGCCAGCGCGCGGGTGATGCCCGCGAGGCAGCCCGAGGCGACCGGCGGAGTGTGGATCTCGCCGTCGAGGACGACGAAGACGTTCGACCCGGTGCCCTCGCACAGCTGTCCCACCGTGTTGGCGAACAGGGCCTCGGAGGCGCCCTGTTCGCGGGCCCGGGCGAGAGCGACGACGTTCTCGGCGTACGAGGTGGTCTTCAGGCCGGTGAGGGCGCCGCGCTCGTTGCGGGTCCAGGGCACGGTGATCACGGCGGTGGAGTCGGGGCGGCGGGTCGTCTCGCCGACGGCGACGACGAGCGTCGGACCGTGATCGCCGCGGTCGGAGCCGAGGGGGCCCTGGCCGCCGGTGTAGGTGATGCGGAGACGGCCGAGCGGCACGGGCTCGGCGTCGAGGACCGCGGCGCAGGCTCGGCGCACCTCCTCGTGGTCCGGGTCCGGCAGCCCCAGGCCGCGCGCGGACCGGGTCAGCCGGTCGAGGTGCCGGGTGAGGGCGAACGGGCGGCCGTGCACGGCCTTCACCGTCTCGAAGACGCCGTCGCCCACGGTCATGCCGTGGTCGAAAACGGAGACGCGGGCGGACGCGCTGTCCTGCAGTCCACCGTCGAGCCAGATCTTCACGTCAGGTCCTCCCGCAGGTCCTCTCCACTCACCTCATACGCTCCCGACGCTATCGCGAGCAGCCGGGACGCCTTCAGCTCGGTCTCCCGCCACTCCCCCTCGGGATCGGAGCCCCAGGTGATGCCGGCACCGGTGCCGAAGCGCAGCGCGCCCTCGGCCCGGTCGATCCAGAAGGTACGGATGCCGACGGCCAGCTCCGCGACCCGCCGGTCGGCGTCGACCCACCCGATCCCGCCGCAGTACGGCCCCCTGGGCGCCGTCTCCAGCGCGTCGATGATCCGCAGCGCGCTGGACTTCGGCGCGCCGGTGACCGAGCCGGGAGGAAAGGCGGCGCCGATCAGTTCGGCCCAGCCGGCCCCGTGGTCCAGCTCGCCGCGGACCGTCGAGACGAGGTGGACGAGCCCCGGATGCTTCTCGACGGCGCACAGGTCGGGCACCGTCACACTGCCCGTGGCGCAGACTCGCCCGATGTCGTTGCGGACGAGGTCCACGATCATCACGTTCTCGGCGTAGTCCTTCTCCAGCAGGTCCGCCTCCGTCCGGCCGGTGCCCTTGATCGGCCCGGACTCGACGATCCGGCCGTCGCGGCGCAGGAACAGCTCGGGGGAGGCGGTGGCGATCTCGACGCCGTGTCCCGGCAGGCGAATCGTTCCCGCATAGGGTGCCGGGTTGCCGCGGGCGAGCAGTGCCGTGAGGGCGTCCACGTCGGCGCCGGGCCGGACGGGCGCCGACAGCACCCGGCACAGGTTCGCCTGGTAGACCTCGCCGGCTGCGATGTGGTCGCGGATCCTCCGCACGGCGGCCGTGTACGCGGCGCGATCGAGCGAGGACGTCCAGTCACCGGCCGCCGGTCCGTGCCATGCGCCGGGCACGGGGGCGGGCACGGGGGCGGTGCGGACCTGCGCGAAGCGTGCGCAGGTCAGCCGGCCCTCGAAGTCGGCGCAGACGGCCCAGAAACCGCTGGACTCCAGGGCCTCGGGGTCGTCTGTGACGTCGAGGAGCCCGGTGGCGACGCGGTCGCCGAAGCGGGCGAGAGGAGGGAGGTCGAGCACGCAGTCGAGTCTATGGCGGGTGCCCCGCGGGCGGCCGGGGGATGTCCCGTCGGGCGGCCCCGTGACAGCCTTGAGCAGGGGAGGCGCAGCACGCTGCGCAAACGCGTTTTTGTGCTGGCCCCGGAATCCGCTAGAGTTCAACACGTCGCCGGGCCGCGCAAGCGGATCGGAAAGACAGGCGAACGTAGCTCAGTTGGTAGAGCGCAACCTTGCCAAGGTTGAGGTCGCGAGTTCGAACCTCGTCGTTCGCTCGAAAGAGCAAGGGGATCTTCCCGAACCCCTACACTCCTGGTGGAGTGGCCGAGAGGCGAGGCAACGGCCTGCAAAGCCGTCTACACGGGTTCAAATCCCGTCTCCACCTCCAAGGACGATTAGCTCAGCGGGAGAGCGCTTCCCTGACACGGAAGAGGTCACTGGTTCAATCCCAGTATCGTCCACTGGATCCTTCAAGATCCCACCCGCGCGATTAGCTCAGCGGGAGAGCGCTTCCCTGACACGGAAGAGGTCACTGGTTCAATCCCAGTATCGCGCACGCAGTGCCCATGAACGGACACAGTCCGTATGCATGGTCCCCGAGGACGATTAGCTCAGCGGGAGAGCGCTTCCCTGACACGGAAGAGGTCACTGGTTCAATCCCAGTATCGTCCACATCACACAGGAGCCCCCGGCCGTTCGAGGCCGGGGGCTCCTTGCGTCTCACGCGTCGTGCCGCGGCGTGCGTCAGGACGAGAACAGCATGTGGCCGAAGCTCTTGCTGCGGTGATGGCCGTGGTGACCGTGATGGCCGTGGCCTCCGTGCGGGGCACCCCAGGCGGGAGCCGGCGGGGCCGGGTAGGCCTGCGGGGCGGGCGGGGGCGGCGGGGCCGGCTGGGACCACTGGGCCTCCAGACGGGTCAGCGACTCCAGCTCGCCGTAGTCGAGAAAGATCCCGCGGCAGCCGCTGCACTGCTCGATCTGGACACCGTTGCGGTTGTACGTGTGCATCGGCGCACGGCACTTCGGACACTGCATGGTCGTTCAACTCCTCGCCGGTCGGTCCTGCTTCACATCTCGCCAGGACAGACTCTGTCCCGCTGCAGTCGGTTGCACCCTACTTCGCGTGCTCCTGCGCCAACTGTGGCGGGACGGTAGCCATTCGGTCACAGGCGTCCACGACCGACTGCTCCACCTCGTCCAGCGGGCGCCCCGCCGCGGCCGCCTTGGCGACGGCCCGGGCCGCGGTCTGCGCGGTGAGGGCGCGGGCGGCGACGTCGAGAGCGGGCCAGGGATCGCCCTCGGCCGGGACGGCGGGGCCGCCGGCCTCGCGGTACGCGGCGAGGAACCGGGTCCATTCCTCGGGCGGGAGCAGGCCGCAGGCGTACCAGGCGGCGGGGCGGGCGAGGTCCCAGGCGGGGACGCCGGTGCCGAGGTCGTCCACGTCTATCAGCAGCCAGGGGCCGTCGACGGGGCGGCGTACGAGCTGGCCGAGGTGGAGGTCGCCGTGGCAGAGGGTGCCGGCGTGCGGCATCGGCGCCTCGGCCCGGGCCCAGGGCGGGAGGGTGGCCCAGGCGCGCAGGACGGGGGCGGCCGCGGGGTGCGGGCCGGCCTCGCGGAGCCGGGTCACCGCTCGGGCCGCCTTCGCGGGGCCACGCATGCAGGGCAGGCCGGGCGGGGCCGGCGTGCGGTGGAGGCGGGCGAGGAGGGTGGCGGCGGCTTCCCAAGGGGCGGCGTCCGGGTCGTCGGGATCCACGGGGGCGCCGTACGGCCAGAACGTCACGAGGCGGCCGTGCAGGGTGGCCGGGGCCCGGCCCAGCGGGGGCAGGAGGATGTCGGGGTGGCGGGCGGCGACGCTGAGGCGGCCGGCCAGTTCGGCCGGTTCGGTGCCCGGGGCGTGAGCCTTGGCGACGGTGTCCGCGTGCCGCACCACCAGGCCGTCGGGGCGGTCGGCGAGCGTGGTCGCGCCGCAAGGGCAGGCCGACGAGCGTGCGTGGGCGGCGGCTCGGGCCTTGGCGGTGAGGCCGGCCAGGAGCGGAACGGCGGCGGAGGTCACCGGCCGAGAGTACGTGCTGAAGGAGATCCGGCCGTGGGGAACGGCCCGTTCCGGGTGCTCGGCGCGCGCGGGACAAAAGCAATGCCGGCGCAGCTCCCCAGCTGCGCCGGCATTTGTGCCGTCCGCCGCACCCCCGTCCCCACGGGGTTTCATGGGTGTGATGTCCCCGCCCGGACCGCTCTTCCGGGCCTGGGGTCGCCGCTCAGCGCCCCAGCATCTCTCCCACGGACGACGCCTGTGTGGCCACTGTCTCCCACCCGTCGAAGACGAGGAGGAGCAGGACCGCCAGGGGAAGGGCCATCAGCGTCGCCACCAGCGGGTGGCGACGGCCCTGGCGGCGGCGGAACGCGGCGGCGTACACCTTGCGTCCCTCCTCGCGGAGCAGCGTCCGCGGAGCCGTCTGGGCCATGGTCCCTCTCCTGACCGTTATCGGTTGTCATTGGCAGCGGCGGGCGTCTGACCTCGGGGGACGAGTGCTGCCACCCGCCGCTTGACTTCAAATCTAGGCGCCCGGCCCCTGCCCGGCGTCATGCCCTCGTACCGATTGCCGGGCCTCCCCGAGGATGAGCCGCCACCTGCGATGTACTCCCCTGGGTGGAGACGGGGGCGTGGGTCTCAGGGTCTTCCCCGACGGGACGCCTGGATCACCCCTCTTTGTCCGAGCTCTCATCGCGCGGAACGGGCTGTTCCACCAGGGCCAGCACCCGATTCGCCATGAAGCGGGCAGTACGTACGACCCTCCCACTACGGGTGACTTCGCTCACTTCCACGACACCTCGGCGTACCGAGGTCTCCACCCTGCGTCCCGCTCTGCTCGCCACGACGTCATAGGTGCGCGTCGTGTCCCCCGCGTCCACGACTATCTCCACACGATCACCCTTCACAGGACCAATCCCCCTTCTGCGACGGGTGGTTGGGATCACTCCGCACGCGAAGTCCGCCTCTTCGCGCCCTCCCTGACCACCCTTCAAGTCTTCCACCCACCACTGACAATCCATCACGCTGAGAGGGCGCGGCCTCTGCGCGCGGGCGGCCGCGGAAACGTAAGCTGTGGCTCGTCACAGGACCGGGCAGCGGGGATGAACATGGCGATGATGCGCCTGAGGCGCGAGGACCCGCGCGTCGTCGGCTCGTTCAAGCTTCACAGACGGCTCGGCGCGGGTGGGATGGGCGTGGTCTACCTGGGCTCCGACAAGAAGGGGCAGCGGGTCGCGCTCAAGGTCATCCGTCCCGACCTGGCGGAGGATCAGGAGTTCCGCTCCCGGTTCGCCCGTGAGGTCTCGGCGGCCCGGCGGATCCGCGGCGGCTGCACGGCCCGGCTGGTGGCCGCCGACCTCGACGCGGACCGCCCCTGGTTCGCCACGCAGTACGTGCCCGGCCCTTCGCTGCACGACAAGGTCGCGGCCGAGGGACCGCTCTGCGCGGCCGATGTCGCGGCCGTCGGCGCCGCCCTCTCGGAGGGCCTGGTCGCGGTGCACGAGGCCGGGGTGGTGCACCGGGACCTGAAGCCGTCCAACATCCTGCTGTCCCCCAAGGGGCCTCGGATCATCGACTTCGGCATCGCCTGGGCCACCGGCGCCTCGACGCTCACCCATGTCGGCACGGCGGTCGGCTCGCCCGGCTTCCTCGCGCCGGAGCAGGTGCGGGGGGCCGCCGTCACCCCGGCCACGGACGTGTTCTCGCTCGGTGCCACGCTCGCGTACTCCTCGATGGGCGACTCGCCCTTCGGGCACGGCAGTTCCGAGGTGATGCTGTACCGCGTGGTGCACGAGGAGCCGCAGCTGCACGGTGTGCCCGACGCGCTGGCTCCGCTCGTCCGGGCGTGTCTGGCGAAGGACCCGGAGGAGCGGCCCAGCACGCTCCAACTGTCGTTGCGGCTGAAGGAGATCGCGGCCCGGGAGTCGCAGGACCTCGGCGGTGTCCGGCCGCCCGCGCCGCGCGGTGCCGACATTGACCGGCCCGTCGACACCTACCCCGAGCGGGCCCGGCGTCCGCAGGGGCAGCAGGGCGGCGGGGCACAGCGGGGCCGGGGCACTCCCCCGCCCCGGGGTTCCGCTCCCTCCCGGGACGGCCATGCCTCGACGGACGGTACGGCTTCGCAGACCGGTGCGCGGGGCGGCGCCCGGGCGACCGGGGGCGGGAACCGGTCGGCGGGGAACGGCAACCGCGGCAGGACGCCGGTGCGTGGGCCCGGCGCCTCGCGGGGCGGCGCCCCTTCGCGGTCGGGGCCGCGGCCGACGCCCACCGGGCGCGAGGGCGCGCGGTCGGGCAGCGGCGGGCGCCCCGCCCCGCACAGCGGCACCGGGCGCCCGGCGTCCAGGAACACGGGGACGAAACTACGGCCCGCCAATCCGAGGTTGCTGCGGCAGCGACTGTTCGTGTTCGTCGTGGTGACGTTGCTGGTGGCGGTCGGTATCGCCCTGGTGCAGGGCTGCCAGGGACCGGCGCGGGGACTCGGCGGCGACGGGGGCGGCGTGCGTCAGGAGCACGTCCAGCGGGACGACCTCCCGCGGAACTTCGAACCGTAGGGATCCTGAGGGCGCGGCTGTGGCCGTGGCGCGACGCCCGGCTTCAGCGGGGTGTCACAGTTCCGGCAGGATCCGCTCGAAGAATTCGCGGTCGCCGTCGAAGACCGGGTCCAGGGCCAGGAACTCCCCCGGCGTGACCCAGCGGGTCTCGGCGACCTCGCGCGGGTCGGGGACCACCTCGCCGGTGTCGGCCCGGGCGGTCCACCAGTGCAGACGGAAACGGTGGTCGTCGGTCTCCGACTCCCAGACCTTCGCCTCCGGTACGACGGTGAGGCCGACCTCCTCGTGGACCTCCCGGACGACCGCCTGCTCCTGGGTCTCGCCCGCCTCCACCTTGCCGCTGAGGGGCTGCCAGTAGCCGGGCCGGGCGACGGCCGGGCCGCGCCGGATCGCGAGGAGGCGCCCGCCGCGCCGGAGCACGGCGACGATCGCCTCGCGCTGCTCCACGGACACCGCTCAGGCCGTGGGCCGGCCGGTGGCCACGGCGTAGAAGGCCACGGCGGCGGCCGCGCCCACGTTGAGGGAGTCGACGCCGTGGGACATGGGGATGCGGACCCACTCGTCGGCGGCGACCAGGGCCTGGGTGGACAGGCCGTCGCCCTCGGCGCCGAGCATGAGGGCCACGCGGTCCATGGTGTGCGGGGCGGCCTCGTCGAGGGACCGGGCCTTCTCGTCGGGGGTGAGGGCGAGAAGGGTGAAGCCCGCCTCGCGGACCGACTCCAGGCCCTTGGGCCAGGTGTCGAGGCGGGCGTAGGGGACGGAGAAGACCGCGCCCATGGAGACCTTCACGCTGCGGCGGTAGAGGGGGTCGGCGCAGTCGGGCGAGAGCAGCACGGCGTCCATGCCGAGGGCGGCGGCCGACCGGAAGATGGCGCCGATGTTGGTGTGGTCGTTGACCGACTCCATGACGACGACGCGGCGGGCGGTCCGGAGCAGGTCGGCGGCCGTGGGCAGGGGTTTGCGCTGCATGGAGGCGAGCGCGCCGCGGTGCACGTGGTACCCGGTGACCTGCTCGGCGAGTTCGGGGCTGACGGCGTAGACCGGGGCGGGCAGTTCGTCGATGACGTCACGCATGACGTCGACCCACTTGGCCGAGAGCAGCATCGACCGCATCTCGTAGCCCGCTTCCTTGGCCCTTCTGATGACCTTCTCGCCCTCGGCGATGAACAGGCCCTCGGCGGGTTCGCGCTTGCGGCGCAGCTCCACGTCGGTCAGGCCGGTGTAGTCGCGCAGACGCGGGTCGTCGGGATCCTCGACGGTGATGAGATCGGCCACAGGGTGATACTGCCTTGTCCTGGGTGCGGTGCCAACGGCTCGGGACGGGTGGGTTACCCGGGGTTACTCTTTTGCCGCCGGGGCCGGGTCCTGGGCGCCGACCTTCACGACCTCGCCGATGACGATGACCGCCGGGGGCTTCACGTCCTCGCTCCGCACGGTCTGCGCCACCGTCGCGAGAGTGGCGTCGACGCGGCGCTGCGCGGCGGTCGTGCCCTCCTGGACGAGGGCGACGGGGGTGTCGGCCGGCTTTCCGTGGGCGACGAGCGTCTCGGCGATCTTTCCGATCTTGTCGACGCCCATGAGGATCACCAGCGTGCCGGTCAGTCGGGCCAGGGACGGCCAGTCGACCAGGGAGCGCTCGTCGTCGGGCGCGACATGGCCGCTGACCACGGTGAACTCGTGGGCGACGCCGCGATGGGTGACCGGAATACCGGCCGCGCCCGGGACGGAGATCGAGCTGGAGATCCCGGGGACGACCGTGCAGCGGATGCCGGCCTCGGCGAGAGCCTGGAGCTCCTCCATGCCGCGGCCGAAGACGTACGGGTCGCCGCCCTTCAGCCGGACGACCGACTTGCCCTGCTTCGCGTGCTCGATCAGCGCGTTGTTGATGGCCTCCTGGGCCATGAAGCGGCCATAGGGGATCTTCGCCGCGTCGATCACCTCGACGTGCGGCGGGAGTTCGGCGAGGAGGTCGCGCGGGCCGAGGCGGTCCGCGATGACGACGTCGGCCTCGGCGAGCAGGCGGCGGCCGCGCACGGTGATGAGGTCCGGGTCGCCGGGACCGCCGCCGACCAGGGCGACTCCGGGGGTGCGGGTGCGGTGATGCGGGGCGACGAGTGTGCCGTCGCGCAGGCCCTCGACGACCGCGTCACGGACGGCCGCGGTGTGGCGGGGGTCGCGCCCCTTGGCGTCGGTGGTCAGGACGGCGACCGTGACGCCCTCGCTGTGCCCGGTCGCCGGGGTCCAGGCCGTGGCCTTGTCGGCGTCGTCGGACCGGACGCACCAGACGCGGTGGCGTTCCGCCTCGGCCGACGCCGTGCCGTTCGCCTCCGTGTCGCTGGTGGCGATCAGGGCGTACCAGGCGTCCGCGAGGTCACCCTCCTGGTACGGGCGCCTTTGCCAGGTGATCTCGCCGGCGTCCGCCATGGCCTCGACCGAGGGGGTCGCCTCGGGGGACACGAGGAGGATGTCCGCACCCGCCGCGATCAGTGCCGGGAGGCGGCGCTGGGCGACCTGGCCGCCGCCGAGGACGACCACACGACGGCCGGTGAGGCGGAGGCCTACGGGGTAGGCGGGATGTTCGGCCATGAGGTGCGGCTCCTGTTGCGGCGGTGTTCAGTGCCCTGACGTGCGGATTTTAGTGGGCGGGAGGGAGAGCGGCTCAGGTGGTCCAGTGGCTGGGCACCCGAGGGTGCCGCCGGTGGGCGGGCGGGGTGGCCGAGGCGGGCCGGGGTGGCCAGGGAGGGCCTGGGCGGGCCGGGGCGGGCGCTCCGCTCTGCGGGGCGCCCGCGCACTGACCCACGGGGGACGGCCAGGGGTCCTACTTCTCCGTCACTCCTGCCGAATCGAACGTCGCCACCTCGTGCATCGCCCGGGCCGTGCTCTGGACCAGCGGCAGGGCGAGCAGGGCACCGGTGCCCTCGCCGAGTCGCAGGTCGAGGTCGACCAGCGGGCGCAGGCCCAGTTTGTTGAGGGCGGCGACGTGGCCCGGCTCGGCGCTGCGGTGGCCCGCGATGCACGCGGCCAGGACCTCGGGGGCGATCGCGCGGGCGACCAGGGCGGCGGCGCCGGCGCTGACGCCGTCCAGGATCACCGGCGTCCGCAAGGACGCACCGCCGAGGAGCAGCCCGACGATGGCGGCGTGCTCGAAACCGCCGATCGCGGCGAGCACGCCGATCGGGTCGGCCGGGTCCGGCTGGTGGAGTTCCAGGGCCCGGCGCACGACCTCGGTCTTGCGGGCGAGGGTCTCGTCGTTGATGCCGGTGCCCCGGCCGGTGACCTCCGCCGGATCCGCACCCGTGAAGACGGAGATCAGGGCGGCGGACGCGGTGGTGTTCGCGATGCCCATCTCACCGGTCAGGAGGGCCTTGTTCCCGGCGGCGACCAGGTCGCGGGCGGTCTCGATGCCGACCTCGATGGCCTGCTTGGCCTCCTCGCGGGTCATCGCGGGGCCGGTCGTCAGGTCGGACGTGCCGGCACGGATCTTGCGGGGCAGCAGGCCCGGGGTGGCGGGGAGGTCGGCGGCGACGCCCACGTCCACGATGCACACCTCGGCACCGACCTGGGTGGCGAAGGCGTTGCACACGGCGCCACCGCCCAGGAAGTTGGCCACCATCTGGGCCGTGACCTCCTGTGGCCAGGGAGTGACGCCCTGGGCGTGCACACCGTGGTCGCCCGCGAAGATGGCGACGGCCGCGGGCTCCGGGATGGGCGGCGGGCACTGGCGGGACAGGCCGGACAGCTGTGCGGAGATGATCTCCAGCATGCCCAGCGCTCCGGCCGGCTTGGTCATACGCTTCTGGCGCTCCCACGCCTCGCCGAGCGCCTTGGCGTCCAGCGGGCGAATCTGCGCGACGGTCTCGGCGAGCAGGTCGTGGGGTTCCTCTCCGGGCAGGGCACGGCGGCCGTATGTCTCTTCGTGCACGACCCACGACAGCGGGCGGCGCTTGGACCAGCCGGCCTGCAACAGCTCGGGCTCGTCCGGGAACTCGTCGACGTAGCCGACGCACAGATAGGCGATGATCTCCAGGTGCTCGGGCAGGCCGAGGGCGCGGACCATCTCGCGCTCGTCGAAGAAGCTGACCCAGCCGACGCCGAGGCCTTCGGCGCGGGCGGCGAGCCAGAGGTTCTCCACGGCCAGGGCGGCCGAGTACGGGGCCATCTGGGGCTGGGTGTGACGGCCGAGGGTGTGACGGCCGCCGCGGGTCGGATCGGCGGTGACCACGATGTTCACCGGTGTGTCGAGGATGGCCTCGATCTTCAGTTCCTTGAACTGCTTCGCCCGGCCCTTGGGGAGGGACTTCGCGTAGGCGTCGCGCTGGCGCATGGCCAGTTCGTGCATCGCGCGCCGGGTGTCGGCGGAACGGATGACGACGAAGTCCCAGGGCTGCGAGTGGCCGACGGAGGGCGCGTGGTGGGCTGCCTCCAGGACGCGGAGCAGCACCTCGTGCGGGATCGGGTCGCTGCGGAAGCCGTTGCGGATGTCACGCCGCTCACGCATGACCTTGAGGACGGCCTCGCGCTCGGCCGGGTCGTAGCCGGGGGCCGCGGGGCCCGTGGACTGTCGGGCTTCTGCCACTGAGGCCGCACTCTCTTCTCGGCGTTCCTGGTCGGCCAGGTCTTCCTGTTCGGCGGCCCGGGTGTCCAGGTCGTCGGCGTTCTGTACGAGTTCGGCGTCGCCGTCGCGGGGGGCCGGGACGGTGACGACGGGTGCGGGGGGCTCCGGCGTCTCGGGCGTCGCCGGACGTGACTGCTGCGGCCCCTGTACCGGCCGGCCGGGCTGCTCCTCCGCGGCGGGGACGGGGAGTACGACGGTGACGTCCTCGGTGGATGCGGCAGCAGCATCGGAGGCGGGGTCGGGCTCGGGCTCGGCGGTCTCGGCGGTCTCGGCGGTCTCGGCGTCGGGGACAGCCGTGGCCGCCTCCGGGGCCCGGGCCGGGTCCACCGCGTCGGCCGTGGGAGCCGTCGCGGCAGGCAGGGGTGCCCCGGGTGCGGGGGCCTCGTCAGGCGCCGCTGTCGCGGAGGGCTGGGCCGGGGCGGTGGCGTCCGGCTCGGGGGCGGGGGCTGGTGTCGCGGCGGGCTCGGCGGCCAGGGCCGCCGATTCCGGGGCCGGGGTGACGGCACCGTCCGCTGCCGGGGCAGGGCCGCCTTCGGCGCTCGGGACCGGGCCGGGAGCGGCGGCGGCCTCGACGGACGGTGCGGTTGCCTCCGGGCCGACCTGCTCGGTGGATCGGGCAGCGTCGACCTGGCCGGGTGTCTCGGGGTGAGGGCCGGGAGGGGTGGGCTGCGGAGCCGCGGCCTCGGGGTCCTGCGCGGCCGGCGCGTCAATCACCGCCTGGGGCTGAGGCTGGGGCCCAGCTTCTTCGGCGCCGGCCTCCGGCTCCGGCTCCGCGGCCTCGGAGGCGGTGAGGCCCGCACCGGCTCCGGCGGCCTCGTCCGAGCCTGGTGCGGCGGGCTCGGGGGCAACGCCCGGGGCCGGCATCTGCGCTACGTCCTCCGGGGCCAGGGCCACTGCGTCGGGCGCGGGCGCGGCAGCGCCGGGGACTGCCTCGTCCGGTACCTGGGCGGCGACTTCTGCGCCGGTGGGCTCGGACGGCGTGACGGCCGAGTGCTCCGGGGCGGCGGCATCCGGGAAGGGGGCCGCTTCGGGGACCTGGCCGGTCTGCGGAACCCGGCCCGCCTGCGGAACCTGGCCGGTCTGAGGGACCTGATCGGTCTGCGGAGCATGCTCCGGCCCCACGGCCTCCAGAACCGCGTCCGCCTGCGAAGCCTGATCGGTCTGCGGAGCGGGAGCAGGCGCCGCCGTCTGCGGAGTCGCGTCGGCTTGCGGAGCCGCATCGGTCTGCGGAGCAAAGTCGGCCTGCGGGGCCTGGCCGGCCTGCGGGGCAGGCTCCGGCGCCACGGCCTCCAGAACCGCGTCGGCCTGCGAAGCCTGATCGGTCTGCGGAGCAGGAGCAGGCGCCGCCGTCTGCGGAGTCGCGTCGGCTTGCGGAGCCGCATCGGTCTGCGGAGCAAAGTCGGCCTGCGGGGCAGGCTCCGGCGCCACGGCCTGCGGAGCCGCGTCGGTCTGCGGAACCTGGCCGGCCTGCGGGGCAGGAGCCACCACGGCCTGCTCGGCAGCGGGTGTCGGGGGCTGTTCGCCGGAGGCGTCCGGCGCGGGAGCCTCCGGAGACCCTCCGACGGGTTCACCGTTCTGCGCAGGGCCGTTCAGGACCGGTCCCGGCTCCGTGGCCGGTGGCTCGACCACTTCCGGAGCAGCCACGGCCCCCGCGTCGGCGGCAGTCACCTGGCCCGGTTCGGGAACGGCACCGGCAGGGTCGCCGGCGACGGCCTCGGCCTGCTCGGGAGCCGCGTACCCGGCCTCGGTCACCTGAGCTTCGGCCACACCGGCGGAACCACCGGCAGCAACCAGGCCGGCCTGGGCGGCGGTCACTCGGCCCACCGCCGCGTCCACGTCCAGGACCGCGGGAGCTGCCGCAGGCGCGGCCAGGACCTGCTCCGGGGCGACGACTTGGGCCCCGTCCGGGCCGGCACCCGCACCAGCGGGGACTGCCACACCGACGGGAACACCCACAGGAGCCTGAGCGGCCTCGGCCGGAGCCGGCTCGCCCTCCGCCGGGTCCACTCCCGGCACCGCGCCCGGAACCACGGGGTCACCTGCGGCTGCCGCGTCGGCCTCGGGGACGACCTGCTCGGGCTCGGGGGCAGCCGGGGGTGTGCCCGCGAGCTGCTCGGCCTGGACGGGCTGCGCGGGAGCGGCCGGAGCCGACGGTGTCGCGCCGTCCGTCTCCGTCTGCACCTGGGTCGCGACCGCCTGGGCCGTGCCCATCGGTTCCGCTGCCGGGACAACCGTTTCCGCAGGCGCCGCCCCGGCGCTCATCTGGGCCGGGTGCGGGGCCGGTACGCCCCAGGGCGTGGCGGGCTGCGTCTGTGCCTCGGGGGTACGGGGGCCGTCGAGGTACTCGGGGCCCGAGGACGGTGACGGCTGGCGTACCGGCGCGTCGGCGGGGCCGCGGTCGGCGAGGGAGCGTACGGGGCTCGCCGAGCTGTCGGGCAGCGGCGGACCGAGGTGCAGGGGGCGGCGCGGGGTGATGGGCGGGATCGGCGGCGGGTCGGGCAGCCGGACGCCGCCCAGGTCGACCGAGCCGCTGTCGCGGCCGGAGATCTCGTGCGGGCCGGGCTGGTGCACGGTCTCCTGGACCGGCTCCGGCGCGGGCGGCGGGGCCTCGTTGCCCCAGGCCCCCTGGGCACCCGGCAACAGCAGCAGGTCTTCGTCCTCGGCGTCGGTCTCGGAGAGGTAGGGGTACGCACCGGGCGCGGGGGCGTCCGGCTGCTCCACCATGCCTGCGCTCTCCGGCAGTCCCTCGCCCGGGACCTGGCCGGTGTCGGTCATGCGTACCCCTCGCCCATCGGTTAGTGCTCCTACGACCAGCTCGCCCGGAACGGCGCACCGACCGCCCCGCAGTGAAGAACGAGCGTGCGTCCCCAGCGGCACGAACGGTCCGCCCGGAAAAGGCGACAAAGCCATTCACTGGCATTGTCGCGGTCGAACCACCCCCACGGCAGCTTGATCCGCGACGGTTCCGCTGTGGACTGCGCCACGTTGCGCGTCCTCCGGTTCTGCCGTACCACACACACCCCAAAACGGGCGGGTTTTCCGGACATTGGCCGACGAAGCGCCGGGCGTCCTTGTGCGGTGCAGCGATCGGCCAGCCTACCGCGCGCAGTACGACAAACCGATCACGGGGACGGTCGCGGGGGTGGTCGCGGGGTCAGGCGCCGCGCTTCGGCAATACGCCGCTGAGCAGGAACGCGACGCTCCGTTCCTTCTCCGTCCAGGCCCTGGTGTCGAGTTCGACGGACTGGAGGAGTGCGCACTCGACGCCGTAGCCGTGCTCGGTCAGGTCGCGGCCGATCAGTTCGGCGGCGTCACGGGTGGCGGCGTGCGTGACGATGCGCTGCGGGCGGCGGTCGGCGACCGCCGAGACGACGGCCGCTCCCCCGCCGCCGACGCGGACGACGTCCGGCTCGGGGAGGTTCTCCAGGATGTGCGGGGCGGTGCCGTGCACGATCTGGAGCTGGACTCCGAGGCGGCGCGCGGCGGCATCGGTGCGGACGCAGGCGGTCCGGTCGGCGTCGACGGCGAGGACGGCGGCACCGGCCCGGGCGGCCTCGACGGCGAAGGCGCCACTGCCGCAGCCGATGTCCCATACGAGGTCGCCGACGCGGGGCCCCAGACGGGCGAGTTGGGAGGCCCGCAGCAGCCGGGTCTCGCCCTCGCCGAGGTCCGTGCCGTAGGCGTCGGCGGGCAGGGTCCAGCCGCGCGGTCCGGCGGACGGGTCGCGGCCGGAGATCCAGCCGCCGGTCTCCCCCGCCGTGTCCGGCCGGGTCGGGCCGCCGAGGACGATGACGACGTTGGGGTCGCGCCAGGTGTGGTCGGCGGCCTTGTCGGAGGTGACGACGGAGACGCGTTCGCGGGCGGTGCCGAGTTCCTCGCAGATGACGAAGGAGCGGTGGACTCCTTCGAGGAGCAGGCCGAGTTCGGCGGGGCCCGCGCCGGGTGAGGTGAGGACCGCCACCTTGGTGTGGGCGCGGCATACGTTGACCGCGCGCCGCAGGGTGCGGGGATGTGCGACGACCACCTGTGCGTCGTCCCAGGGCATGCCCGCGCGGGCGAAGGCGGCGGCGACGGAGGAGACGGCGGGGACGACCTCCACCTCGAGGCCGAACTCGGGGGCCCGCAGGGTGCGTACGACACCGAAGAAGCCCGGGTCGCCGTCGGCGAGGACCACGGCCGTGCCGCGATGGGCGGCGATACGGCGGGCGGCGAGGGCGACACTGCCGAGGCGGATGCGCTCGGCGCCGGCGGGTACCTCGGGGAGCGCCAGGTGGTGGGCGGCGCCGGCCACCAGCGTGGCGGCGCCCAGGGCGGCGCTCGCGGCGGCGGTCAGCGGTGAACCGTCCCAGCCGATCACCGTGACGCGGTCGGCCATCGTCGTCAGTCTCCAGGGGTTTTCGCAGGTCGTCTGCGTGGCGTGGTGGGGAGCAGCCCGGGGGCGGGCTCCGTGAGGGTACCCGGTGGAGATGTCGGAGGGGGTTTCGGTGTCGTCGTCACCGGCGTCCTCCGGGTGGTTCCGGTCAGTTCCAGTCGCCGAAGGACGTGAAGCCGTCGCGGAGCTGCTCCCCGACGCCCTCCAGGTCCTCGGGGAGCAGGCTCCAGACGATGAAGTCGGTGCGTACGTCGGTCCATGTGCCGTCCTCGGCACGGGTCCGGGCTATACAGGCGTTGCGCAGCACGCCCTCGCTGATACAGCCGATCTTCTGAGCGACCTGCTGGGAGGCGGTGTTGTCGGCCGCCGTGCGCAGTTCGATGCGCTCGAACTTCTGGTCCCCGAAGAGCCACTGGGCGGTGGCCAGGGCGGCCTCGGAGGCGTAGCCCTCACCGCGGGCCCAGGGGGCGATGATGTACGACAGTTCGGCGGAGCGCACGTGCCAGTTGGTCTTGCCGAGCTGGACGACGCCGACCAGGCGCTGGGTGAGGAACTCGGTGACGGCGAAGTCGATTCCGTGTCCCTCGGTGCGCTGCGTGGGGGCGTACTCGGTGATCCAGGTGCGGGCGCCGCGCTCCGTGAAGGGCTGGGGCACGGACGTCCAGGCCGCCACCTGTTCGTCGTTCATCATCGCGGCCAGGGAGGCGACGTCGTCCTCGTCAAGGGGACGCAGCACCAACCGCTCCGTGCTGATGGAGATGTTGGGGAAGGTGCTCGTCATGCGCCGCTCCGTAACCTTCTGTGAACCTTCAGGGCATGCTGAACTGCCCAGCATGCAGCATGAAAGCACTGATCCGCACCACGGGGCCCTTCCCACCGGGTGGGGGAAGAACCCCGTGCGCGGGTGCCGGACGAGGGCTCAGAAGGAGGCGAGCACCGAGCCGGCGTACTTGTCCTGGATGAACTTCTTGACCTCGGGAGAGGTGAGGAGCTTGGCGAGCTTCTTCACGCGCGGGTCGTCCTCGTTGCCCTTCTTCACGGCGAGGAAGTTGCCGTAGGGGTTGTTCTTCGGGGACTCCAGGACGAGGGCGTCCTTGGACGGCTTGAGGTCGGACTCGATGGCGTAGTTGCCGTTGACGACGGCGGCGTCCACGTCGTCGAGGGAGCGCGGCGTCTGGGCCGCCTCCAGCTCCTTGAACTTCAGGTTCTTGGGGTTCTCGGCGACGTCCGAGGGGGTCGCCTCGTTGCCGACGCCCGCCTTGAGGGTGATGAGCCCGTTGGCGGCGAGGAGCTTGAGGGCGCGGGCCTCGTTGACCGTGTCGTTGGGGATGGCGACGGTCGCACCGCTCTTCAGGTCGTCGGCCTTCTTGACCTTGTGGGAGTAGAGGCCGAGCGGTTCCAGGTGGACCGTGACGACGGGCACGATGTCCGTGCCGTTCTTCTTGTTGAAGTCGTCGAGGTACGGCTTGTTCTGGAAGTAGTTGGCGCCGACGGAGCCGTCCTGCGTCGCCGTGTTCGGCGTGACGTAGTCGGTGAACTCCTTGACCTGCAGGTCGAGGCCCTCCTTCTTCGCCAGGTTGTCCTTGACGAAGTTCAGGATCTCGGCGTGCGGGACGGGGCTGGCGGCGACGATCAGGGGTCCGTCGGTGTCGGAGCTGTCCGCGCCGCAGGCGCTGAGCCCGAGGGTGAGGGCTCCGGCGGCGAGTACGGCGGTGGTGATCTTGGCGGTGTTACGCACGAAAAGTGCCTTTCCTTATGACCTTGCGGGTGGTGCGACCCCGTGTGGGTGTCCGGGGAGTTCAGGACGCGGCTTTGAGGAGCCGCAGTTTGGGGGCGGGGCCGGAGTGGGCGCCGCGGCGGTGCAGGGAGCGGGCCGCGTAGTCGCCGGCGAACTGGATGGCCGAGATGACGACGGCGAGGATCGCGACGGTGATCCACATCAGCTGGGTCTCGAAGCGCTGGTAGCCGTAGCGGATGGCGATGTCTCCGAGGCCTCCGGCGCCGACGGTTCCGGCCATGGCCGAGTAGCCGATGAGGGCGACGATCGTGGTGGTGGTGCTGGAGATCAGCGACGGCAGCGACTCGGGGACGAGGACCTTGCGGACGACGGTCCAGGTGTTGCCGCCCATGGCCTGCACGGCCTCGACGAGCCCGTGGTCCACTTCGCGGACGGCCGTCTCGACCAGGCGCGCGAAGAAGGGGATGGCGCCGACGGCGAGCGGCACGATGGCCGCCTCGACGCCGATGGTCGTCCCGGTGATCGAGCGGGTGAAGCCCATCAGCGCGACCATCAGGATGATGAACGGCAGGGAGCGGGCGATGTTCACGACCTGCCCGATGACCTTGTTGGCGGCGAGGTTCTGCAGGAGGCCGCCGCGGTCGGTGAGGACCAGCAGGATGCCGAGCGGCAGTCCGCCGACCACGGCGATGAGCGTGGACCAGCCGACCATGTAGAGCGTGTCCCAACACGCCTGCTCCAGCAGGGGCTGCATCTCGGACCAGGTCACTTGGCACCTTCCTTCACCGGTTCGGAGTCGTGGTCCAGGAGGTCGATCTGGAGGCCCTTTTCGCGCAGGAAGCCGATGGGCACGACGTTGTCCTCGTAGCGGCCGGGCAGTTCGATGCGCATCCGGCCGACCTGGAGGCCGCCGACGGTGTCGATGGCGGCGCCGAGGATCGATATGTCGATGTTGTAGGTGCGGGCGAGCTGCGAGATGACGGGCTGGGTGGCGCTCTCGCCCTGGAAGGTGACGTCGATGACGGTGCGGTCCTCGCCGGAGGCCTCACCGCCGAGCGGGAACAGCGCCGAGGCCAGTTCCGAGCCGGGGGTCGCGAGGAGTTCGCTGACGGTGCCGGACTCGACGATGCGCCCGTTCTCCATGAGGGCGGCCGAGTCGCAGACCGACTTCACGACGTCCATCTCGTGGGTGATGAGCAGGACGGTCAGGCCGAGCTGCCGGTTGAGGTCGCGCAGCAGCGCCAGGATGGAGCGGGTGGTCTCCGGGTCGAGGGCGCTGGTGGCCTCGTCGGACAGCAGGACCTTCGGGTCGCCGGCGAGGGCGCGGGCGATGCCGACGCGCTGCTTCTGGCCGCCGGAGAGCTGTGCCGGGTAGGACTTCGCCTTGTCGGCGAGACCGACCAGGTCGAGCAGTTCCAGCGCCTTGCGGGAGCGTTCCTGCCCGGACTTCCCGAGGATCTCCAGCGGCAGCTCGACGTTGTCCTGGACGGTCCGGGAGGACAGCAGGTTGAAGTGCTGGAAGACCATGCCGATACGGCTGCGCGCCTGACGGAGTTCCTTTCCGGCGCGCGGGCCGCGGCCGGCCAGGGCGGTCAGGTCCTGCCCGGCGACGGTCACGGTGCCGGCGGTGGGGCGCTCCAGCAGGTTGACGCAGCGGATGAGCGAGGACTTGCCGGCGCCGGACTGGCCGATGACGCCGTACACCTCGCCCTCGCGGACGTGCAGGTCGACGCCGTCCAGGGCGGTGACCTCACGGCCGCGTGCACGGTAGACCTTGGTCAGGCCCGAGGTGGTGATCACTGGGATTCCGTCACTGTCGAGTGCGCGGGCGTGGGTGTGCCCGGACACAGGTGCATTCGGTCAGGGACGCGACACGGTTCTCGCTGGGGAGTGGAACCGGGGAGAACATGTGCGCGGGGCGGCTTCGGGTCACGCGACGCTCAGGGCGTGCGGACACGCCGCGTCTCGCTTCGGGGCGCGAGCTCGGGGGTGGTGCAGGGGCCCTCTAGAAGGCGCACATTCGACACATACAACGAGCACCGGGCGTCATGGTCGCCTCGGTCGCGGGGATGCGGTCGCTCGTCGTGGTCATGTCGTCAGTAAAACATGCGTACGGTCATGACCGACCCTCCGCTGTCCGGATGCTGGACAGCGGTGGACGGGGGCCGGGATCGTCAGCCGCGTACGGAGATCTCCACGCCCTGCTCGGTGACCAGCGCGGACAGGGCCGACAGATTCTCGACGACGAGATCGGCCCGGAGTTCGTGGGCCCGATGGGTTGTGGTCAACGCCACGGTGGTCATGCCCGCGGCGCGGCCGGCCGCGAGACCCGCCGGGGCGTCCTCGAAGACGACGCAGTGCTCCGGGTCGACACCGAGCGCGCGGGCTGCGAGCAGGTAGGGCTCGGGGTCGGGCTTGCCGCGGGTGATGTCGTCGGCGGCGACGAGGGTCTTGGGCAGGATGCCGACGGCGTCGAGCCGGGCCTCGGCGAGACGCCGGGTGGCGGAGGTGACGACGGCCCAGCGCTCGGCGGGCAGCACGTCGAGGAAGGCCCGGGTGCCCGGCAGCAGGTGCACCCCGTCGTTGGGCACGTCCTCCACCTCCAGGTCCTCGATCCGCGCGACGGCGGCCGGGACGACCTCGGCGGGCAGCAGGTCGGCGGCTATCTCGGCGGCCGGCCGGCCGTGCAGTTCGACGCGCGCGAACTCCTCGGCCGTGATCCCGTACTCCCCGGCCCACCGCGTCCAGCAGCGGTCCACCGAGGCGAGGGAGGAGACGAGGGTTCCGTCGTTGTCGAACAGCAGGGCCTGCGCGTGGATCGTCATGCCCTCGACCCTACGGTGCAGGCCAGGGCCGGAAGCAGGGGGCCTTTTCGGCCGTAATAAGGTCGCTGCATGCTGAATGCCCTGACGCTGGTGACCGGCGTCGCCGCGCTGCTGCTGGCCGCCTGGTGCGGCTGGGCGGCCTACCGCGACCAGCCGACGAAGGACTGGCACTTCATCGGGATGGCCGTGGTCACGCTGCTGTCGCTGGTCCAGCTGGTCGTGGGGATCGTGCTGCTCGCACAGGGCGAGAAGCCGGAGCAGGGCACGACCATCTTCGTGGCGTATCTGCTGGGGGCGTTCGCGTGTGTCCCGGCGGCGGGGTTCATGTCGCTGGCCGAGCGGACCCGGTGGGGTTCGGTGACGGTGGCCGCCGGCGGTGTGGTGCTGGCGGTGCTGGAGGTGCGGCTCTATGACATCTGGGGAGGCTGAGGTGAGCAGGCGCCGGCTGATCAGCGGACCGGGCACGCTGCTGGTGTGGCTGTACGGCGTGATGGTCGTGGGGGCGGTGTCGCGGTCCGCGTTCCAGATCGCGACGGAGTTCGACCGGGCGCCGCTCGCCTACTCGCTGTCGGCCGTGGCCGGTGTCGTGTACGGGTTCATCACGTACTCGTTGGTGCGGGGTGGGGAGACGGCGCGGAAGGCGGCGCTGGCGTGCTGTGCCGCCGAGTTGGTGGGTGTGCTGACGGTGGGGACCTGGACGCTGGTCGAGCCCTCGGCGTTTCCCGACGCGACCGTGTGGTCGGACTTCGGGATGGGGTATCTGTTCATCCCCGTGATCTTGCCGGTGTCCGCCATCTACTGGTTGCGGAAGGGTGCGCCCCGGGAGGGTGCCGCCTGAGGTTCGTCAGGCGGCTGCGGGCCGTATGTGGCTCGTCGCGCAGTTCCCCGCGCCCCTGAAGGGCGACATCAAGCCGTCGCCGCGTACGTGCTCGCCGGCTTCTCCAGGACGATCATCGGGACGCCGTCGGGGCCCTGGGACGTGCCCACCGTCTCGTAGCCGACCTTGCGGTAGAGGCGGAGGTTGCCCTCGCTGCGGTGGCCGGTGTGGAGGCGGAAGCGGGTGGCGCCGTGGCGGTCGGCGAGGACCGATTCGGCTGCCCTGAGGAGGCGGGCGCCGATGCCGTGGCCCTGGAGGCGGGGGTGGACGCAGAGCTTGCCGATCGCGGCGGCGCCGTCCTCGGTGACCGAGCCCCGGACGTAGCCGACGACCTCCTCGCCGAGCCTGGCCACGAAGACGCAGTCGCGGGTGACCTCCTCGCGGACCGAGTCGAGGGTTTGGACGAGCGGGTCGATGCGGTAGTTCCCGTACAGCGCCGCCTCCGACTGGAAGCACAGGTACTGCAGCCTGAAGATCTGCTCCGCGTCCTGCCCGGTCGCCGCAGAGATGGTCACACTCATGCCCATGTGCGCACGCCTCCCGCTCATCTGATCACCTGTCGTCCCCACTCCTATCCCCGTCCCCAGCGGGCCGCAACCTCCGGCGTCAGTAATCTCCTGAGACATCCCAGGCATCTGGAACGTTCCGGGCCAAGACTGCCCTGTGAGATACCCAACTCCCCTGCGATTTCCCGGTATGTCAGGTCATCCGGCGAGAGCAGGGCCTCCATCAGCCGGGGGCAGCGGCCCGGGAGGCGGCGCACGGCCTCGCGCAGGGCCCGGCCACGGGCCGCGGCGAGGGCGAGCTGTTCGGGGTCGCGGTCCCCCTCGTCGACCGGTTCACCGGAGTACGGCCGTTCGAGGCGGCTCGTACGACGGGTGCGGCGCGCCTCGGAGCGGACGGCGCGGCGGAGCCATTGCTCGGGATCGAGCGGCGGCCCTTCGGTCTCGAGCCGCTCCAGCAGCCGGAGCCAGACCGCCTGTTCCAGGTCACCCGGCTCGGTACCGGCGGAACATGCCTCGGCGGAGGCCTCTGCGGTGAGCAGCGGGCGCAGGGCGGCGACCAGGTCGTGCGTCATATGCGGAGCGACGCGGCCGCCCGGGCGGCGGGTTGCCCGGGCGGCCGAAGCTCACTCGACCGGGGGGTGTGAGGCCGGCCGTTTACGCGCCTCAGCCGGTGAAGTCCTCACGGGCCAGCAGGCCCGTGTCGGGCTGGTCCGTGAAGACGCCGTCGATGCCCGTCGCGAAGTACGCCTTGTAGGCGGCGAAGACATCACCGTAGGCGTCCGGGTCCGTGCCCTTGCGGAAGTCGGCGGGCAGGAAGGGGTTCTCGTTGCGCATCGTGTAGGGGTGCAGGATCAGGCCGACCTTGTGCGCGTCGGAGACGAGCGTCGTCGGCTCGGTGAGCCTGCCCTGGGCGTCGCGCGGGACGACCAGGTCCAGGGTCGGGCCGATGCCCTGCGCGTAGGAGGCGATCTCCCTGAGGCCGGCCGGCTTGACCAGGTCGGCGACCGTGCGCGGGTCGCCGGTCTCCACGAAGTCCCAGGGGCGGGAGTCCGCCGAGGACAGCAGGACGACCAGCGGGTTGTCGACGAGCTTGTGCATGCGCTGGATGCTCGTCGGCTCGAAGGACTGGAGGATGACCGGGGAGGTGCGCCGGTCCTTGCGGTACTTGCCCAGCAGCTTGGCGACGCGCTCCTCCAGGGGCAGTCCCTGCTTGCGGAAGTAGGTGGGGTGCTTGAGCTCGGGGTAGATCCACACCTGCTTGCCGCGCTTGCGGGTCTGCTCGTCCTGCCACCTGAGGACCTCTTCGAAGGTGGGGATCTCCCAGCGGCCGTTGTAGAGCGTGTTGTGCGGGCGGTTGGCCGGGATGCGCTCCACCGCGCGCAGCGTCTTCAGCTCGGCGAGCGTGAAGTCCTCGGTGAACCAGCCGGTGGTGGAGACGCCGTCGAGCAGCTTCGTCTTCTTGCGGCCGGCGAACTCGGGGTGGTCGGCGACGTCCGTGGTGCCGCCGATCTCCGGTTCGTGACGGCAGACCAGGTGCCCGTCCCTGGTGGGCACCAGGTCGCCCGCCTCGACGATGTCGGCGCCCAGGTCGAGGGCCAGCTGGTACGAACCGAAGGTGTGCTCGGGGCGGTAGCCGCTGGCGCCGCGGTGGCCGATGATCGTCGGCTTGGGCAGGCTCTTGACCCCGCCGTGTCCGCCGCCGTGCCGGGCGCTGTCGGCGCGCGCCGTGCCGGCCATGCCGAGGACGGCTCCGCCGGCGCCCAGCACCGCCGCGCCGAGCAGGGACCGCCGTCCGGTACCACTCGTTTCTTCGTTCGACTCCCGCGTTCCCATGAGGGGCCCTCTCTGCCGTTCGGCTCGTCCGTGCGCGCCGATCGTAGGGGCGCGTACATGACCAGGGGGAGACCTCGGGCGGAACACGCGGGTGACCTCGGATGTCGTAGTGGCTGGTGAGACGGATGAGTTGACGGTTCGTCGCGTCTGTTCGATTCGGTCCGGCCGTTCTGGGAACGCGTGCGGTGGGCTCCGGGGCGACGTGTGTCACAGCATGTCGGCCGCGTTTCGTGTCGTCGCCGGTGTGCCACCGCAGGTAAACGCGCGTCAACAGTGCGTAAGGCCTCGGTGAAGTCGCCGTGCCCGATGTGCGCGATGGGCGGAGCCACGAGTATCGTCCTCACCTGCACAGACTCATACAGAACCCCTTGACACCGGAGGGTCCGTTGTCCCGCTTCGTGCTCATCAAGGCAGTGCTCGGCCCGATCATGCGCCTGATGTTCCGCCCACAGGTGGAGGGTGCGGAGCACATTCCCGGTGACGGCCCGGTCATCCTGGCCGGCAACCACCTGACGTTCATCGACTCGATGATCCTGCCGCTGGTCTGCGACCGTCAGGTCGTCTTCATCGGCAAGGACGAGTACGTCACCGGCAAGGGGCTCAAGGGCCGGCTGATGGCCTGGTTCTTCATTGGCGTCGGCATGATCCCGGTGGACCGCGACGGTGGCCGGGGCGGTGTCGCCGCGCTGATGACCGGGCGGCGCGTGCTGGAGGAGGGCCGCGTGTTCGGCATCTACCCGGAGGGGACGCGGTCGCCCGACGGGCGGCTGTACCGGGGGCGGACGGGGATCGCCCGGCTGACGCTGATGACGGGGGCGCCGGTGGTGCCGTTCGCCATGATCGGCACGGACAAGCTGCAGCCGGGTGGGGCGGGACTGCCCCGGCCCGGCAAGGTCACGGTGCGGTTCGGTGAGGCGATGGAGTTCTCCCGGTACGAGGGGATGGACCGGGATCGCTACGTGCTGCGGGCCGTGACGGACTCGGTGATGGCCGAGGTGATGCGGTTGTCGGGGCAGGAGTACGTGGACATGTACGCCAGCAAGGCGAAGGAAGCGGCGTAGGTTTTTCGGGGCGCGGTGGGCTCGGGCTGCTGGGGAGCGTGGGCGGCTGCGGGTGAGCGGGGACTTGTCGCGCAGTTCCCCGCTCACCCGAGGGCGTGGTTCCTACGCGTCTTCCAGCTTCTGGCCCCTCAGCAGGAACCACGCTGCCGCCGCCGCTGCCAGCAGGACCGCCGCGCCTGCGCCGGCTGCCAGGGCCAGGCCGTCGACGAAGGACGTGCGGGCCGCGTCCAGCATCGTGACGGCGGTGTGGGCGGGCATGTGCGCCGCCGCCTCGACGGCACCGCCCAGCGACTCGTGGGCCGCGGCCGGTGTGCCCGCGGGGCCGGTGAAGTCGCGGTAGACGCCGGTCACGATGGAGCCCAGCGCGGCGATACCGAGCGCGGCACCGAGTTCGTACGCCGTCTCCGACACGGCGGACGCGGAGCCCGCGTGCTCCTTGGGCACGCTGGAGAGGATCACGTCGGCGGTCACGGTGAACGAGAAGCCGGCGCCGACGCCGACCACCAGCAGCGCGGCCCCGAGCAGCGGGTAGCCGGTCGACCGGTCGAGCAGCGTGAGCACGGCCAGAGCCAGGCCTATCGCCGCCAGGCCGCCGGAGACCACGGCCCGCACCGAGAAGCGCCGGGCCACGCGCCCCGCGACCAGTCCGGCCACCACCGCGCCGATCGCCGCGGGCAGCTCGGCGAGCCCGGCCTCGAACGGCCGTCGGCCCTGGACGAGTTGCAGGTACTGGGACAGGAAGAACACCAGCCCGGACAGGCCGAGGATGGTCAGCAGATCGGCGAGCACCGCTCCGCTGAAGCCGCGGTGACGGAACAACCGCATGTCCAGCAGCGGCGTCGGCAGCCTGAGCTGACGGCGTACGAATCCGTACAGGGCGGCCGCGCCCAGCAGGCCGGCCGCAAGGGTGCTCCATCCGAAGCCGTGGGTGGCGGCCTCCTTGATCGCGTACACGACACCGATCATGCCGACCAGTGACAGTACGACGCTGACCAGGTCCCAGGGGCCGGGGTTCGCGGTGCGCGACTCTGGCAGCAGCTTGATGCCGACGAGGACCAGGACGGCCATCACGGGCAGGTTGATCAGGAAGACCGAGCCCCACCAGAAGTGCTCCAGCAGGAACCCGCCGACGATCGGCCCGACGGCCGTACCGGCCGAGGCGGTGGCGCCCCAGATGCCGACGGCGAGGCTGCGCTCGCGCGGGTCGTGGAACAGGTTGCGGATCAGGGCGAGCGTGGCCGGCATCAGGGTCGCTCCGGCGACGCCGAGCAGAGCCCGCGCGACGATCATCATCTCCGGTGTCGTGGCGTAGGCGTTGACCACGGACATCGCGCCGAACGCCGTCGCACCGATCAGCAGGATCCGCTTGCGGCCGATCCGGTCGCCGAGGCTGCCCATGGAGACGAGCAGACCGGCGATGACGAACGAGTAGACGTCGCCGATCCACAGCAACTGGGTGCCGGAGGGCTTCAGGTCCTCGCTGATGTAGGGGGTCGCGAGACCGAGGACGGTCGCGTCGACGGCCACCAGCAGCACGGCGAGCACGAGGACGGCGAGCGCGAGCCAGCGGCCCGGGCGCTCCACCGCCTCGGTGGTCTTCGCCGGCTGCAGAGTGCTGGTCATGATTCCTCTCTCCTGAGTGCGCCGCCGAGCAACAGCTCGACGATCATGTGCTGGAAGTCCTTGGGAGCGCCCTTGCCGCTGTGCACCATCCAGGCGCCGGAGGCCATCAGGCCGTACAGGGCCTCGGTGAGCCAAACGGGCGTGAGGTCGATGCGGAACTCACCGCCGAGCTGGCCGCGCCGGAACAGCGCGGAGATCCGGTCGTCGATCGTGGCCCAGCCGGCGTTCTGCTCCTCGCCCTCGAACAGCTGGTTCTCGGTGTACAGGAACGCGAGCAGTCCGGCGGCGGGCTCGATGGCCCCGACCAGTCGGCGTACGGCGTCACTCGCCGGCCCCTCGTCGAGCCGGGCCTCGTCCAGAGCGGCTTCGCACTCCGCGATGCCGAGCGCCTCCAGGGCCCGGACGAGGGCGTCACGTCCGGCGAAGTGCCGGTGCAGCGTGGCCCGGCTGATTCCGGCGGCCTTGGCGACCTCGTCCATGGTCGCGGTGGATTTGCGGGTCAGCAGGGCCGCGGCGGCGCGCAGCATGTGCTCAGGATCGACAGCCATGAGACAAGCATAGGCCACATGAGACATTGATGTCTCACTCGGGGCATGCGTGACTCAGAGCTGCCGTGTCGGTGCGGCTGCGGGGGTGATCAGTGCCAGGGCAGCTGTGCGCGCCCCTCCCAGTACGCACGGGGCTCCTCCACCAGCGCGGCGAGGCGGGTGAGCTGCTCGTCGTCGAGGTCGACGACCGCCGCGTGCAGGTTCGAGGCGAGCTGGTTGGTGGTGGCCGCGCCGGACAGGACGACACCGGCCCAGGGCTGCCGCAGGATGACGGCCAGGGCGACGGCGTCGCAGCCCAGCCCGGTTCGCTCGGCGATCTCCCGCACGGCGTCCGGGGCGTGCGGCCCGGCGAGCCGGCCGTTGGCCATGCCCTCCTTGACGATCACGGTGAGCCCGGCGTCGTGCGCCTCGGCGAGGGCGGGACCGGCAGAGGTCTCCAGCGCGTTGTACGTGGACTGCACGGTACGGAAGAGGGGTTCGCCGTCGACCGTCACGGCGAGGGCGGCGCGGATGGCGTCCGCCTGGGCGGGGCCGCTGGTGGAGAAGCCGACGGTGAGGCCCTGAGCGGCGGCCTCTCCGAGCTTCGCGTGCAGTTCCTTGTCGGTCAGGGCCGGGCTGTCCGGAGTCACCGAGTGGATCTGGTAGAGGTCGAGCCGGTCGCCGAGCAGGGCGTCGCTCTCCGCGCGCTGCCGTTCGTAGGTGGCGAGGGTGTGGTCCTTGACCTCGTGCTTCTCGGCGTCGGTGGACCAGTCCGCGGTGTAGGTGTAGCCCCACTTGCTGCCTACGACGATGTCGTCGAGGCCGGGCCTGTCCTTCAGCCAGCCGGCGAGGAACTCCTCGGAGCGGCCGTAGGAGCGGGCCGCGTCGAAGTACCGGACGCCCTGGGCGTAGGCGGCGTCGAGGAGTTCGTGGGTGCGGGTGCGCAGCGTTTCCACGCTGCGGTCCTCTCCGAGGTCTTCGTCCCGGCCGAGGTTGATGTAGCCGGGGCGCCCTACGGCGGCGAGGCCCAGTCCGATGTGGCAGGTGGGGGTGGTGGCGTTCGCGAGACGGGCGAAGGGCATCGCTGGCTCCGTTCGGTCGGCGGCTGACGACCAACGTAACCCGCGATGACCTTCGCCTCTGAGCTCGACCGTTGCGGTGTTTCGGCGAGTGCGGGCCGCGGGCGCTTGTTCGCGCCCACGCGGCGAAGCCGCAATCGATACAGCCCCGCGCCCCTGAGGGCGATGCCTCAGGCCTGCTTCTTGGCCACCGCCCACTCGTGCTGGGCCGCCACGTCGGCCTTCACCTCTGCCAGCTGGACGGCGACGGCGCTCGGGGCCGTGCCGCCCCTGCCGTTGCGGGAGGCGAGGGCGCCGGGGACGTTCAGGACCGTCCGCACCTCGGGAGTGAGGTGTGCGGAGATCTTGGCGAACTGCTCGTCCGTCAGGGCGTCCAGTTCCTTGCCCTCGGACTCGGCGACCTTCACGCACTCGCCCGCCACCTCGTGGGCCACGCGGAACGGCACGCCCTGCTTCACCAGCCACTCGGCGATGTCCGTGGCGAGGGAGAAGCCTGCCGGAGCCAGTTCCTCCATGCGCTCGCGGTGGACGGTGAGGGTGGCCATCATGCCGGTGAAGGCCGGGAGCAGGACCTCCAGCTGGTCGATGGAGTCGAAGACCGGCTCCTTGTCCTCCTGGAGGTCGCGGTTGTACGCGAGCGGGAGGGCCTTGAGCGTGGCCATCAGGCCCGTCAGGTTGCCGATGAGGCGGCCCGACTTGCCACGGGCCAGCTCCGCGATGTCGGGGTTCTTCTTCTGCGGCATGATCGACGAGCCCGTCGAGAACGCGTCGTGCAGGGTCACGAAGGAGAACTCCTTCGTGTTCCAGATGATGACCTCCTCGGCGATCCGGGAGAGGTTCACGCCGATCATCGCCGTGATGAAGGCGAACTCGGCGACGAAGTCCCGGGAGGCCGTGCCGTCGATGGAGTTGCCGGCCGAGCCGTGTTCGAAGCCGAGGTCCTTGGCCACCGCCTCCGGGTCCAGCCCGAGGGAGGAGCCGGCCAGGGCGCCCGAGCCGTAGGGCGAGACGGCCGTGCGGGCGTCCCACTGGCGCAGCCGCTCCGCGTCCCGGGAGAGGGACTGGACGTGGGCCAGGACGTGGTGGGCGAACAGGACGGGCTGGGCGTGCTGGAGGTGCGTGCGGCCGGGCATCGCCACGTCGGGGTGGGCCTCGGCCAGGCCGATCAACGCATCCTGGAGCTCGGCGATCAGGCCGCCGACGATCCGGGCGTGGTCGCGCAGGTACATGCGGAAGAGCGTCGCGACCTGGTCGTTGCGGGAGCGGCCCGCGCGCAGCTTGCCGCCGAGGTCGGCGCCGAGGCGCTCCAGGAGGCCGCGCTCCAGGGCGGTGTGGACGTCCTCGTCGGCGATCGTGCCCACGAAGGAGCCGTCGGCGACGTCCGCCTCGAGCTGGTCGAGACCGGCGATCATGCGGGTCAGCTCGTCCTCCGTGAGCAGGCCCGCATTGTGCAGCACGCGCGCGTGGGCACGCGAACCGGCGATGTCGTACGGCGCGAGCCGCCAGTCGAAGTGGACGGACGCGGACAGCTTCGCCAGGGCCTCGGCGGGACCGTCGGCGAAACGTCCGCCCCAGAGCCGGACGTCACCGCTGTTGCTGCTCACCTGCGCGCTCCTCAAGGGGTGTGGATGTGCCTCACCGTCATGCATGAGTATGCAGACCGCTGCATGATTCGTCAATTCGACGGGGCGGACGGGTGGTTTCCGGCCACGTGAAAGGAATTTGAAGATCCCTTGAACGCGGGAAACCGCTTACCCGTACCTCTCGCCGAACGCAGGCGCCGCGTTACGACACCGACGACACACCGACCCCCTAGTGAGGCATCCGCATGTCCAGGGCTCTTCCGAAGTACAACAAGCGTCGCGTCACGTTCATCGGCGGCGCCGCCGCGGTGGCTCTGTCCGGCACGGTCATCGCCGGCTTCGCCCTCGCCGGGGAGACGCCCGACAGCGGCGCCAAGAACGCCCGGACGCTGGCGGGCCCCGGCACGATCACGTGCCCGGACGTCCGCTCCAAGCTCCCGGCGGTCCCCGCCTCCGCCAAGGCCGAGGTCGACCGCAACCTCACCCTGCTCAACACGCAGATCCAGGAAGCCAACAAGCGCCTGGTCGACACCGTGGGCCAGGGCGGCCCCAACTTCGTCCAGAACGCCATCCTCGGCCCCCTCAAGGACAAGCGCGTCTCGACCGTCAACCGCATCGCCACCGCCATCGGCCGCACCGCCGCCAAGCCCCAGGGCCTGGACGCCCTCGCCGGCTGCACCCTGAACGGCGCGGGCACCAACGCGGGCGGCGGCGCGGCCGGCAAGCCGCAGGCGGGCGGCAACGCGGGCAATGCCGGGAACGCAGGCAATGCAGGTAACGCGGGCAACGCAGGTAACGCCGGCAATGCGGGTAACGCAGGCAATGCCGGAAACGCGGGCAACGCCGCCGCCGGCACGATCACGTGCCCGGACGTCCGCTCCAAGCTCCCGGCGGTCCCCGCCTCCGCCAAGGCCGAGGTCGACCGCAACCTCACCCTGCTCAACACGCAGATCCAGGAAGCCAACAAGCGCCTGGTCGACACCGTGGGCCAGGGCGGCCCCAACTTCGTCCAGAACGCCATCCTCGGCCCCCTCAAGGACAAGCGCGTCTCGACCGTCAACCGCATCGCCACCGCCATCGGCCGCACCGCCGCCAAGCCCCAGGGCCTGGACGCCCTGGCCGCCTGCACGCTCAACAAGTGAGGTGACAGGCGCTGCGGCCGCCCCGTGGGAGCGCCCGCCGGGGCGGCCGCGGCACGTCCGCACGCGGGGTCCGGCAGAGGTGACCGGACCCCGCAATTAATCGGACCGCCGAAAGGTCTGTGGCCATAATCGTTCGACATGGGAAAGACTTATGAGCGCATAGACGGCCGGCTCCGCACCTTCATCGAGGCACAGCCGGTCTTCTTCACCGCCACCGCACCCCTGGCCGCCGACGGCACGGTCAACCTCTCCCCCAAGGGCCTCACGGGCTCCTTCGCGGTGCTCGACGAGCTGACGGTGGCCTACCTCGACTTCGCCGGTTCCAACGCCGAGACCATCGCCCACCTGCGGGAGAACGGGCGGATCACCCTGATGTGGTGCGCTTTCCAGGGCCCGCCGAACATCGTCCGCGTGCACGGCAGGGGCGAGCCGGTCTTCCGTGACGATCCCCGCTTCCGGGAACTGCTCGCGCGCTTCCCCGACATCGACCCGGCGCGGCACGGCCTGCGCGCGATCATCGTCGTCACCGCCGAGCTCGTCCGCGACACCTGCGGTTACGGGGTCCCCTTCATGGCGTACGAGGAGGACCGGGACCTGCACGGCAAGCGGTTCGCCCGGGAGGACGACGCCTCGCTCAGCGCGTACTTCGGCAAGAAGGAGCACATCGCCACCAGCCTGGACGGACTACCCGGGCTGCCGTTGCCGCTGCCGCCCTCTACCGTCTGAGACATGCGCCCCGGTGCCGTCGCCCTCGCCGTCTCCTCCCTGGTCGTGCTCGGCGCCGGTCCGGCCGCCCCCTCGCCGCCGCTGCCGGCCCGGATGGCGCACACCGGCGGTGGCACCCAGCTGATCACCGCGGTGGCCCCGAAGCGGGCCTCGACGACGGGCACGGTCACCTGGTGGGACCGCGAGGACGGGCGCTGGGTGAAGAGGGGCTCCGCACCCGCCCGTTTCGGGGCGAACGGACTCGTCGCGGGCGCCACCCGCAAGCAGGGCACGAACACCACACCCACCGGCCTCTACGGCCTGCCGTACGCCTTCGGGATCAAGGCGGCGCCGAGCGGGACGGCGTACCCCTACCGCAGGGTGCACCAGGACTCCTGGTGGTGCCAGGACAACGACTCCCGGTCCTACAACCGCTGGAGCGAGCCGCGTGCGGCCGACTGCCGGGCCGCCGAGGCCGAGCACCTGATCACCTACTCCGCGCAGTACGCGCACGCGCTCGTCATCGGCTTCAACTACGAGCGGCCCGTGCGGGGGCGCGGTGCGGGCATCTTCCTCCATGTCAACGGGCGGGGGGCGACGGCCGGGTGCGTCTCCGTGCCCGAGGACGCGATGCGCCAGATCCTCGGGTGGGCCGACCCCGCGCGGCGGCCGCACATCGCCGTGGGCACGCGCAGCGGGAGCACGGCCGTCACCCGACTGTGAACGGGGCGGGGCCGGGTGAGCGTGACCAGCGCTCACTCCCTTCCGCACGCGACTCGGTGCACGACTGAACACTCCCGTGTCGCGGTCCGTATCTGTGGGCCAAGGGTCAAGTCCCCACGGAGGAACCGTGACCACCACGCTCGCAGGCGGACGTGCCGCCCGCCGCCAGACGATGCGCCGCATCCGCCCGCGCCGCTCCCCGGCCGTCCCGCTGCTGATCGCCCTGTGGGCCGGTGCGGCGGCCGTGCTGTGGCTGTGGTGGGACAACACACCGTCCCTCGCCGACGACACGAGCAAGATCCTGGCCGCGGGCCGGATCACCGGTCTGCTCGCCGGCTACCTCATGGCGCTGGTGGTGCTCCAGATGGCCCGGGTGCCCGCGCTGGAGCGCCGGGTGGGCACCGACCGGGTGGCGCGCTGGCACGCGATGACCGGCCGCTACACGCTCTGTCTGGTACTGGCCCACGTCTTCCTCACCATGTGGGGCTACGCGCTCCAGGCGGGCAAGGGGCTCGGCGACATCGTCCAGCAGACGACCGACTCCATCAACCAGCTGCCGGACATGGGCAAGGCCGCCATCGGCACGGGCCTGCTGTTCCTCATCGGGATCCTGTCGATCGGCGGGGTGCGGCGCCTGATCGGCTACGACACCTGGTACCACGTGCATCTGCTCACGTACGCGTCGGTGTACATGACGTTCTGGCACCAGATCACGACCGGCAACGAGTTCGCCGTCGAGCCCGCCGCGAAGACCTTCTGGTACGGGCTGTACGGCGTGGTGACCGCGCTGGTCGTCTGGTACCGGATCCTCACCCCGATCCGGCTGAACCTGCGGCACCGCATGCGGGTCGCGGCGGTCATCGAGGAGACCCCGGGGATCGTGTCCGTGCTGATCAGCGGGCGCAAGCTGCACCGGATGGGCGCGGAGCCCGGGCACTTCTTCCGCTGGCGGTTCAAGGCGCCGGGCATGCGCTTCAGCTCGCATCCGTACTCGCTGTCGGCGGCCCCCCGCCCGGACATGCTGCGCATCACGGTCAAGGCGATCGGCGACCACACCTCCCGGCTGCGGGATCTCGAGCCCGGCACCAAGGTGTGGGCCGAGGGCCCCTACGGCGCGATGACCGCGCAGCGCCGCAGCCGCGGCAAGGTCCTGCTGGTCGCGGGCGGTGTCGGCATCACGCCGATGCGGGCGCTGTTCGAGACGCTGCCGGGCGCGTCCGGCGACATCACCCTCCTCTACCGGGCCAACACCACCCAGGACCTGGCGCTGTGGGGCGAGCTCGCCAAGATCGCCGACGAGCGCGGTGCCCGGCTGATGTACGCGGTCAACAGCCCGGAGGGGGAACGCCCGGACATCTCCGCGGAGTCCCTCCAGCGGAAGATCCCGGACATCGACGACCACGACGTCTTCATGTGCGGGCCGCCCGGTTTCGCGCAGTCGGTCTACGAGGCACTGCGCGGAGCGGGAGTACCCGCCCGCCGCATCCACCACGAGTCGTTCGAGATGTGAGCGACGGGACACCAACGGCCCTTCAGGAGTTTGGGAAACGATGAGGAAGTCTCACCCCGTCCGGCGTGCCGTGCTCGCCGGCGCAGCCACCGTCTCCGGAATCGTGCTGCTGCTGTCCCTGAAGCCGGCCTCCGACCCGGGGTCCGCCCAGGCGGCGGGGCAGGCGCCCCCCGCGGCGGCCGGGCAGGCACCGCAGGGCGGCGTGAACGGCGCGGTCACCGGTGACGCGGCGCAGACGCAGTACGGCGCGGTGCAGGTCCGCCTGACCATGAGCAACGGCAAGATCACCCAGGCCGACGCGGTCCAGGCCCCCAAGGGCGGCCGCAGCGACCAGATCACGGCGAGCTCGGTGCCGCGGCTGAACCAAGCCGTGGTGGCGGCGCAGAGCGCGGAGATCGACGCGGTCTCCGGGGCGACGTACACCAGCGCCGGGTACAAGAAGTCGCTCCAGTCCGCCCTGGACAAGGCGAAGGCGTCCGCCGGAGCGCAGCAGGGCTCGGGCGGCGCGCAGACGCTGACCGGCGATGTCGCGCAGACGCAGTACGGGCCGGTCCAGGTGCGCGTGACCGTCGCGGGCGGGAAGATCACCAAGGCGGAGGCGGTCCAGGCCCCCAAGGGCGGCCGCAGCGACCAGATCACCTCCTCCTCCGTCCCCCGCCTCAACCAGGCGGCCGTAGCGGCCGGAAACGCGGACATCGACGCGGTGTCGGGTGCCACGTACACGAGCGCCGGCTACAAGAAGTCGCTCCAGTCGGCGCTCGACAAGGCGCCGGCCCAGGGCGGCTCCTCGCAGGCCGCGGGCTCGGGGGGCGGCCAGGCGGCGGGTTCCGGGGGCGGACAGGCGGCTGCGCAGACCCTGACCGGCAGCGTGGCGCAGACGCAGTACGGGCCGGTGCAGGTGCGGGTGACCGTCGCCGGTGGCAAGATCACCAAGGCCGAGGCGGTCCAGGCCCCCAAGGGCGGCCGCAGCGACCAGATCACCTCCTCCTCCGTCCCCCGCCTCAACCAGGCGGCCGTGGCGGCCGGAAACGCGCAGATCGACGCCGTGTCCGGGGCGACGTACACCAGCGCCGGCTACAAGCAGTCCCTCCAGTCCGCGCTGGACCAGGCCGGTGGCTGACACGGTGGCCGACTCCGCACAGGCTCCCGCCGCGGTACGTCATGCCGAGGAGACGATGGGGACCGTCTTCTCCTTCGACGTCCGCGGCGGGGAACCGGCCGCCGTGCGCGCGGCCCTGGACGAGGCCGTCGCCGGGCTGCACCGGGTGGACGAGGTGTTCAGCACATACCGCGCGGACAGCCAGATCTCACGGTTGCAGCGCGGCGAGGTGACCGTCGCGGAGTGCGATCCCGAGGTCGCCGAGGTGCTGGAACTGGCCGCCGAGGCGGAGCATCTGAGCGAGGGCTGGTTCAGCACGTCGTACCAGGGCCGCCTCGACCCGACCGGCATCGTGAAGGGCTGGGCGGTCGAGCGGGCGGCTCGGCTGCTGGCGGACGTGCCCGGGGTGTGCGGGGTGAACCTGAACGGCGGCGGCGATGTGCAGCTGCTCGGGACACCGGGTGGGCAGCGGCCGTGGCGCGTGGGGGTGGCCGACCCGTTGCGTCCTGGAGGTCTCGCGGCGGTCGTCTCGGCGGCCGGGGTGGAGGAACTGTCCGTGGCCACGTCCGGGACGGCGGAGCGGGGGGATCACATCGTCGACCCCCGTACGGGGCGTTCCGCCGTGACCGACCTGGTGGCGGTGACAGTGGTGGGCCCCCGTCTGACGTGGGTCGACTGCTGGGCGACGGCCGCGTTCGCGATGGGCTCCCGGGAGGGGCTGGCCTGGCTGGAGTCCCTGCCGGGTGTCGAGGCGCTGCTGATCACGGCCGGCGACGAGGTGCGGTGTACGGGGGGCTTGGCTGCGAGGCTGGGGTGAGGTGCGGCCGGGGCCGGGTGGGTCCGCAGCCCGGCGGCGCGGGGACCTTGCCGGACCCGTGGGGGCGTCACCCGGAGGACGGAGCGGGGCGGCCGGACCGACGTCCTCCGCGATGACGGCGCCGCGCATCACCTCTGTGCTACGACCCCGCCCGGTGCGTGATCACAGTCCTCAACTCCGCTGAAGCATGTGGCTGCCTCGCGGGGTACGGGCGGTCGCCCGTACCCCGCAGCGGTTCGTCCGAGGCCGTGCCGAGGCCTCAGGGCATCATCTCGTACGCCCCCGACAGCGCCTCGACGCGCTGCCAGACGCGCTCCGAACGCGCCTCGTCCACCGCCGGGCGCCGGACGGCGCCGAGGGCCCAGAGCTGCTGCTCCTCGGTTGCGGAGTCCTTGCCGTGCAACTCGACGGCGTGTGCGGAGAAGTCACGCACGAGAACGGCGAACAGTTCGTCGAGGACGTCCTCCTCGACGCCGGCCGGCGCAGCCTGCTCCAGGACCAGCTGCCCGTGGACGACCAGTGCGAAGAGCTGTCCGACGGCGAGCAGGAGGTCGAGGTCCCGGCTCTGCTCCTCGTCGGGAGCGGCCGTGCGTACGAACTCGCACAACGCGTCGGCCTGTTCCCAGAACCGGGCTACGTTGGGCAGGTGGGCGTAGGTGTCGAAGGCCGGCCGCCAGTCGTGGAAGCGCACCGAGCCGAGGCCGCGGGCAGGGCCCTGCCGGAAGAGGAAGTCGTCGTCGGCCGCGTCGAGACGGGCCGGGACGGGCTCGTACTCGACCGGGTCGAGGAGGTGGTTGCGCATGAACTTGAGGATCAGCGCCAGGTTGACGTGGACGGTGCCCTCCAGCTTCGGCAGGCCGCGGATCTCGACGGCGGCCTGGGCAAAGTAGTTGTCCTTCTCGAAGCCCTTGGCGGCGATGACGTCCCACATCAGGTCGATGACCTTCTCGCCCTCGGTGGTCACCTTCATCTTCGTCATCGGGTTGAAGAGGAGGTAGCGGCGGTCGTCGGGGCCCGCGGTGCGGAAGTAGTCGACGGCGCGGTCGCTGAACAGCTTCATGCCGACGAGCCGGACATACGCGTCGGCGAGCTCGCGCCGCACGTGCGGGAAGGCGGTGACGGGGCGGCCGTAGAGGATGCGGTTCCGCGCGTGGGTGACGGCCTCGTACATCGCGTGTTCGCAGATGCCGATCGAGGCGGTGCACAGGTTGAACTTGCCCACGTTGACGGTGTTCAGGGCGGCGTCGAAGGCTGCTCGGCCGGTGTGCAGGACGTCTTCGGCAGCTACGGGGTAGTCCTCGAGGCGGAACTCGCTGACGTACTTCGACGAGTCGACGACGTTCTTGACCAGGTCGTACGCCGGGTGACGGCTGTCGGCGGCGAAGAAGACGTAGCCGTCGGGGCCCTCGATGTCGGTGCGGCGGCCGAAGACGGAGACGAGCCCGGCGGCGTTGCCGTTGCCGATGTAGTACTTGGAGCCGGTCGCCCGGAAGCCGCCTTCGCCGTCAGGCTCCAGGAGCATGTCGGTGGAGTAGATGTCGGCTCCGTGCGCCTTCTCGGACAGGCCGAAGGCGAACACCTCGCCCTGGGAGAGCAGTTCGGCGGCGCGGGCACGGGCGGCGGGGTTGTCGCTCTGCCAGACGGGGCCGAGTCCGAGGATGGTGACCTGCCAGGCGTACCAGTAGTCGAGGCCGTAGAAGCCGAGTATCTCGTTGAGGGCGGCGATGCGAGCGGTGTCCCAGCGCTTGTCGCCCTCGCCCTCCGCGGCGGCGGACGCGGGGGTGAGGAAGGTCGCAAAGAGCCCCTCCTTGGCGGCGAAGGCGAGGAAATCGCCGAGCCAGGCGCGGGTCCGGTAGTCCTCGATCAGCCGGCGCTTGCCGCGCTCTTCGAACCAGTCGACGGTGGCGCGCAGCAGCCTGCGGGTCTCCGGGTCGAAGTGCGCGGGGTCGTAGGTGCGCGGGTTGAAGAGCAGCGCGTCGGTCACGGGTGCCGCCTTTCGGCTGGGATGGATGAGGGTCGGTCCGGGCACGGTCACGGTCCGGTGAGTGCCCGCTCGGCAGGTCAGTGTTCGGCGCCGAAGCGGGCGAGTGTGGCGAGGACGTCGTCGAGCCAGGCGATCATCATGCGTTCGTACGCGATGCCGCCACGCAGCACGACGTGCTGGAGTTCCCGCTCGGCGTCGATCGGACCGTCCGCCGAAGGCTCCCCGAAGTCACGGGCCTCGCCCGCGAGGTAGTGAGCGAGGCGGCCGGTGTGCGCCTGCCGGTGCCGCTCGACCTCACTGATCAGGGCTGCCGGATCGTCGAAGGCGGCTCCCCGGATCTTGACGGCCAGGTCGTGCCGTACGCTCTCCGGCTCGGTTGGTTCGCTCAACCACATGGAAAGCGCTTCTCGTCCGGGAGGGGCGACGGAGTACTCCTTCTTGTCCGGACGCCCGTACTGCGGGACGTCCCGGACGTCGACCCAGCGGTCGCTCTCCATCCGCCTGAGCACGCGGTAGATCTGCTGGTGGGTGGCGGTCCAGAAGTATCCGATGGACCGCTCGAACCGCCGGGCCAGCTCATAGCCGGAGCCCGGCTTTTCCAGCAGGGAAACGAGGATCGCGTGCTCGAGCGCCATGCAGCGATCCTGCTATGCACCTCGTTGCATAACAACGCTTCCGCCATGAGACACGGCTCACCCGGGGCGGGTCGCGCAGATCACTGCCGCCGGCAGTGTCCGGGGGCAGGGAAGGAGTGTGACCGGGATACGCGCCAACGGGGCAACGGGGCAACGGGGCAACGGGGCAACGGGGCAACGGGGTGATCTTGAAGCCCTGATCCGCTCGGATTTACGGGCGGCGTCGTGCAGCGGGGTCGCGTTCGGCGACGTGCCGGGCAACCGAGTCGACGCGCGCCCGTAGCCGGCACGGCCCGGTCTGGCCGTGAGGCGGGCGGAGAGGCCTGGGCCTAGTGGCCGTTCTGCGCCAGCCTCAGCAGATGATCCGCCAGGGCCTGCCCACCCGTAGGCTCCCGGCTGATCAACATCAGCGTGTCGTCCCCGGCGATCGTCCCCAGGATGTCGTGCAGCTCGGCCTGGTCGATCGCCGAGGCCAGGAACTGCGCCGCCCCCGGAGGGGTCCGCAGGACCACGAGATTCGCCGAAGCCTCCGCGGAGATCAGCAGCTCCTGCGACAGCCGCCGCATCCGCTCCTCCTTCGCCGACCCGCCCAGCGGCGCCCGGGGCGTACGGAACCCGCCCTCGCTGGGCACCGCGTAGATCAGGTCGCCGTCGTCGTTGCGGATCTTCACCGCGTTCAGCTCGTCCAGGTCCCGGCTGAGCGTCGCCTGCGTGACGCTCAGCCCGTCGTCGGCGAGCAGCTTCGCCAGCTGGCTCTGCGACCGGACCGGCTGCCGGTTGAGGATGTCCACGATCCGGCGGTGGCGGGCGGTGCGGGTCTGCGGCACGGCGGGCCCGTTCGCCCCCGGCTGCTCATGGTCCTGCGCCTGGCTCATCGTCGTCTCATTCCCCGGATCGTCCGTCCCCGCTCACTGCCTGGAGGATGCCGGGCAGCGCCCCGAGGAACGCGTCCACCTCGTCGTCGCTCAGGTTCAGCGGCGGCATCAGCCGGACGACGTCGGGGGCGGGCACGTTCACCAGGAATCCGGCCTCCTGAGCCGCCTGGCGCACCTGGGGCGCGAGCGGCTCGGTGAGCACGATACCCAGGAGGAGTCCCGTACCCCGGACGAAATCGATCAACTGATGGCCGAGGCCCTCGATTCCGTCCCGCAACCTCTCGCTCTGCCGCTTGACGTTCTCCAGCAACGCCTCGTTCTCGATGGTGTCGAGGACGGCGAGCCCGGCGGCGCAGGCGACGGGGTTGCCGCCGAAGGTCGTGCCGTGCTGGCCGGGCTGGAGCAGGTCGGCGGCCCGCCCGAAGGCGACGGTCGCGCCGAGCGGCAGGCCGCCGCCCAGCTGCTTGGCGAGGGTGACGACGTCGGGCAGGACACCCTCATGGGCCTGGTATTCGAACCAGTGCCCGGTCCGGCCGATGCCGGTCTGCACCTCGTCGAGGACGAGCAGCGCCCCGGTCGCGGCGGTGATGGCCCGGGCTGCCTTGAGGTAGCCGGCGGGCGGGACGACGACACCGAGCTCGCCCTGGATCGGCTCCAGGATGACGAGCGCAGTCTCGTCGGTGACCGCGGCGGCCAGCGCCTGCGCGTCACCGAACGGCACATGCGTGACGTCACCGGGCAGCGGCAGGAACGGCTCGCGCTTGCCCTGCTGGCCGGTCAGCGCCAGGGCGCCCATGGTCCGCCCGTGGAAGGCGCCCTCGGTGGCCACGACGTGGGTCCGCCCGGTCAGCCGGCCGATCTTGAAGGCGGCCTCGTTGGCCTCGGCGCCGGAGTTGCAGAAGAAGACCTTGCCGTCCCGGCCGAAGAGGGTGAGCAGCCGCTCGGCGAGGGCGACGGTCGGCTCGGCCATGAAGAAGTTGGAGATGTGGCCGAGGGAGCCGATCTGCCGGCTGACGGCCTCGACGATCGCCGGGTGGGCGTGACCGAGGGCGTTGGTGGCGATGCCGCCGACGAAGTCGAGGTAGGCGTTGCCGTCGGCGTCCCACACCTTGGTGCCCGCGCCGCGCTCCAGGGCCAGCAGCGGGGTGCCGTAGTTGTTCATGAGCGCGCCCTGCCACCGCCCGGCGTACTCCTGCTGCGCGGTCATACGGCGTCCCCCTCGTGCTCGTCGGGCACGACCATCGTGCCGATGCCCTCGTCGGTGAAGATCTCCAGCAGGATCGAGTGCTGGACCCGGCCGTCGATGACGCGGGCTGTGGTGACGCCGTTGCGTACGGCGTGCAGGCAGCCCTCCATCTTCGGCACCATGCCGGACGACAGGTCCGGCAGCAGCCGCTCCAGCTCGGTCGCGGTGAGGCGGCTGATCACCTCGTCGCTGTGCGGCCAGTCCTCGTAGAGGCCCTCGACGTCCGTGAGGACCATGAGGGTTTCGGCGTCCAGAGCAGCAGCGAGTGCCGCAGCCGCCGTATCAGCATTGACGTTGTAGACATGTCCGTCGTCCTGGGAGCGGGCGATCGAGGAGACGACCGGGATGCGGCCGTCGGCGAGCAGGGCCTCGATGGCGCCGGTGTCGATCGCGGTGATCTCGCCGACGCGCCCGATGTCGACCAGCTCGCCGTCGATCTCGGGCTGGTGCTTGGTGGCGGTGATGGTGTGGGCGTCCTCGCCGGTCAGGCCCACGGCGAGCGGCCCGTGCTGGTTGAGCAGCCCGACCAGTTCGCGCTGGACCTGCCCGGCCAGCACCATCCGTACGACGTCCATGGCGTCCTCGGTGGTCACCCGCAGGCCGGCCTTGAACTCGCTGACGATGCCGTGCTGGTCGAGGGCGGCGCTGATCTGCGGGCCGCCGCCGTGCACGACGACGGGCTTGAGGCCGGCGTGGTGCAGGAACACCACGTCCTGGGCGAAGGCGGCCTTGAGGTCCTCGTCGATCATGGCGTTGCCGCCGAACTTGATGACGACCGTCTTGCCGTTGTGCCGGACCAGCCAGGGCAGGGCCTCGATGAGGATCTGCGCCTTGGGCAGCGCGGTGTGCTTGCGCGTCGCTCCACTGCTCATGACGAGTACGCGCTGTTCTCGTGGACGTAGTCGGCGGTGAGGTCGTTGGTCCAGATGGTGGCCGTCTCGGACCCGGCGGCGAGGTCGGCGACGATGTGCACCTCGCGGTAGCGCATGTCGACCTTGTCGCGGTCCTCGCCGACCCCGCCGTTCTTGCAGACCCAGACGCCGTTGATGGCGACGTTCAGCCGGTCGGGCTCGAAGGCGGCGCTCGTCGTGCCGATCGCGGAGAGCACGCGGCCCCAGTTGGGGTCCTCGCCGTGGATGGCGCACTTGAGGAGGTTGTTGCGGGCGATGGAGCGGCCCACGTCGACGGCGTCGTCCTCGGTCGCGGCGTTGATCACCTCGACCTTGATGTCCTTGCTGGCGCCCTCCGCGTCCCGGATGAGCTGCTGTCCGAGGTCGTCGCAGACCTGCCGTACGGCCTCGGCGAACTCCTCGTACTGCGGGGTGACTTCGGCGGATCCGGAGGCGAGCAGCAGCACGGTGTCGTTGGTGGACATGCAGCCGTCGGAGTCCACCCGGTCGAAGGTGGTGCGGGTGGCCGCGCGCAGGGCCTTGTCGAGCACGTCGTTGTCCAGGGCCGCGTCGGTGGTGAGGACGACGAGCATGGTGGCGAGGCCGGGGGCGAGCATGCCCGCGCCCTTGGCCATGCCACCGACGGTCCAGCCGTCCTTGGTGACGACGGACGTCTTGTGGACGGTGTCGGTGGTCTTGATGGCGATGGCGGCCTTCTCACCGCCGTGCTCGCTCAGGGACCCGGCGGCCGTCTCGATGCCCGGGAGCAGTTTGTCCATGGGGAGCAGGAGGCCGATGAGGCCGGTCGAGCAGACGGCCACCTCGATGGCGCCGCGACCGAGGACCTCGGCGACCTTCTCGGCCGTCGCGTGCGCGTCCTGGAAGCCCTTCGGCCCCGTGCAGGCGTTGGCGCCACCGGAGTTGAGGACGACGGCGGACACCTGGCCGCTCTTCAGCACCTGCTCGGACCACAGGACCGGCGCGGCCTTCACACGGTTGGAGGTGAACACGGCCGCGGCGGCACGGCGGGGGCCGGTGTTGACCACGAGGGCCAGGTCGGGGTTGCCGTTCTCCTTGATCCCGGCGGCGATGCCCGCCGCCGTGAATCCCTTTGCTGCCGTCACACTCACGGCGCAACTCCGATCGTCGTCAGTCCGGTGGTCTCGTCGAGACCCAGGGCGATGTTCATGCTCTGGACGGCACCGCCCGCGGTGCCCTTGGTGAGGTTGTCGATGGCGCTGATCACGATGATCCGGCCGGCGTCCGCGTCGTACGCGACCTGCACCTGAACGGCGTTCGAACCGTGGACGGACGCCGTGGCGGGCCACTGGCCCTCGGGCAGCAGGTGCACGAACGCCTCGTCGGCGAAGGCCTTCTCGTAGGCCGCGCGCAGGGACTCGCCCGTGACGCCGTCGGCGGCCTTGGCGCTGCAGGTGGCGAGGATGCCGCGGGGCATCGGCGCGAGGGTCGGGGTGAAGGACACGGTGACCGGCGCACCGGCGGCCGCGCTGAGGTTCTGGGTGATCTCGGGGGTGTGGCGGTGCCCGCCGCCGACGCCGTAGGGGGACATCGACCCCATGACCTCACTGCCCAGCAGGTGCGGCTTGGGCGCCTTGCCCGCGCCGGACGTGCCGGACGCGGCGACGATCACGGCTTCGGGCTCCGCGAGGCCGGCCGCGTACGCCGGGAAAAGGGCCAGGGAGACGGCGGTCGGGTAGCAACCGGGCACCGCGATGCGCTTGGACCCCTCCAGCGCAGCGCGGGCGCCCGGCAGTTCGGGAAGGCCGTAGGGCCAGGTGCCGGCGTGCGGCGAACCGTAGAACCGCTCCCAGGCGGCGGGGTCCGTCAGGCGGAAGTCGGCGCCCATGTCGACGACGAGCACGTCCGGTCCGAGCTGCTCGGCGACGGCGGCGGACTGCCCGTGCGGCAGCGCGAGGAAGACGACGTCATGGCCGGCGAGGACCTCCGGGGTGGTCTCCTGGAGCACTCGGCCGGCCAGGGGCAGCAGGTGCGGCTGGAGCGCACCGAGCTTCTGCCCCGCGTTGGAGTTGCCGGTCAGGGCGCCGACCTCGACCTCGGGGTGGGCCAGGAGCAGACGCAGCAGTTCTCCGCCCGCGTACCCACTCGCTCCGGCCACTGCCGCACGTACCGCCATGGAACCTCCTCCTAGAGGGCATGACTATACGTTTCGCTGCACGTTTATGCAATCCCATGCGCGGACCGCGCGGCGGTTGCGGCTGAGCGCCTCAGGTGGCGGGCGCCAACGGGCGGACTCCGCCCCTCCAACTCGCCGCCGAGGGGTCTCCGCTGGTCAGCCCGCTGCCGGGCGCCACGGAACCCCCGCACGCGTGAACCCGCTGCTCCGTTCCACTTTCGCCACATGCAGTGTGTAGCTCTGGTACCACTCGGCTCGCCCGCGCTGCTGCGCCGCGCGGTGCTCCACCTCGGTCCGCCACTGAGTGAGGGCGTCGGCGTCACGGAAGTAGCTGACGGTGATGCCCAGCCCGCCAGGAGTCTGCGCATGGTCCATCCCCAGGTACCCGGGGACTTCCTGCACCAGGTCTTCCATACGTGCGTCGGTCTCGCTGTAGCCGCTCTGGTCCTGGGTTCGCACCGTCGAGAAAAAAGCTGCGTAGTACGGGGGTTCATACGCCCCGACGGGCGCAACAGGCGCTTGAGAGTGATCGCTCATGGCATCACCGTGAGGCGGGACGCGCCGCCGAGCGTCCACCTCCACTTCGATCTTCATCCGCGGGTCGGCGAGACCGCACATGAGCATCGTGGCGGCCGGCTGAACGTCGCCGAAGCAGCGGCGCAGGACCGGCCAGCAGGGTTCGAAGTCTTCGCGGTCGGGCAGCAGGTAGCGCACGCGCACCACGTCGGCGAACGTGCACTGCGCCTCGGCCAGTGCGGCCTCGATGTTGCGCATGCACTGCTCGGCCTGCTCCACCACGTCGCCGGAGATCGTCATGGTGGCGTAGTCGAACCCGGTCGTCCCGGACACATGCACCCAGTCGCCGTCGACGACGGCACGGGCGTAGCCGATCTGCTCCTCGAAGGTCGAGCCGCTGAGAATCGCGTGTCGCTCTGTCATGCGCCGACGCTAGATGACCAGCACTGATACGTCTAATACGACCGCATGCATGATCTGATATCTCTAGGCATATGGACCGCCCCGAACTCCCCCTGCCGCAACTGCACGCCTTCGTCGTGCTCGCAGAGGAACTCCACTTCGGCCACGCGGCCACCCGCCTGGGCATCGCCCAGCCGCCGCTGAGCCAGCAGATACGCCGCCTGGAGGACAAGGTCGGCCACGCGCTGTTCACCCGCGCCCCGGGACGTGTCACCCTCACCCCGGTCGGCAGCGAACTGCTGCCCGCCGCCCGGCGGGCCCTCACCGGCCTCGCGGACGGTCTGGCCGCAGCCCGCGCCGTCGGCAGTGGCCGGGCAGGCCGCCTACGGATCGGCTTCGCCGCCTCCCTCGCCCTGACGATCCTGCCCGGCCTGCTGCGCACCTTCCGTGACCGGTTTCCCGACGTGCACCTGGACATCCACGAGATGACCAGCGCCCCGCAGATCGCCGCCCTGCATGACAAGACCATCGACATCGGTCTACTGCGCGAACCCCCCACCGACGAGACAGAGCTCGGCTTCAGGACGGTCCTCAGCGAGCCTTTCGTCGCCGTGCTGCCGGCCACCCACCCTCTTGCCGCCCAACGGACCGTGCGGCTTGCGCAGTTGGCGGACTCGCCCTTCGTGCCGCTGCCCCGCACGGTCGGCCCCACACTGCACGACCAGATCATCGGCCTGTGCACCGCAGCAGGCTTCTCACCGCAGGTGGTCCAGCAAGCGGTGGAGTGGCAAACCGTGTGCGCCCTCGTGGAAACGGGACTGGGCGTCTCCCTGGCCCCGGCGAGCATCCAACGCATCCGCCTCAAAGGCGTCGCCTTCCGCAGGATCGAACCCGGCACCGCCCGCACTCGCGTGGCCGTCGCCTGGCGCGAGAGCGACGATAACCCCCTGGTCACACGCCTGCTGGCGACCATCAGCCAAGATCCGCCGGACAATCCCTAGCGACGCCCGCCAACTCGGCCACTCACCCGCCACCTGAAACGCTCGGTCACACCGGTCGGTGCCTGCGCGGGCCAGGTCAGGAGCGTGCAGGGTCTTCGGTGCGGACCTGTCCGTGTTCGGTGGCGGCCCAGGAGGCGAGCAGGTGGAGGGCGTCATGGGCGGGGGTGCCGGGTTCGGCGCTGTAGGCGGTCAGGGTGAGGCCGGGGTGGGCCGGTAGTTCCATGGCGTCGAAGTCCAGGGTGATCTCGCCGATGGCCGGGTGCCGGAATGCCTTGCGGCCACCGTGGTGCAGGCGCACGTTGTGCTTGGCCCAGGCAGCGCGGAACTCGTCGCTGCGGGTGACGAGTTCGCCGATCAGACCGGTCAGTTCGGCGTCCTGCGGAGCGCGGCCGGCTTCGGTGCGCAGCAGGGAGACGGTGGTGTTGACGGAGTCGTTCCAGGCGGGGAAGAAGTCCCGGCTCGTGGGATCGAGGAACTGGAAGCGCGCGATGTTCACGGGGCGGGCCGAGCCGGTGAACAGAGGTGCGTAGAGGGCACGTCCGAGTGGGTTGACGGCGAGAATGTCGAGCCGGCCGTTGCGAATGAAAGCCGGCGCTTCGGTCATGGAGTCCAGGACGCGGGTGAGGCTGGCCGGAACGGCGGTCTTGCGCTTGCGGGCGGCACGACGGGGCGGACGCCGGCGCTGGGCGGCGGCCAGGTCGCGGAGGTGGGCGCGTTCGGCGTCGTCGAGCTGGAGGGCCTGGCCGAGGGCGTCGAGGACCTCCTCGGAGGCGCCGGCGAGCTGGCCGCGCTCCAGACGGACGTAGTAGTCGATGCTGACACCGGCGAGCATGGCGACTTCCTCGCGGCGCAGTCCGGGGACCCTGCGCTTGCCGTTCCCGAAGGCGGGCAGGCCCGCCTGCTGTGGAGTGATCTTGGCGCGGCGGGTGGCGAGGAACTCTCGGATCTCGTGGGCGGTGTCCATGCTCTCCAGGCTAGGAGGAGGGGGGCGCAGCTGGGAGGTTCTGCCAGTACCTGTAATGGCAGTGCCTTCCGCACGCCTGTGAGCTGCCGTTTCCTCGATGCTGTCAGCGGATGCGGCCCTGGTTCCGGACGGCGGGCACCCTCTGGGATGCCTGCCGACCCCGGATGCCGACGGGGGACGGCGCCGCACCCTCGTTCTCGTTCCATCACAAGGAGTTACCTCGTGGCGAAGCAGTCTGCGCCTCAGGAGCTGGCCGGCCTCGCGCCGAAGCTCGTCGAGCTCACCGACGAAGTCCTGTTCCAGGACGTGTGGGAGCGCCCCGGGCTCTCTCCGCGGGACCGCAGCCTGGTCACGGTCAGTGTGCTGGCCGCCCTCTACCGCAGCGAGCAGTTGCCGTACCACCTGGGTGTGGCCCTGGACAACGGGCTCACGGTGGCGGAGCTGTCCGAAGCGATCACGCATCTGGCGTTCTACGCCGGATGGCCCAACGCGATGACCGCGATCACCCTGCTGAAGAGGATCGCGGACGAGCGCTCCGCTTGATCCCCGGCGCGAGCCGCGAACCGGCCCCCTCGCGATCAGCGGGGCCTACCGAACCGAAGAACGTACTGAACCGAAGAACAGGAACAAGGATGGCAGGCAACGGATTCGACCAGATCTTCCCGCTCGGAGAGAAGAACGACGCGTTCGCGCAGTACTTCATCGGCCAGAGCTACCTGGCTCCGCTCGCCTCGGGCAGCGTTCCCGTCATGAACGTCTCCTTCGAGCCGGGCTGCCGCAACAACTGGCACATCCACCACGGCACGGACGGCGGCGGAGACCAGATCCTGCTGTGCACGGCGGGCAGCGGCTGGTACCAGGCCGCGGGCGAGGACCCCGTCAGCATGGAGCCGGGGACCGTGGTCCGCGTCCCGGCGGGCACGAAGCACTGGCACGGTGCGAAGGCCGACTCGTGGTTCTCCCACCTCGCCTGCATCACGCCGGGCGAAGGCGTCGGCAACGAATGGCTCGAGCCGGTCACCGACGACGTGTACGGCACGCTGCCGAAGAACGGAGCAAACCCATGACCGTCCTGAACGAGACCTGCACCCTGTCCAACGGCGTCGAGATCCCCAAGCTGGGGCTCGGCACCTGGTTCATCGACGACGGCAAGGCGGCCGAGGCGGTCCGCGCGGCCGTGGAGATCGGCTACCGCAACATCGACACCGCCCAGGCCTACGGCAACGAGCGCGGCGTCGGCGAGGGCGTGCGCACCGCCGCGGTACCCCGCGAAGAGCTGTTCGTCTCGACGCACAGCGCCTTCCCCGTCTACAGCGGCAAGTGACGCCGGACGGCAGCCGGAACCGGTTTTGTCCTGGCCATGACGACAGGTTAAGGTCCGCGGGCACATTTCAGGGGATCACCGCGGGTGGGGGAACATGACCGGGGACATCGACGCACCGATGAAGAGCGTGAACGCGTGGGGGCAGGCGCTCGCGGCAGTGGTGCTGGTGGGGGCGCTCGGCGCCGGTTTCTGGGGGCTCGCGAAGACGTCGGCGGCAAAGAGCGAGCCGAAGCCGGCCGCCTGCTCCGACGGTGCCACCCCGGCCACCAAGGGCAAGCACCTCTCCGGAGCGCAGTTGTGCGAGGCGCTGAACCGGTCGGACCTGGCCGCGCTGCTGGGCACGCCGACGGAGATCGCGAAGACCGCCTCCGGCAGCGACAGCTCCATCGGGAAGATCGCCACTCCGCAGGCCCAGGTCGAGTTCGAGACGTACACCGTGACGCTCTCGGCGACCTACGACGGCCTGCCGGTGGCCGGGTCGGAGACTCTCCTCGGACCCGACGCCCGCCCGCGGAAGACACTGGGCCGCCCCGGTGTCCTCTATTCGACCCGCACCATCAGCATCAGCTTCCGGCTCGACGGCGGGGACGCCGACAGCGGGCCCGGCGTTCCGGCCCGGGCCCTGACCGTGGCCCGGGACAGCAAGGACCGCGGCGGCTCCCTCGACGTCACCCTGTGGCGCGCGGACGGAGTGGTACCGGACGACGCGGTGCTGCTGCGCGTCGCCGAGAAGGTGCTGCCGACGGTCCCGGAATGGAAGTCCGGCGCGTGACACGCACGCGGTGACGGCGCTGTGCGGCCGTCGCCCCGGGGACGGCGGCCGCACAGCGGGATGTCACCTCTGCTCGATCCTCAGGAACGTCACGGAGTTCGCGGGGAAGGTGTAGGTGAACTTCTTCGCCACACCCCGGAACGTCGACGTCACCGGTGTCACCGGGGTGTCCGTCTCGGTGTTCACGGCGCCCTCGTCGGCGGCCAGCGTGGTGACGCGGGCCGTGGAGGCGACCCTGGCGGCACCGAGGTCGACGGCCGTACGGGCCTCGGCCGACCGGGCGTTGACGACCTTGACGATCAGGTCACCGGTCTTCGCGTCCCTGGTGACGACCTGGCGGAACGGCTCGGCCGGCTTGTCGTCCTTGAAACTGCCCCACTCCTTGCCGTCGAGGAACAGGGTGACCTGGCGGCCGCGCACCTTGATGTCGATGTCGTAGGCACGGCCGGTCTCGACCGACCCGGGCTTCGTCATCAGGGTGCCCTTGCCGCCGTCCACGGCCTGTTCGATCGCCGACTGGGTGTTGTTCCAGCCGCCCAGGTTCCACCAGTAGTAGTTGCCGGTGTCCTTGACGCCGAAGGCGACGAGGAAGCCCTCCTTTCCGGACTTCTTGGTGGCCTTCACATGCAGGTCGTAGTCCTTCCAGGCCGGGTCGCCCGCCGTGACCATGGTGTTCTCGGCGGCGGTGTCGCTCTGGACGTAACTCCCGTCCTGGACACTCCAGCTGCCACGGCCGCTGGTCGTCCACTTCGAGGCGTCACCGGAGAAGTCGTCGCTGAGCAGGGTCGAGCCGTCCGCCGAGGTGACCTTCACGTCGTCGTACGCGGCGCTGGTCGCCCACGTCGACAGGCCCACGGCGCCGGTGATGGGGCCGCTGACGTTCGGGGTCGTGGTGGCCCTGGACGGCACGACGCGGTCGCCGACGTTGTTCATGAACAGCTTCTGGACCTCGTAGTTGGCCGAGTTCCATGAAGCCCGGTTGTTGAACCAGATCAGGTCCGGCCGCCACTGGACGTAGTCCTCGTTGGCGAGCAGCGGGGCGTACGAGGCGAGCTTGACGACGTCCGCGTTGCGCTCCAGGCCGGTCATGAAGGCGGCTTCGGACAGGCCGTTCTTCCAGGCGTTGCCCTGGGAGGCGTACTCACCGAGGAAGACCTTGGGTCCGTTCCGGTCGTAGGAGTCGTAGCGGTCGTTGTTCTGCAGGAACCAGTTCGGGCTGTTGTAGTAGTGCTCGTCGACCATGTCGACCTTGGCGTCGCGGTTCAGCTGCCAGGCGGTGTCGAAGGTCGAACCGGCGTCGTCGGGGCCCGAGTTGGAGATGACGGTGACGTCCGGGTACTTCGCCTCGATGGCGGCCCGGAACTGCTGGAAGCGGGCGAAGAACTCCTTGGGGAGGTTCTCCTCGTTGCCGACCTCGATGTGGGTGAGGTGGAAGGGCTTGGGGTGGCCCATCCGCGCGCGGACCCTGCCCCACTCGGAGGTCGCCGGTCCGTTGGCGAACTGGATCAGGTCCAGGGCGTCCTGGATGTGCCGCTCGAGCAGCGCCTCGTCGTCGGTGGCCTTGTTCTGTCCGCAGCCGGTGACCAGGGCGGGGACGACGGGCAGCGGCATGGCGCCGATGTCCTCGGCGAAGCGGAAGTACTCGTAGTAGCCCAGGCCGTAGCTCTGGTTGTAGCCCCAGACGTTGGCGTTGGTGGCGCGCTCCTCGACCGGGCCGATGGTGTCCTTCCACTGGTAGCTGCGCTTGCGCTGCCAGTTCGAGGCCGCGCTGTAGTCCTCCATGGAGCCGGTGTTGACCAGGCAGCCGCCGGGGAAGCGCACGAAGCCCGGCTTCAGGGCGGCGATCTTCTCGGCGAGGTCCTTGCGCAGGCCGTTCGGCTGGTTCTTGTACGTCTCGCGGGGGAACAGCGACACCTCGTCGAGCGCGGCGGCGCCCGTCGAGGCGACGGCGAGCCGGCCGCGGTTGCTGGTGCGGGTCGCCGTGAACGTGGCCCGGTACTTGGCCCAGCCGCCCTTCACGGCGACCTGGCGTGCGGTGGCCAGGGCGCCCGCCGCATCCTTCAGCGAGACGGTGAGGGTGCCGCCGCTCCCGGCCCGGGCCCACACGGAGAAGTCGTACCGCTTGCCCTGCTCGACGCGGATGCCGGTGTTGTAGCCCGCGTTCGTGACGGACGAACCGGCACCCAGGGAGAGGTAGTTGCGGTTGCGCTCGTCGAGGCGGCCCGAGTCGTTCACGACCTGCGCAGTGCCGCCGACCGTCCACGCGGTCAGGGGCGTGTAGGAGCCGTTGTCGGCGGTGGAGTACTCGAAGGACCTGTTCTGCACGAGCTCGGCGTAGAGACCGCCGTCGGCGGCGCGGTTGATGTCCTCGAAGAAGACGCCGTACATCGTCTCGTCGATCTTGGCGCCCTGGGCGGACGGGTCGACGGTGATCGCGTAGTCGGTCACGTCCTCGGCGTGCGCGGGGGCAGGTACGAGGGCTGCTGCCGTCAGGAGGGCGGTCGTCGTGAGACCGAGTCTCCATCGGGTGCGGGCGTCGGTGCGTGGCATGAATACTCCGCGGCTCTCTGCTAGAGGGAGGTGTTCGAAATATCAGACGCTGGTCAGTAATTCGAACGGCAACATAGGGAGGGGGCGGATGCGCGTCAATGGGTCGCACGCAACGGCCGGGACGGAGAGCGAGGCAGGATGGGCGACTTCTGGCCAGTGCCGGACGTACTGGCGTTTCTGGCCGGGCGCTGGAGGGTGTCGCGGTCGGTGCGGGATCTCGCGAGCGGTGCGGAAGGGGAGTTCACCGGGACGACGGAGTTCCGTGCGGACGGGGAGAGGCCCGGCGGGCTGCTGCACCACGAGTCGGGCACCTTCGTCTGGCAGGGCGTCGCCCGGCCCGCCGAGCGGACCCTGCGGTTCCTGCCGGGCCCGGGCGGCACGGCGGACGTGCGGTTCGCCGACGGGCGGCCGTTCCACGACCTGGACCTGACGTCCGGTCGGCATGTCGCCGACCATCCCTGTGCGGCGGACCTCTACCGCGGCGAGTTCGCCGTCCGCGACAGCGACCACTGGCGGACGGTGTGGCGCGTCCGCGGTCCCGCCAAGGACCTGGTCCTGCGGACCGGCTACGTGCGCGAGAGCTGAGCAGGCGCCCGGCCGTCGAACTACGCGCCCGCGGGCTGAGCCGGCGCCCCGCCGTCGAAACGCAGGTTCCAGCGGCCGGCCCGGCCGGTCACGGCGGTCGTCGACAGCGGGCGGACGTCGATGTTCCAGTACGTCGACGGCGGTGCCTTCAAGGCGTACACCAGCGCCGCCCGGATCACGGAGGGCTCGGCCACCGCCACGATCCGGCAGCCGTCCTCGACGGGCCGGGTGTCGAGCCAGCCGCCGACGCGGGTGATGAAGTCGACCAGCGACTCACCCCCGTGCGGTGTGGCACGGGGGTCGGCGAGCCAGGCGTCCACGGCGTCCGGCTCCCTGGCCATCGCCTCGCCCAGGGTCAGCCCGCGCCAGCGGCCCATGTCGCAGTCGCGCAGGCCGAGCTGCACCAGCGGTGCGTAACCGAGCCCCTCCCCCGTCGCCCGGCTGCGCGGAGTCGGCGAGCAGTAGCGCAGTTCGGCCGCGGCGAGCGGCAGCAGTTCCCGGGCGGCGCGCTCCACCTCGCCCCAGCCGGCCTGGTCCAGCGGCCGGTCGTCCTCGAAACGCTCGGCGAGCAGCGGGGAGCTGCGCGCGGCGGCTACGAAGGTGACCCGAAGTGGCATGCGGCGATCGTGGGCGCAGCAAGTGCGCAGGTCAAGAGCCGTTACCTACGAGTTACCCAGGGTGTCCCGGTCCTCACCGGCCGAAGATGAGCGCCATCCAGTGCTCAGGCCGCTCCAGCGGTGCGAATCCGAACTTCGCGTACACCCCGTGCGCGTCATGCGTGGCGAGCAGCACCCGTCGCACCCCGTAGGACCGCGTCTCCTCCCGTACCGCGCCGACGAGTGCGCTGCCGACGCCCTTGCCGCGCACGGACGGGTCGACGTACACGTCGCACAGCCAGGCGAAGGTCGCCCGGTCGGTGATCACCCGGGCACAGGCGACCTGCTCCCCCGACACCGTGTCGTACACACCGAAGTTGAGCGAGCCCTCGATCGCCCGGTCCTGCTTCTCCCGCGAACGCCCGAGCGCCCAGTACGCGTCCGTGGTCAGCCAGTGGTGCACGCGCTCGCGGTCGACGCGGGCGGGGTCGGTGGAGATCTCGTAGCCCTCGGGCAGGCTCGGTGTGTCGGTCATGCCCGCGATGCTCGCAGTCCGCCCGAAGGCACGTCGAGCGGTTATCCCAGCACCTCGTCGCAGGCCGTACGCAGCCGCCGTACGCCCTCCGCGATCTCCCCGGTCCCGGCGACCGCGGCGAAGCTCAGCCGGACGTGCGCGGCCGGGGGTTCGGCGCTGAAGTACGGGCGGCCGGGTGCGAGGGCGACACCGGCGCGCAGGGCCGCGGAGGTCAGGGCCGGCTCGTCCGTGCCGTCGGGCAGGCGCGGCCACAGGTGGTAGCCGCCTGAGGGGATGTGCGGCAGGGCCAGCTCCGGCAGGTGCAGGGCGAGGGCGCCGGTCATCGCGTCCCGGCGCGCCTTCAACTCGGCGGAGACGGCCCGCAGATGACGTGGCCAGGCAGGCGAGCCGACGAGTTCGAGGGCGGCCTCCTGGAGGGGGCGCGGCACGAAGAACGTGTCGACGACCTGGATCGCGCGCAGCCGTTCCAGGACCGGACCGCGGGCGGCCAGGGCGCTCACCCGGAAGCTCGGCGAGGTCGCCTTGGTCAGCGAGGAGACGTGGACGACGACGCCGTCGGGGTCGTCGGCGGCCAGCGGGCGCGGCAGCGGCCCCGCGTCCTCGTGCACGAGCCGCCGCACGAAGTCGTCCTCGACGACGAACGCGCTCGCCTCCCGGGCGATGCGCAGCACCTCGGCGCGCCGCTCGGGGGCGAGCACCGCGCCCGTGGGGTTCTGGAAGAGCGGCTGGCAGACGAAGGCCGGGGCGCCGGTGGCCCGGAACGCGTCCGCGAGCAGCGCCGGACGCACGCCGTCGGCGTCCACCGGGACGGGCACCGGGCGCAGGCCGGCGGCGCGGGCGATGGCGAGCATGCCGGGGTAGGTGGGCGACTCGACCAGGACGGGTGCCCCGGGCGGGGCGAGGGCGCGCAGCGCGGTGGTGAGCGCGGACTGCCCGCCGGAGGTGACCAGCACCTCGGCGGCCGTGACCGGCCCGCCGATGCTCCGCGCGAACCACTCGCGCAGCTCCGGCAGCCCTTCCATGGGCGGTCGCCCCCAGGCACCGGGTCGGCGCCCGGCGCGCGAGAGGGCGGCGGCCATCGCCCGCTCGGGCTGCAGGGACGGGTGCAGATAGCCGCCGTTGAACTCGATCACGCCGGGCGGCGGGGCGGCCAGCGACACCAGCACCCCGGAGGCGTCGACCGAGCGCGGCACGAGGTCGGCGGCGCCGTCGGCGCTGAGCGCGACCTCCTGCCAGGAGGTGTCACCGGTGGGGGCCGGTGCCGTCCGGGCCTCGGCGCGGAACGCACCCGCGCCGGGCCGGGTGACCACCAGCCCCTCGGCGGCCAGCTGCGCCAGGGCCCGCGACACCGTCACCGGGCTCACCCGGAACCGCTCGACCAAGACCCGACTCGACGGCAGCTTTCCACCGGGCGAGTAGCGGTCGAGCTCTCGCCGCAGCAGTTTCGCCAGTTCACCCACACTGCTACGCTCTTGCATGAGAGCACAGAGTAGCGCTACTGCGCCGCCCGCGATAGCAGTCGCCACCCCGGGCCGGGAGAGTCACGGCTTCGGCACCCTTCAGGCGGCCCTCGGCGTCGTCGCGTTCTCCCTCACGTTCCCCGCGACCGCCTGGGGACTGGAGGGGTTCGGGCCCTGGTCGCTCGTCGCCGTGCGAAGCGTCCTGGCCGCGCTGATCGCGGGCTCGGCCCTCCTGGCACTGCGGGTGCCGCTGCCCGCGCGGCGGCACCGGCCGGGCCTCACGGTCGTAGGAGCCGGCGTCGTCCTCGGCTTCCCGCTGCTGACCACGCTGGCGCTGGAGACCTCCACCACCGCGCACGCGGCCGTCGTGGTCGGCCTGCTCCCCCTCACCACGGCGCTCTTCTCGGCCCTGCGCGTCGGCACCCGCCCCTCGCGCACCTTCTGGATCGCCGCCTTCGCGGGCGCGGCCGCTGTGCTGGCCTTCACCGTGCAGCAGAGCGGCGGCGCCCTGACCACCGCCGACCTGTACCTGTTCGCCGCACTGCTGGTCTGCGCGGCCGGCTACACCGAGGGCGGCCGGCTGGCCCGGGTCATGCCGGGCTGGCAGGTGATCGGCTGGGCGCTGGTGCTCTGCCTGCCGCTGACCGTGCCGGTCGCCTCGATCGCCCTGGCGCACGAACCCGTGCAGCTGAGCGCGCACAGCGTCACCGGTCTGCTGTGGGTCGCGGCGGGGTCGCAGTTCGTCGGGCTGGTCGTCTGGTACCGCGGCATGGCGGCCATCGGCATCCCCAAGGCCAGCCAGTTGCAGCTCGCCCAGCCGCTGCTCACACTGGTGTGGTCGGTGCTGCTGCTGGGCGAACACCTCACGGTCGCCGCCCCGCTGACGGCCGCGGCGGTGCTGGTCTGCATCGCCGTCACACAGCGATCACGGGGCTGAGCGGGGAGCGTGCACGGCCACTGCCGACGGGCGCACCCCACCGTAGACTCAAGGCCACGGACCGCTGCTCCGCACATCGTGAGGAGGCCCCAGATGCGCGCAACCGTGGGCGACCAGCTTGTCCAGCACGGCAGGGTGGTCGGTCAGCACGACAAGATCGGCGAGATCGTCGAAGTGCTCGGCCAGGAGGGCAACCCCCCGTACCGCGTCCGGTTCGAGGACGGGCACGAGGGCGTGTGCTCCCCGGGACCCGACACGGAGATCAGGCACAGGGAGACCATGACCGGGCCCTGACCGGGCGCGGGTGCGACGCGGGCCGTCCGCAGGGGCGGTGTCCCGGCGCGGGCCGAGCCGCCACCGGGCACAGCGCGAGACGACTCGGCGCAGCGAGCCCCACCGCTGTGGCAACCCGGCGGGACGCGGGTCAGCGCGGGGTGCCCCTGCGGCAACTCGGCGGGACGCGGGTCAGCGGGGCGTGCGCCTGCGGCAACCCGGCGGGACGCGGGTCAGCGCGGCGTGCGCCTGCGGCAACTCGGCGGGACGCGGGTCAGCGGGGAGGCGACGCGGGCTGCCCGTAGTGGTCGGCGACCACCCGAGCCATGGCCCCGATCCGGTCGGCAGCCACGTCCCGGGCGGCGAAATAGACGTGCCCGCGCACCTGCGCGTACTTCCCGGCCAGTGTCAGATGCCGGGACAGCTCGGCCGTCTCCTGCCACGCCGCGGGCTGCGCCGGGTCGCCGGCCTTGTACAGCGCCTCCCCCACGTACAGCTGCGTCGGGCTGTCGCGCGCGACCTTCGCCCACCAGGCCACCAGCTTCGCGTAGTCGGCGGCGGCGAAGCCGATGTTCCAGTACAGCTGCGGGACGATGTAGTCGATCCAGCCCTCGCGCACCCACTTACGGGTGTCCGCGTGCAGATCGTCGTACGTCTCCACACCCGCCGTCGTGTCCGAGCCGAGCGGGTCGGTCCCGGCGTTGCGCCACACGCCGAACGGGCTGATGCCGAAGTGGGCGCTCGGCCGCACCTCCTTCACCCGGTCCGCGGTCTCACGCACCAGCCGGTCGATGTTGTCCCGCCGCCAGGCGGCCCGGTCCGGGAAGCCGTCACCGTGTTCGTCGTAGGCGTCGTCGTCGTCGAAGGTCTGCCCAGCGACGGGGTAGGGGTAGAAGTAGTCGTCGAAGTGGACGCCGTCCACCGGGTACTTCGCCACCGCGTGGAGCATCGCGTCCTCCACGAAGGCACGGACCTCGGGCAGCCCAGGGTTGTAGAAGAGTTTCCCGCCGTAGGTCACCACCCAGTCCGGGTTCTTGCGCGCCGGGTGGGAGGCGGCGAGCCGGGCCGGGTCGGCGTGGGTGGCGATCCGGTACGGGTTGAACCACGCGTGCAGCCGAAGACCCCGGGCATGCGCCTCCTTGACGGCCGTGCCCAGCGGATCCCACCCGGGGTCCTTGCCCTGGGTGCCGGTGAGGTACTGCGACCACGGCTCGTACGGTGAGGGCCACAGGGCGTCCGCCGTGGGCCGGACCTGGAAGAACACGGTGTTGAGCCGGTTGCGGACCGCCGTGTCGAGATGGGTGAGCAGTTCGGCGCGCTGCTGCGAGGCGGTCAGCCCCGACTTGGACGGCCAGTCCCGGTTGGCCACGGACGCGATCCAGACGCCCCGCATCTCGGGGTCCGGCGCCCCGCCCCGGCGCCGGCCCGCGGCCGACGCCTGAGGCATCATCGTGAAAGCCGACAGCGCCGCGACCGCCAGCGCCCTGCGTGAGACTCGTCCCATCCGCATGCTCCCAAAAGCCGCTGATCCGCCTCGTCGCGGATCGCTCCGGGGCCAGCATGCCCGATGCGGACCCGCCCCCCACGATCGATCATCAATACTTCGGAGTAACGTGCACGAACGGAGCAGGCGCCGGGACCCGGCCGGTCTGCCCGGACGTAGATCAGCAGCGAAAGGGACGATGTGACGGACACCCCAGCGGGAGACATTGCACGCGTCGGAGTCGTGGGCTGCGGGCAGATGGGCGCTGGCATCGCCGAGGTGTGCGCCCGGGCCGGCCTGGACGTCATGGTCGCCGAGACCACCGGCGAGGCCCTGGAGATCGGCCGCACCCGGCTGTTCACCTCCCTGGCCAAGGCAGCCGAGCGCGGCAAGATCACCGAGGAGGAGCAGGAGGCCACGCTGGCCCGCCTGAGCTTCACCACGGACCTCGGCGAGTTCGCCGACCGTGATCTGGTGATCGAGGCCGTCGTCGAGAACGAGCAGGTCAAGACCGAGATCTTCCAGGTGCTCGACCAGGTCGTGACCCGGCCGGACGCGATCCTGGCCTCCAACACCTCCTCGATCCCGCTGGTGAAGCTGGCGGTCGCGACCTCGCGCCCCGACCAGGTCATCGGCATCCACTTCTTCAACCCGGCCCCGGTGCAGAAGCTCGTCGAGCTGATCCCGGCGCTCACCACGTCCGAGGGCACGATCAGCCGCGCCCAGATGTTCACCGAGAAGCTGCTCGGCAAGCACGCGATCCGTGCGCAGGACCGCTCCGGCTTCGTGGTCAACGCACTGCTGATCCCGTACCTGCTCTCCGCGATCCGGATGTTCGAGACGGGCATCGCCAGCCGCGAGGACATCGACAACGGCATGGAGATGGGCTGCGCCCACCCGATGGGCCCCCTGAAGCTGTCCGACCTGATCGGCCTCGACACGGTCGCCTCGGTCGCGCAGTCCATGTACGAGGAGTTCAAGGAGCCCCTGTACGCCGCTCCCCCGCTCCTGCAGCGCATGGTCGACGCGGGCCGGCTGGGCCGCAAGACGGGCTCGGGCTTCTACACGTACGCCTGATCCGATCCACTTCGCCGCGCGGCGCGCCCCCGCGGCCGATTACGGACGGTCAGATTTCGGCCATACAGCGGGCCCGGCACCGGAGTTGGTGCCGGGCCCGCTGCATTCACACACCGTGTGCGCGGCGGGCTCGCATATGCCCTACGCACACTCTCCCCAGGCGCCCACCAGGCGAGTTGACTCCTCATGCGCATGCAAGGGATGTGAAACGACTACGGAAAGGAGCGGACTCGTGACCGCCGAGCCCGAGCATCCCGTCGTCCATGGAGAACTCGCAGAGTTACGGCGCCGCCTCGATGTGGCCTACGCCCGCGTCGAGGGCGGACTGGCTCTGCTCAGCCACCGCACCGAGGAGACCGCCAAGGAACTCGACGAGCTCAACACCCGGATCAACTCGCTGGAACACGCGCGCTGGCCGCTGCCCGCGGTAGCCGCCCTCACCGCCGTGGGTGCCCTCGTCGTGACGATCTGGCAGGCACTGGGACGCTAGCCGCAACAGGCACTTGATCAGGGCAGCGTGTCCTGACCGAGCCTGAGATGGTGCAGCAGGAGTAACGCGGCCGCCATGTTGGCGGCCGGGACCTCGCCCCGGGCGACCATGTCGGGGACGAGCTTGAGGGACACCCATTCCCGGCGGTCCGACTCGAAGTCGTCCACGGGGTGCCCGACGTACTCGCCCTCGTCGGCCCAGTACACATGGTGCCGGGCGTCGGTGAGCCCGTTGGACGGCTCCACGCTCATGAGGTGGTGCAGGGGCCCCGGCCGCCAGCCGGTCTCCTCCTCCAGTTCCCTGGCGGCCGCACGGGCGATGTCCTCACCGTCCTCGACCACTCCTGCCGCGAGTTCCCACCCCCAGCTGTCGGTGATGAAGCGGTGCCGCCAGAGCAGCAGCACCTCGTTCGCCTCGTTCACGACCGTGGCCACCGCAACGGGCCGCAGTCGTATGAGGAAGTGGTCCAGATGCCTGCCGTTCGGCAGTTCGACATCCGCGAGATTGACGCTGAACCAGCGGTTTGAGTACACAGTTTGCTCGTTGTGTTTCGTCCACTGCACGGTTCTGCCACCTTCCGTCGAGTAAGGGGCAATATCGCAGCAGGGACGGACGGGTAGCAGGCGCACGGGAAGCGCCTCGGAGCGATCCGGGCACCGGGGCCCGGATCTACAACGGTACGCGCAGTGCTCCGTCGATGAGTTCGGCGGCTTCGGCGGTGCCCGCGCAGCCACTGCGCACCAGGTGCTCCCGCACCGCGCGCAGCCGGTCACGCAGCCGCTGGGACTCCATGCCCCGGGCCTGCTCCGCCATCTGCACGGCGATGGCCACCGCCTTGTCGGCGTTGCCCTGCCGCAGCTCGATGGTGCTGAGCATGGCCAACCGGTGCACCCGGCCGCGGTCGTGCGCCGGGTTGCCGACGGCTGCCGCGGCATGCTCCCCGGCGGCCGCGATCTCGCCCAGGCTCAGCAGCGCCTCCGCGACCTGGACGTTCACGAGTCCGGGCTGGACATAGCCGGTCTCGTCCGGCTCGTGGCCGCGCCGGATGCGCTCGGCCGCCTGCTCGGCCCGCCGGATGCGGGACAGGGCGCTCGTGCCGTCGCCGAGGTGTGCGTACGCCTTGGCCTGCATCGCGTACAGGTCGGAGGCGAGCGCCGGGGTGATGTGCTTGCCGGCGGCCCGCAGCGCGGCCTCCGCGAAGGCGACGGCCTGCCGGTACTCCCGCATGAACAGCGACTGGTTGACCAGCAGCGCTATGACGTACGCCCCGAGCCCCCGGTCACCGCTGGCCTTCGCCAGCCGCAGCGCCTGGTGGAAGTAGCGCTGGGCCAGCCCGTGCGCGTCGGAGTCGTAGGCGCAGATGCCGGCGACCGCCACCAGCCCGCCGGTGGCCCGGTGCAGTTGGCGGCCGGTCTCGTCGGTGTAACTGCCGCGCAGCAGCGGGGCGGCCTCGGCGTTGAGGAAGCCGACGATCCGGGCCCGGGTGGCGATGCCCCCGGCCTTGCGGTACATCTGCTCGTAGTGCGTACGGGCGGCCCGCAGCATCTCCAGGTCGCCCGCGGTGACCCGGTGTCTGCCGCCCCGCGAGACGTCCACGTCCTCGGGCGGGTTCTCCCACTCCCACACCGGCATCACCGCGGGCGTGCCGGTGAGGGCGGGCGCGCCCAGGATGTGCGGGCGCTGCTGCTGGTCGCAGCGCCACAGGGCGGTGGCCCGCTCGACGAACCCGGACAGCGTGCCGGTGTGCGGGGCGGACGGTTCGCCGGGCACGCCGAGGCCGATGTCGTCGAGGGTGACGTGCCGTTGCAGCCGGGCGGCGAGCACCTCGCAGATCAGATCGGGCACTTGGCCCCGGGGGCGCTGCCCCTTCAGCCACCGGGCGACGGCGGTGTGTTCGTACCTCAGGGACAGGCCACGGGCCCGCCCTGCCTGATTGACGTGTGCGGCCAGCCCCGCGTGCGAGATCCCGGCCTCGTCCAGGATCGCGTCGAGCAGAGTGTTGGGCTGCATGTGGGCCCCCCGGTGGCTCGGTGCCGACAGAGTAGTGGTTCCGCCTTCACACGGGGTGTGAACGGAGTGCTCGAATCCGCAGGGTGCGCGCACTGTCGCTCAGAGTCGCCGGCCGGTTGACTGAACTCCCTCGAAAGAGGCCGGCCGGGCCGCCGGCTCCCCCTCGTACAGTGCGGCGGCTCGCTACCGCCGTCCGCCCGGCTGCCTGCCCGACACTCCGTGGCGGGGCGGACGGCTCCGCCGGCCGGGCCGGGCGAGTCATCGCCGTTGTGTCAGCTGTGTGCCGTCGACTGCGGGCGCGTCGTGGTTGTTCGCGCAGTTCCCCGCGCCCCTGAGGGACATGTGCCGGCCGTTAGTGAGGATCAGCAGGGCGATGTCGTCCGCCGGTTCGCCCCGTGTGTGGTGCCGGAGGGCGGTGGAAACCCTGCCGAGGACCGTAGGCGATGAGTCCGGCTCATCCCGTACCGCGTCTTCCAGAACAGTCGCCAGGGGGAAGAACCGGCCACGCGCGTCCCGTGCGTCCTGGGCTCCGTCCGTGTAGAGGAACAGGGTGTCGTCGGGTTCCAGACAGCCAAGGTGCAGCGTCGGCAGAGCAGTCGGGAGGGGGAACAGGCCCAGGGGCGGGTGCGGGTCACATGGGGCCAGTTGCTCCACCCGGCCACCGCTCAGCCGGTACGGCCACGGGTGCCCGCAGTTCAGGGCGAGCATCTCCCCGTCGGGCCGGATCTCCACGAGCAGCAGCGTCACGAACTCCTCGGCGGCGCTCGCGGGATGCTCCTGGCGCAAGTGACGGTCCAGGGCCCGTTCCAGCCGGCGCAGCACCCCGCCGAGGTCCGCCTCGTCGTGGGCCGCCTCGCGGAAACAGCCGAGCACGGCGGCGACGGTCCCGAACGCGCCGATCCCGTGCCCGCGCACGTCACCCATCACGGCCCGGACGCCGTGCTCGGTGGCGACGACCTCGTACAGGTCGCCCCCGACCGCGGCGCCACGCTCCGCCGACACCTGGACGGCCGCCACGTCCAGCCCCTCGACCCGTGAGGGCAACGGCCGCAGCAGCGCGCGCTGCGCTGCACCGGCGACCCGGCGCATCTGCCGCAGCTCACGCATCAGCGCGTGCCGTACCTGAAGGATCAGCCCGGTCCCCACCGCGAAGAAGACCGCACTGGAGACGATGCGCGCCTGGAGACCGGTCTCCTGGGCGAGCGGACAGGCCAGCTTGTACGCGACGGCCGCCGCGCCCCACACGATGGGAAGGCCGAGGCTGCGTACCCGGCCCCTGACGCGGATCATGCCGATGGCCCCCCAATAGGCCCTGACGCACAGAATCGGACCGGCCCAAGAAGGCCGGTCCGATTCTGTCGACAGCACGCCGGGAATGGGGGAGATCACCCGCCTTTACCACTCAAACGAGTGAGGTGACCCGCCCCTTGGGCACTCAGCTCCGCAGCTCCGCACCCACCCGCTCACCCGCGAGGGCGACCGCCGCGTCCCGGGCAGCGGAAGCCTCGTCCACGGTCAGCGTCCGGTCGGGGGCGCGGAACCGCAGCGCGTACGCCAGCGACTTCCGCCCCTCGCCCAGCTGCTCGGCGTTCTCGTACACGTCGAACAGCCGGATGGACTCCAGCAGTTCCCCGGCACCGTCCCGCAGCGCCGCCTCGACGTCCACGGCCGGCACGAACGCGTCGACGACGAGGGCGACGTCCTGCGTGGCGACGGGGAACGTGGAGATCCGGGGCGCCGCGGCCGTGGCGTCACCGGCGGTCTCCACCGCGTCCAGGTCGATCTCCATCGCGCAGGTGCGCGCCGGAAGACCGAGCGCCTTCACGACCCGCGGGTGCAGCTCGCCCGCGTGCCCCACGATCCGCTCGGCCCCGTCCGCGGTGACCGCCAGTTCGGCGCACCGCCCCGGGTGCCACGGGCCGTACTGGCCCTTGCGGATGACGAGCTCGGCGCCGGCCTCACGGGCGACGGACCGTGCGGCCTCGACCGCGTCGGCCCAGTCGGCCGGGCGGCCCTTGCCCCACCAGCCGGCCTGCTCGCGCGCACCGGCGAGGACCACGGCCACGTGCCGCGGCTGCTCGGGCAGCGCCGCGTTCAGCTCGGCGAGCTCCTCGTCGGTCGGGCGGCCCTCGACGGGCAGTACGGCCGCGATCCGCTGCTCCTCACGCGGCAGGAAGACCAGGCCGGTCTCGAACAGCGCGAGGTCGTGCGAGCCCCGGCCGTCGTTGCGGCGCAGGGCGGCGAGCAGCCCCGGCAGCAGCGAGGTGCGCAGCGCGGGCTCCTCGTCGCTCAGCGGGTTGCTGAGCTTCACGACGCGGCGGGCCGGGTCGTCCCTCTCCAGGCCGAGCTGGTCGAAGACCTGCTCACCGATGAACGGGTAGTTCAGCGCCTCGACGTAGCCGGCACCGGCCAGGGCGCGGCCGACGCGGCGGTGCAGCCGCTGCCGGTCCGTCAGGCCGAGGCCGGCCGGCGGCTTGGGCAGCGTGGAGGGCAGGTTCTCGTAGCCCTCCAGCCGGATGACCTCTTCGGCGAGGTCGTTCGGGTCGGTGAGGTCGGGCCGCCAGGACGGGACGGTGACGATCAGCTCGTCCTGCCCGACCACGTCGCAGCCGACCTCCTGGAGGCGGCGCACGACGGTCTCGCGGCCGTAGGCGACGCCCGCGACCTTGTCCGGATGGTCGGCCGGGACGGTGATGGTGCGCGGCGCGGACGGGGCGAGGACCTCGGTGACGCCGGCCTCGGCGGTGCCGCCCGCGAGCAGGACCAGCAGGTCGACGGTGCGCTGCGCGGCGGCCGCCGCGGCCTGCGGGTCGACGCCGCGCTCGAAGCGCCGGGACGCCTCGGAGGACAGCTTGTGGCGGCGGGCCGTACGCGCGATGGTGACCGCGTCGAAGTGCGCCGCCTCGATGACGACGTCCGCCGTGGCGTTCTCGACGTCGTCGTGGTCGGCGATCTCCGTGTCGGCGCCGCCCATGACACCGGCGAGCCCGATCGGGCCGCGGTCGTCGGTGATGACCAGGTCCTCGGCGTCCAGCGTGCGCTCGGTGCCGTCGAGGGTGGTGAGCTTCTCGCCCGCCTCGGCCCGGCGCACCCCGATGGTGCCCTGGACCAGACCGCGGTCGTAGGCGTGCAGCGGCTGGCCGAGCTCCATCATCACGTAGTTCGTGACGTCGACGGCGAGGGAGATCGGGCGCATGCCGACCTTCTGCAGCCGGCGCCGGAGCCAGATCGGGGAGCGGGCCTCGGCGCTGAGGCCGGTCACCGTGCGGGCGGTGAAGCGGTCGCAGCCGGTGGGGTCCGTGATCTGCACCGGGTAGCCGTAGGCGTTCGGGGCGGGCACGTCGATCAGCGCCGGGTCGCGCAGCGGCAGGCCGTAGGCGGTGGCCGTCTCACGGGCCACGCCGCGCAGCGACAGGCAGTAGCCGCGGTCGGGCGTGACCGCGATGTCGAGGACCTCGTCGACCAGTTCCAGCAGTTCGACGGCGTCCTTGCCGATCTCGGTCTCCGGCGGCAGGACGATGATGCCCTTGGTGCCGTCGTCGCCCATGTTCAGCTCGTCGCTGGAGCAGATCATGCCGCGCGACATCCGGCCGTAGGTCTTGCGCTCGGCGATCTGGAAGTCGCCGGGCAGGACGGCGCCGGGCAGGGCCACGACGACCTTGTCGCCCACGGCGAAGTTGCGGGCGCCGCAGATGATCTCCTGCGGCTCACCCGTGCCGTTGGCCTGGCCGACGTCGACGGTGCAGAAGCGGATCGGCTTCTTGAAGTCCGTCAGCTCCTCGATCGTCGCCACCTGGCCGACGACCAGCGGACCCTTGAGGTCGGCGCCGAGCTGCTCGACGGTCTCGACCTCCAGACCGGCCGAAATGAGCTTGGCCTGCACGTCACGACCGGTCTCCGTCTCCGGCAGGTCGACGTACTCCCGCAGCCAAGAAAGCGGGACCCGCATCAGATCTCCATCCCGAACGGCCGGGTGAACCGGACGTCACCCTCGACCATGTCTCGCATGTCCTCGACGTTGTGGCGGAACATCAGCATCCGCTCGATGCCGAACCCGAAGGCGAACCCGCTGTACTTCTCGGGGTCGACGCCGCAGGCGGTGAGCACCCGCGGGTTGACCATGCCGCAGCCGCCGAGCTCGATCCAGCCTTCGGAGGAGCAGGTGCGGCAGGGACGGTCGGGGTTGCCGATGGACTCGCCCTTGCAGACGTAGCAGAGCATGTCCATCTCGGCGCTCGGCTCGGTGAACGGGAAGAAGTTCGGCCGCAGCCTGGTCTTCATGTCCGCGCCGAACAGGGCCTGGACCATGTGGTCCAGGGTGCCCTTGAGGTCGGCCATCGTCAGGCCCTCGTCGACCGCCAGCAGCTCGATCTGGTGGAAGACGGGCGTGTGCGTGGCGTCCAGCTCGTCGGTGCGGAACACCCGGCCGGGGCAGACGATGTAGACCGGCAGCTCACGGTCGAGCAGCGCGCGGGCCTGCACCGGGGAGGTGTGCGTGCGCAGCACGACCCCGGACCCGGACTCGTCGGTGCCCTCGGGGCCCTGGACGAAGAAGGTGTCCTGCATCTGCCGGGCCGGGTGGTCGGGCAGGAAGTTCAGGGCGTCGAAGTTGAACCACTCCGCCTCGGCCTCCGGCCCCTCGGCGACCTCGTAGCCCATGGCCACGAAGACGTCCGCGACGCGCTCCATCATGGTGGTGAGCGGGTGCCGGGCGCCGGACGGTACGCGGTCGTAGGGCAGCGTGACGTCCACCGCCTCCTCGACGAGCACGCGCGCGTCCCGCTCGGCCTCGAGCTCCACCTGGCGGGCGGCGAGGGCCTTGTTCACGGCACCACGGGCCTGGCCGACGCGCTTGCCGGCCTCGGCCTTGGCGTGCGGGGGCAGGGCGCCGATCTCGCGGTTGGCGAGGGCCAGCGGGGAGGTGGGGCCGGTCTGGGCGACCTTGGCCTCGTGGAGCGCGTCGAGGGAGTCCGCGGCGGCGAAGGCGGCGAGCGCCTCGTCCCGCATGCGCTCGATCTCTTCCGGTTTCAACGTCTCGACCTCGACAGGGTCGTACGACTTATTCGGTGCCGACATCTCTTCCCGTGCTTCCGATTGGCTGGCTGGAGGTCCCCGTCTCGGACTCGGACGGCCGCCTGAAGGGACACAAAGGTGCCAATGGCCGAGTCTAACGGGGTGGAGGGTCCCTCCAGGACGCCCGGTCCCAGAGGGGTTCCTCAGGTACAGGAATGCGCCCGCGGGCTCAGGCGAGATAGGCCGGAGCGCTCACGGGCAACGTAAATCGGAACTCGGCGCCGGCGCCGGGGGCGCGGCCGACCGTGATGGTGCCGCCGTGGGCTTCGACGATGCCCTTGACGATGTAGAGCCCGAGGCCCGTCCCGCCGCGCTTGCTGCCCCGCCAGAAGCGGGTGAAGACGCGGTTCATGGACTCCTCCGGGATACCGGGCCCCTCGTCGCTCACCGTGACCGACGTAGCTGCGTTCTCGGCGTACTCGCCCTCGCGGAGGGACGCCGTGGCCGTGACGTCGATCGTGACAGTTCCCTCGCCGTGCCGCACGGCATTTTCCAGGAGGTTGCTGAGCACCTGGTCGATCTTGTCGGGGTCGGCCCACAGGTCGGGCAGCGGCTGCTGGACGCGCAGCAGGAACCGGCCGGCGGGCTGTCCGGAGGCGACGTAGGCCTGGATGTGCCGGCCGACGGCGGCGCCGATGTCGACGGGCTGGCGGCGCACCTCCAGGCGGCCGGAGTCGATCCGGGAGATGTCGAGCAGCTCGGCGATGAGCCGGGTGACCCGGTCGGCGTCGGCGTCGACGGTCTCCAGCATCAGCCGTTTCTGGTCGTCGGTGAAGCGTTCCCACTTGGCGAGCAGCGTGGCGGTGAAGCCCTTGACCGAGGTGAGGGGGGAGCGCAGTTCGTGGGCGACGGTGGCGATCAGCTCGGCGTGGCTGCGCTCGGTGCGCCGGCGGGCCTCGGTGTCGCGCAGGGTGACGACCAGGCGCCGGACGGGTCCGGTCGGGCGGGTGCGTACGTAGCGCGCGGAGACCAGCACCTCGCGGCCGCCGGGCAGGAGCAGATTGCGCTCGGGCTGTCCAACGCGGATGGCGAGGCCGCCGTACGGGTCGGTCAGCTGCCACCAGCGCCGTCCCTCCAGGTCCTCTAACGGCAGGGCCTTCTCCAGACGCTGCCCGAGGGCGTCCCGGGCGCGGACGGCGGTGATGCGCTCGGCTGCCGTGTTGAAGCAGATGACACGGCCCTGCTCGTCGGCTACGACGAGCCCGTCGGGCAGCTGGTCGGGGTCGATGCCGAGGCCGGCGTGGTCACCGGATGGCCGGGACGCGGCGGGCGGGCTCCCGGCGTCCTGGGCTCCCGGTGCGCTGCTCGTGCCGACGGTCATCCCCGTACCCCACCTCCAAGGCTCGCAGAGGGGTCCCTGAGCTGGTCACCCTACTAGTTCCCGGTGACGGAGCGGCACCCTCCGGAGGCGCGCTGTGCACGCGCCGACGCATAGAGACATACGGCGGCGGCGGTGGCGAGGTTCAGGCTCTCGGCCTTCCCGTGGATCGGAACGCGCACGACGGCGTCCGTGAGGGCACGGGTTTCCTCCGGCAGACCCCAGGCCTCGTTGCCGAAGACCCAGGCGGTGGGCCCGCCCATGGTGCCCTTGTCGAGCTCCTCGTCGAGATCGCGGTCGCCCGCCCCGTCGGCGGCCAGGACCCGGACACCGGCGTCCCGCAGCGCGCCGACGGCCTGCTCCACGGGCACACCGACGGCGACCGGCAGGTGGAACAGGGAGCCGACGGAGGCGCGGACGGCCTTGGGGTTGTACACGTCGACGGAGGCGTCGGTCAGGACGACGGCCTCGGCCCCGGCGGCGTCGGCGCAGCGCAGCACGGTCCCGGCGTTGCCGGGGTCGCGGACGTTGGCGAGCAGGGCGACGAGCCGCGGCCGGGCCGCGAGGACCTCCTCGAAGGGCGTGTCCAGGAACCGGCAGACACCGACGAGCCCCTGCGGGGTGACGGTGGTGGAGATGTCGGCGATGACCTGCTCGGCGGCGAGGTGCACCCGGGCTCCGGCGTCCCGGGCCGCTCCCACGATGTCGGCGTAGCGCTCGGCGGCCTCCGTCGTGGCGAACAGCTCCACGAGTGTCGCCGCGTCCCCGGCCCGGTGCCCGGCGGCTTCCCGCACGGCCTGCGGCCCCTCCGCGAGGAACAGCCGGTCCTTCCCCCGGAAGTTCCGCTTGGCCAGCCGCCGCGCGGCCAGGACGCGGGGAGAGCGGGGGGAGATGAGCTCGGGGGTGGCGGGAGGCATCCGGTTCGCTTTCTCGGTAGCTGCACAGCAGGACCCGCAGACCATCAGGCCTGCGGGTCCTTCAGTCACATCGGCTCGGAGCCGGCGTCACGCAGCCTTCGGCGCGTTCACGTCGCTCGGCAGCGCCTTCTGGGCGACCTCGACGAGGGCGGCGAACGCACCGGCGTCGTTGACGGCCAGCTCGGCCAGGATCTTGCGGTCGACCTCGACGTTGGCGGCCTTCAGACCCTGGATGAAGCGGTTGTAGGTCATGCCGTTGGCGCGGGCAGCGGCGTTGATGCGCTGGATCCACAGCTGACGGAAGTCGCCCTTGCGCTTCTTGCGGTCGTTGTAGTTGTAGACCAGCGAGTGGGTGACCTGCTCCTTGGCCTTGCGGTACAGGCGCGAGCGCTGACCGCGGTAGCCGGAAGCCTGCTCGAGGATCGCCCGGCGCTTCTTGTGGGCGTTGACTGCCCGCTTGACGCGTGCCACTTGTTAACTCCTTGTAGCGGGGTCGTGGGGGTGCTCACACGACCCGAAATCGATTGGGTCCCGGTCTGACGTACGTCCGGCGCTCACGCGCCCGGACGTCACTTGCCGAGAAGCTTCTTGATCTTCGCGGCGTCGCCCGGGGCCATCTCGGCGTTGCCGGTGAGGCGACGCGTCACACGGGACGACTTGTGCTCGAGCAGGTGGCGCTTGCCGGCGCGCTCGCGCAGCACCTTGCCGGAGCCGGTGATCTTGAAGCGCTTGCTGGCACCGCTGTGCGACTTGTTCTTCGGCATAGCGCCGTACTCTCCTCGTCGGTGGCGCTCCGGTGCCCGGTCGTGAAACCGGGCACAGGTGGAGCGTCGTCTTGTATCGGTTGCTTCCTGGGACTGGCGTCCCGGGAGTCACGCCTCGGCGGGCTCCTCGGCGGGCTCTTCAGCCGGCGCCTCGTTCTCCGCGGCGTTCTGCGACTTGCCGGGGTTGGCCTTCGCTTCCGCCTTGCGGGCTTCCTGCGCCTGGCGCGCCTCGGCCATCGCCTCGGTCTTCTTCTTGTGCGGACCGAGAACCATGATCATGTTCCGGCCGTCCTGCTTCGGGTTCGACTCGACGAAACCGAGGTCCTGGACGTCCTCCGCGAGACGCTGCAGCAGTCGGTAGCCCAGCTCGGGACGGGACTGCTCGCGACCACGGAACATGATCGTGATCTTGACCTTGTCGCCCTGCTTGAGGAACCGGACGACGTGACCCTTCTTGGTGTCATAGTCGTGCGGGTCGATCTTCGGCCGGAGCTTCATCTCCTTGATGACCGTGTGCGCCTGGTTCTTGCGCGCCTCACGGGCCTTCATGGCCGACTCGTACTTGAACTTCCCGTAGTCCATGAGCTTGCACACGGGCGGACGGGCGTTCGCCGCGACCTCGACCAGGTCCAGGTCGTACTCCTGCGCAAGCTCCAGTGCCTTGGCCAGGGGGACGATGCCCACCTGCTCGCCACTGGGACCGACAAGTCGCACCTCGGGAACGCGAATCCGGTCGTTGATGCGGGGCTCGGCGCTGATGGATCCTCCTCGGTAGCACCACGCGACGGTCTGGCGGACGGCCGCGTAACGTCTTGTATCGATAGACCTAACCGCGCCGAAGCAATAAAAATGCCCCGGACGATCCCAGGCGGGGCTCCTCGAACTACCGGAGCACCGCCGCGGGGGGCCGCGGGGCGCGCTTTCGGACGGATCGCCGCCACTGGGACGGGACCGCCTGACCGGTGACCCGCCGCCCTGAGGGTGATCGGGTGGGAGTTCGAAAGCCTCCACTTGTGGGTCGGTCTCGCGGGCTGTGAGGCACACGTGTCCGACCGGTCGTTACACGAGATTACCAGCCGTGGCCAGGAACGGCCAATCGGTGCGTGCCGGGGTCACGTGGGAGCCGGCCGCGCACTGCGCCTATCGTGTGGGGCATGAGTGAGACCCCTCCTGAGTCCCCCGACTTCGACGCCATGGCCCGTGACATCGCCGAGGTCCCCGCGGTCGAGGTGATCGTGACGGTCGCCGTCAACCTGATGAGCGCCGCCGCCGTGAAGCTCGGTCTGACCGAGGAGGGCGAGAAGCACAAGGACCTGGACGAGGCCCGCAAGCTGGTGCACGCCCTGGCCGGTCTGCTGGACGCCACCGCGACCGAGATCAGCTCCTTCCACGCGGCTCCCCTGCGCGACGGCCTGAAGTCGCTGCAGCTGGCGTTCCGCGAGGCCTCTCTCGTGCCGGACGAGCCGGGCCAGGGGCCGGGCGAGAAGTACACGGGCCCGGTCTACGGCTAGGGCTCGTCCCAGCGCGTACTTCAGCGCACGAAAAGGGGCTCGCCCGGTGGCGCCGCCTCGGCCGGCAGCAGTGCCAGGTCGAGTCCGCGCACCAGGCGGGCCCTCAGTGTTTCGTCGGCCGAGAGCCGCCGGGCGACCGCCCGGGCGGCTTCGGCCGGGACCGCGGACGGGTCGAGGACCAGGGCGAGGGTGCCGTCGGCCTGTCCGGGGCCGAGGTGGGCGCGCACGACGGCGGGCTCGGCGGCGACGGCGTCCCGTACGGCCCCGACGACGGCCGGGTCGGCGAGCGGGTCGGTGCTCGCGCGGCCCTCGGCGAGGGCGAGCAGGGCCGGGCCGGCCAGCTCGAAGGGCACCGGTCCGGCCAGGTCGAGCACGATCGTGTCCGCCTTCTCGTGCGCGGCGGCCTGCAGGGCCTGGTGCAGCGGCACGGCAACGGGACGGGCCCCGGGGTCCCAGCGGGCGAGGGACTCCGTGGAGGTGAAGGCGGGCAGCGCGGTGCGCTCGCCGGCTTTGAGGGTGGGCACGGCCATGTCGCTGGTCTTCTCGCGGCGCAGCCCGTTCTCGTCCTCCTCGACCTCGCCGAGGACCGCCACGACGGGCACGAGCAGCCGGGCGCCCTTGAGGGCGGCGAGGACCGGACCCACCGCGCTGCGGTCCTCCGCCCAGGCGGCGAGTGCGGCGCTCAGCCGGGGGTCGGCGGAGCCGTCGTCGTCGGAGAAGCCGGAGTCCGGGATGTTCTTGTTCACCACGCGTCGACCCTATCCGCCGGGCGCCGTGCTCCCGGCAGCGCCTCAGAAGTCCTCGCGGCTCCTGCGGCCGCTGCGCCACAGGACGACCGCCGCGACCAGCAGGACGCCGCCACCGCCGCCCGCGAGGGGGGCGGCCCAGGCGGCGGTGGCGTCGCCGGAGGCGTCGTCGTCCGGTCCGCTGCCGAAGTACTTCGCACCGTGGGACGCGGACTGCAGGTCCTCTGGCTTGAGCCGGCCGGCCGCCTTGATCGCGGCCGCCGGGTCGACGAACCCGTAGCCCCGGGAGTCGTCCCGGCCGCCGGTGGGGGCGTTGCGGGCGGTGTCCTCCAGGAGGGACTTGATCTGGGCCGGGGTCAGGCCGGGGTGGGCCGCCTTGACCAGGGCGGCGGCGCCGGAGACGAATGCCGCGGCGGCGCTGGTGCCCCAGCCCTCGTAGTACTTGTGGTCGGGGTCGGCGATGACGACGTCGACGCCCGGGGCGCTGACGGTGGCGTACCAGCGGCGGGTGGAGAACGAAGCGCGGGTTCCGGCGCGGTCGACGGCGGTGGCGGCGATGACGCCCGGGTAGGCGGCCGGGTAGGAGATGTGGTCGCCCTTCTCGCCGCCGTTGCCCGCCGAGGCCACGACGACCACGCCCTTGCCCAGGGCGTACTGGATGGCCTGGTCCTCGGCGGGTTCGGGGTGCGCGGAGGCGGAGTCGTCGCCGAGGGAGAGGTTGATGACGTCGGCGCCGTGGTCGGCGGCCCAGCGGATGCCCTCGGCGAGGGCGTTGCCGCGGGTGCTGCGGGCCTTGGCCCGGGAGGGGTCGCCGTCCTCGAGGATCACGCGGACGGGGAGGATCTTCGCCTCGGGGGCGATGCCGATGACGCCGTCGGCGTTGCCCGGGCCGTGCCCGTGGCCGGCGATGATCCCGGCCATGGCGGTGCCGTGCCGGGCCCAGGCGCGGTCGCCGGGCTCGGCGCCGAAGCGGACCAGGTCCTTGCCGGGCAGGACGTTGCCGGCCAGGTCGGGGTGGTCGGCCTCGACACCGGTGTCCAGGACGGCGACGGTGATGCCCCGGCCCTTCGTGGTCTGCCAGGCCTCTTGGGTGTGCATGGCCTCCAGGGCCCACTGCTGGGCGCGGATGCCGTCGGCGTGGGCGGTGGCGGCGGGCAGCAGGACGAGACCGACGGTGAGCAGGGCGCCGAGGGCGGCGGCCCTGCGGGACGGCTTGCGCGGGTGTCTTCCGGCCGGGGCGTGCACGGCGGTCACGACGGCTGCTCCGAGGCCGCGCGGACGTCTTTGCGGAGGTCGCGTTCGACGCGGTCGGCGAGGCCCTGCGCCTCGTTGCCGAGGCCGGCCTGGGCGGCTGGGGTGGTGGCGTCGGCCTCCGTGGCGTCCCCCGCCGGCTGCGGGTCGTCGACGGTGCGGCCGTCGGCCCAGCCGGAGACGGCGTAGACGACGACGGGGGCCTCGGTCAGCACGGAGACGGTCCAGGAGGCGCGCTGCCGGGCGCCGAAGCCGGCGGCGGGCGTGCCCTGCGCGGCGTACGGCAGGGGCATCAGGTCGCTGCGGCGGTCCAGGCGCTCCTTGCCGAACCGGTTCGCGAGGGCGGTCATGCCCGGGGCGTCCGCCGTGGTGAAGAGCAGGCCCACGGTGGTCACGTAGCTCTTGGTGGCGTCGGTGTAGGTGGCGCGCAGGAGGCGCTCGCAGCCGACGGGGGCGAGCGCCTTGCGCAGCAGCGGGTCGAAGGCGTCCGTGCAGCCGCTGTCCGGGGCGACGGCTATCCGGGTCCAGGTGCGGTCCGCTCCGCCGGGGCCGGCGCCCCGGCCCTGCACGGTGGGCGGGAACAGCTGGTCGACCGGGACGCTGTGCCAGAGGTTCTGGGCCGCGGCGAAGGTGCTGGGTGAGCCCTCGTCGCCGGAGTCCCCGACGAGCCAGCTGCCGGTGACGGCTCCCGAGATGAGCCCCAGCCCGAGCACGAGGCAGGCGGCGGCCGCGGCGGCCCGGGACGCTCCGCGCCGGCCGAGCGGGCGGGGCCGTGCGTCGCCGTCGTAGCCCTCGGGTTCGCCGAAGGACACCACGGGCCGTGTGGCGCTCCAGGAGAGCGCGGGGTCGGGAGAGACGGGGGTGTTGCGGGGCGGGGGCGCCGAGGGGGCGGGCCGCCGGGTGGGCGGCGGGGGCACCCGCAGGCCCCGCCCGGCGCCGATGCCGCTTCCGGCAGGTATCGGCGACTCGTGTACGGGACGGCCGACGGCGGCACCGGTGCCGGTTGCGGCCGGTGCCGACGGCTCGTGCGCGGGGCGGCCGGTGCCGGTGCCGGTTCCGGCCGGTATCGGCGGCTCGTGCGCGGGGCGTGGCGGGGTGGTGGGGTGCACGGATCCGGGGCCGGTCGCCGTGGTCCTGTGCGCGGCAGGACGGCCGAACGGTGCGGCGGGTTCGTCCGGTGCCGGGTCAGCGGGGACGGGGCGCAGGCGTGCGGTCGTCTCGGACGCGTGGTCACCGGGGGCGCCGGGACGGCGGGGCGGGGGCAGGCGGAACGGCCGGCCGGTCGCCTCCGGAGCGGCCTCGGCCGCGGCGTCGGTACGGCCGGGCGCGGAGAGACGGAAGGGCCGGCCGGAGGACGGCGGCACGGCCCCGTCCGGCGTGCCGGAAGTCGCCGCCCGGACGGAGGACCGCGGCGAGCTCCCGTCCCGGGCTCCCGGACTCACTGCCCGGACGGAGGGCCGCGGCGGGTTCCCGTCCCTGCCCGGGGACTGCGACGAGAGCCCGTCCTGAGTGCCCGCACCCGCTGCCCTGCCCGAGGACTGCGACGAGAGCCCGTCCTGGGTGTCCGAACTCGCTGCCCTGCCCGAGGACTGCGACGAGAGCCCGTCCTGGGTGTCCGAACTCGCAGCCCTGCCCGAGGAGTCCGGCGTGGGGAGGTGACGCGGCCGCGACGGGGGCTGAGGTGCTCCGGATCCGGGGCGCGCCTCGCGGCCGACGCCGGGCGGGTTGTCCGGGAAGCGCGTGGAGGCGCGGGGCGGGGGCGGGGAGGCGGCACCGGTGTGCTGGGGGGCGCTGGCACCGAAGACCGGGGCACCGAGGCTCGGGAAGCGCGGGCGGTCCCCGTCGGACGATTTCGGCCCCGCCCCGCTGCCGGGAGCGGTGGCTTGCCGTCCTGTGGCGGGATCGGAGGACGTGGCCGGCCTCTCCCGGCCGCCCTTCCGCGAATCCTTCGACCCGTCCTGCGGTGAATCCGCCGCCGGGTCCTGCGGCGTGGCCGGGGGGTGTGGCGGACGGGGTGGGGCCGTGGGGCGCGGGGGGAAAGAGGCGCGTTGCGCTTCCGTGCTCATGCACCCCCCGTTTCCGCATGCCCGGGCCGCTCGTCTCGCGCGGGCCGGTGTCGTCCTGCCCGAGCCCGGCACACAGCCGTCCCGGGCACACCTACCCGTACGGAGGGAGCGTCATCCCGGCGCGGATCCGCGGCCGGCGTCATCCGCCGTACGTGCGCGTCACTCTACGGCTTGTTCCTGGGCGAACGGGAACCAGTCCACAACGGCGGGGCATCTGCCCGGAACGTCCCCCTACCCTGCGGTAATCCGGTCTGGCAGGCTGCGTTCATGACTGCGCGCGCCTCCGACCGGGCCCGTTACGACCGGGCCACCGCCCATCTCGACGCCCCCCTCGCGATCGTGGACCTCGAAGCCTTCGACGCCAACGCCGCCGACCTGGTGCGCCGCGCCGGGGGCAAGCCCGTCCGGGTAGCCAGCAAGTCCGTGCGCTGCCGGGCGCTGCTGGAGCGCGTCCTGGCCCGCGACGGCTTCGCGGGGATCATGTCGTTCACCCTGGCCGAGTCGCTGTGGCTGGCCCGCTCCGGGTTCGGCGACGTGCTGCTCGCCTACCCGTCCGCCGACCGTGCCGGGTACGCCGAACTGGCCGGTGATCCCAAGCTCGCCGCCGCCGTGACCGTCATGGTGGACGACGTCGCCCAGCTGGATCTGATCGACGCCTCCCGGGCCGGCGGGCGTGAAGTGGTGCGGGTGTGCCTGGAGTTGGACACCTCGTTGAAGCTGCTCGGCGGGCGGGTGCGGGTCGGGGCCCGGCGTTCGCCGCTGCACTCCCCCGCCGAGGTCGCCGAGGTGGCGCGGGCGGTGACCCGGCGGCCCGGCTTCGAGGTCGTGGGGATCATGGCCTACGAGGGGCATGTCGCCGGTGTGGGTGACGCGGTGGCGGGACGGCCGCTGCGCTCCCGCGCCGTCCGGTTGATGCAGGCCGCCGCCAGGCGTGAACTGGCCGAGCGGCGTGCGGAGGTGGTGCGCGCGGTGCGGGCCGTCGTGCCGGGACTGGAGTTCGTCAACGGCGGCGGTACCGGCTCGGTGCAGCACACGGCGGCCGAGGAGGCGGTGACCGAGATCGCCGCCGGGTCGGGCCTGTACGTGCCGCGCCTGTTCGACAACTACACGTCGTTCAGTGCCCGTCCGTCGGCCCTCTTCGCGCAGCCCGTCGTGCGGCGGCCCGGCGTGGGAGTGGTGACGGTCCTGGGCGGTGGGTATCCCGCCTCGGGTGCGGCCGGAGCCGACCGGTCGCCGGTGCCGTATCTGCCCGAGGGGCTGCGCTACGACCCGCAGGAGGGCGCCGGTGAGGTGCAGACGCCGCTGCTGGGCTCGCCCGCCGACGATCTGCTGATCGGCGACAAGGTGTGGTTCCGGCACGCGAAGGCCGGTGAGCTGTGCGAGCGGTTCGACCGGCTGCACCTGATCGAGGGCGACACGGTGACCGAGACGGTGCCGACGTATCGCGGCGAGGGCCACACGTTCCTCTGAGGCCGTGGAGGCGTCGGTCCGCCGGGGCGACGCTGCTGCCCGCGCCGCCGCCCGTGTCCGCTCCGCCCGAGGGCCGGATGCCCTCGGTGATGCGGCCCGTGGAAGGCGGCGGCGTGCTCCTTTTGGCACTGTGGGGCGCGAACCGGCCCCTGTGGTCACGCGGTCAGACGGGTGTGACGTACGCCCCCGCGATCCCGCCGTCGACCAGGAAGTCGGTGGCGTTCACGAAGGAGGAGTCGTCGCTGGCGAGGAAGGCGACGGCGGCGGCGATCTCCTCGGCTTCGGCGAACCGGCCGAGCGGGATGTGCACCAGGCGGCGCGCGGCCCGCTCCGGGTCCTTGGCGAACAGCTCCTGGAGGAGGGGGGTGTTCACCGGGCCCGGGCAGAGGGCGTTCACGCGGATGCCCTCGCGGGCGAACTGCACGCCCAGTTCCCGGGACATGGCGAGGACGCCGCCCTTGGAGGCCGTGTACGAGATCTGCGAGGTGGCCGCGCCCATCCTGGCGACGAAGGACGCCGTGTTGATGATCGAGCCCCGGCCCTGGCGCCGCATGTAGGGAATGGCGGCCTTGCAGCACAGGTAGACGGAGGTGAGGTTGACCTCCTGCACGCGCTTCCAGGCCTCCAGGCCGGTCTCCAGGATGGAGTCGTCGTCGGGCGGGGAGATGCCGGCGTTGTTGAAGGCGATGTCGACGCTGCCGTAGGTGTCGTAGGCGGTCCTGAAGAGGGCCTCGACCTCGTCGGGGTCGGTGACGTCCACCTTCACGAAGGTGCCGCCGGTCTCCTCGGCGGCGGCCTTGCCGCGGGCCTCGTCGACGTCACCGCAGACGACGTGCGCGCCCTCGGAGGCGAGACGGCGGGCCGCGGCGAGGCCGATGCCGCTGCCGGCTCCGGTGACGACGGCGGTACGGCCGACCAGACGGCGGCAGATGTTCTCCTGGGCAGTCACTGTGCGGGGCCCTCCGTGCTGATGAAGACGTTCTTGGTTTCGGTGAAGGCGGCCAGGGCGTCGGGGCCGAGCTCGCGCCCGACGCCGGACTGCTTGTAGCCGCCGAACGGGGTCCAGTAGCGGACGCTGGCATGGGAGTTGACGGACAGGTTGCCGGCGCGGACGGCCTGGGAGACGCGCAGGGCACGGCCGACGTCCCGGGTCCAGATGGAGCCGGAGAGGCCGTAGGGGGTGTCGTTGGCGAGGCGGATCGCGTCCTGCTCGTCGGTGAAGGGCAGGAGCACGGCGACCGGGCCGAAGATCTCCTCGCGGGCCGCCGCCGAGTCGGGGCTCTCGCCGGTCAGGACAGTGGGCGGGAACCAGAAGCCCGGGCCCTCGGGTGCGCTGCCGCGCAGGGCCGGGGCGCCGTCCGGTACGAAGCCGCGGACGCGGTCGAGCTGCTGCCGGGAGATCAGCGGGCCCATCTGCGTCTTCTCGTCGGCCGGGTCGCCCACCACCACGGCGGCCAGCGCCTCGGCGAGATGGTCGCGGACCTCGTCGTAGACGGACTCCTGGACCAGGACACGGGTGCGGGCGCAGCAGTCCTGGCCGGAGTTGTCGAGGAAGGAGAAGGGGTCGACGGCCGTCTTGAGGTCGGCGTCGGCGAAGACGATGTTGGGGCTCTTGCCGCCGAGTTCGAGGGTGACGGGCTTGACCTGCTCGGCGCCGAGGGCCGCGACGCGCGTCCCGGTCCGGGTGGAGCCGGTGAAGACGATCTTGGCGACTCCGGGGTGCCGGACCAGGGCGTCGCCGGTGATGTCGCCGCGTCCGGGCAGGACCTGGAAGAGGTGCTCCGGGAGCCCGGCCTCCAGGGCGAGTTCGGCGAGGCGCAGCGCGGTGAGCGGGGTGGTCTCGGCGGGCTTGAGAATGACGGCGTTGCCGGCCGCGAGGGCGGGTGCGGTGCCCCAGGCGGCGATCGGCATGGGGAAGTTCCAGGGCGCGATCACGCCCACGACGCCGAGCGGTTCGAGGATCGTGACGTTCAGGCCGCCCGGTACCGGGATCTGCCGGCCGGTGAGCCGCTCCACTCCCCCGGCCGCGTAGTCCAGCAGGTCACGGACGTTGCCGGCCTCCCAGCGGGCGTTGCCGATGAGGTGGCCCGCCTCCCGGACCTCCAGGCGGGCCAGCTCTTCCAGGTGTTCGTCGACGGTGGCCGCGAAGTTGCGCAGCAGCCGGGCGCGGTCCGCGGGGGCCAGGGCGGCCCAGGTCCGCTGCGCCCTGGCGGCCCAGGTGACGGCCGTGTCGACGTCGGCCGGACTCGCCCCGGCGACGGCGGCGACGACCTCCTCGGTCGCGGGGTTCAGTACTTCCAGAAGGTGCTCGGAAGACAAGAAGGACCTCACATGCGTTCGAAGGAGCGGCGCAGCTCCCAGTCGGTCACCGCGGCGTCGAAGGCTTCCAGTTCGACGCGCGCCATGTTGCGGTAGTGCGCGACGACCTCGTCGCCGAAGGCGGCCCGGGCGACGGGGCTGTTCTCCCAGAGCTCGGCGGCCTCGCGCAGGGTGGTGGGGACGTGGTCGAGGTCGGCGGCGTAGGCGTTGCCGGGGCAGGGCTCGGGCAGCTCCAGCTTCTGCTCGATGCCGTGCAGTCCGGCCGCGACCAGTCCGGCGACGGCGAGGTAGGGGTTGACGTCGCCGCCGGGCAGGCGGTTCTCGAAGCGCAGGGAGCGGCCGTGGCCGACCACGCGCAGCGCGCAGGTGCGGTTGTCCTGGCCCCAGGCGACGGCGGTCGGGGCGAAGGAGCCGGGCTGGAAGCGCTTGTAGGAGTTGATGTTGGGGGCGTAGAGGAGGGAGAAGTCGCGCAGCGCCGCCAGCTGTCCGGCGAGGAAGTGCCGCATGACCTCGGACATGCCGCCTTCGAGGTCGCCGGCCATGGCGTTGGTGCCGTCGGCGTCGGCGAGCGAGAGGTGGATGTGGCAGGAGTTGCCCTCGCGCTCGTTGTACTTGGCCATGAAGGTGATCGACATGCCCTCCTGGGCGGCGATCTCCTTGGCGCCGGTCTTGTAGACGGAGTGCTGGTCGCAGGTGACCAGGGCCTCGTCGTAGCGGAAGGCGATCTCGTGCTGGCCGGGGTTGCACTCGCCCTTGGCGGACTCGACGGTGAGGCCGGCGCCGGCCATCTCGTTGCGGATGCGGCGCAGCAGCGGCTCGATGCGGCCGGTGCCGAGGACGGAGTAGTCGATGTTGTACTGGTTGGCCGGGGTCAGGCCCTTGTAGCCGGCGTCCCAGGCCTGTTCGTAGGTGTCCTTGAAGACGATGAACTCCAGCTCGGTGCCGACCTGGGCGGTGTAGCCGAGCTCGGCCAGGCGCTCCAGCTGGCGGCGCAGGATCTGGCGGGGCGCGGCGACGACCGGGGAGCCGTCGCTCCAGGCGAGGTCGGCGTGGAGCATGGCCGTGCCCGCGTTCCAGGGGACGCGGCGCAGGGTGGTGAGGTCCGGGTGCATGGCGAAGTCGCCGTAGCCGCGGTCCCAGGAGGACATGGCGTAGCCGTCGACGGTGTTCATCTCGGTGTCGACGGCGAGCAGGTAGTTGCAGCCCTCCGTACCGTGCTGGAGGACTTCGTCGAGGAAGAAACGTGCGGCGAACCGCTTGCCCTGGAGCCGCCCTTGCATGTCGGGGAAGGCCAGGACGACAGTGTCGATCTCACCGCCGGCGACGAGGGTGTGCAGCTCCTCGACGCTCAGCGGGGGTGTGCGGTCTGCCACGGGAAGGCCTCCTAGGCTCCTTGGATCCGCTGCCTGGATCCGCCGGGAGCCATAAGGTATTGCCGAGAACCATTGCTTGGGAAGGGGGTACGGCCACATGCCGGAGGAACCTGGGGGCGGCGAGGTGCGGGACGGGCTGACGCCGGTGCTGCGACCGGTGCGCGCGGGCAACGGCTTCGAGGAGGCACTGGAGCAGATCCTGCAGGTCGTACGGCTGGGGCTGGTGCCGGGGGGCGAGCGGCTGCCTGCCGAGCGGGAGCTGGCGGAGCGGCTGGGGATCAGCCGGGTGACGCTGCGCGAAGTGCTGAAGGTGCTCCAGGACCAGGGACTGGTCGAGTCGCGGCGCGGCCGGTACGGCGGGACGTTCGTGCTGCCGCGCGCCGACGCGGTCGGTGAGGACGAGCTGCGGCGGCGGGTGGCCGAGGTCGACATCGAGGACGTGCTGCGGTTCCGGGAGGTGCTGGAGGTGGGCGCGGCCGGGCTGTGCGCGGCGCACGGGCTGGAGGAGAAGCAGGCGGACCGGCTGCGCGAGGCCCTGGCGCGCACGCACGACGCGCCGCTCGCGGAGTACCGCCGCCTGGACACGCTGCTGCACCTCACCATCGCCGAGCTGTCCGGCTCCCCCACGCTCACCGCCCAGTACGCGGCCGTCCGCGCGATAGTCAACGACCTGCTCGACTGCATCCCGCTGCTGGTGCGCAACCTGGAGCACTCCCAGCGGCAGCACACCGCGCTGGTGGAGGCGGTGATCGAGGGTGAGGCCGACCAGGCGCGGGAGATCATGCGCGAGCACTGCGGGGGCACGGCGGCGCTGCTGCGGGGGTTCCTCGGCTGAGCCGGGCGGCGGTGTCGTCGCCGGGTGAGGATTTACGGGCGATTAACGCACGGGTATTGCCATCCCCCCGTCGGCCCGCAAAGGTATGGCTCCATTCCATTGAGTCGGAGCCCACTCGATCCCGTGACCGCCGCCCCGTCGGGAGTCAGCCCATGCCCCAGGAACCCACCGTCACACCCGCCGCCCCGGAGGGCGACGACTATCTGGAGCGCAGAGCACTGCGCCGCGGCAGCGCCGGCTGGGTGCTGCTGACCGGTCTCGGCGTCGCCTACGTCGTCTCCGGTGACTACTCGGGCTGGAACTTCGGCCTGGCCGAGGGCGGCTTCGGGGGCCTGGCGATCGCCATGGTGCTCATGGGCGCGATGTACGCGTGCATGGTCTTCGCCCTCGCCGAGCTGTCGTCGATCCTGCCCACGGCCGGCGGCGGCTACGGCTTCGCCCGGCGGGCGCTCGGCCCCTGGGGCGGCTTCCTGACCGGCACGGCGATCCTGATCGAGTACGTCCTCGCGCCCGCCGCCATCGTCATCTTCATCGGCGACTACGTCGAGTCGCTCGGCCTGTTCGGCCTGGAGTCCGGCTGGCCGGTGTACCTGGCCTGCTTCGTGATCTTCCTCGGTATCCACCTGTGGGGCGTGGGCGAGGCGCTGCGCTTCAGTTTCGTCGTCACCGGCATCGCCGTGGTGGCCCTGATCGTGTTCGCGCTGGCGGCGCTGCCCGGCTTCTCCTTCGCGGCGCTGGACGACATCCCGGTCGACGCCTCCGCCGCGGGGTCGAGCTCCTGGCTGCCGTTCGGCCTGCTCGGCATCTGGGCGGCGTTCCCCTTCGGCATGTGGTTCTTCCTCGGCGTGGAGGGGGTGCCGCTGGCCGCCGAGGAGACCAGGGACCCGGCCCGGACCCTGCCGAAGGCGATCCGCTGGTCGATGGGCATCCTGGTGGTGCTGGCGGTGGTCACGTTCTTCGCGGCGGCCGGGGCGCGCGGTTCCGATGCGATCCAGGGGGCGGGCAACCCGCTGGTCGAGGCGCTCCAGCCGAACGGCAAGGCGACGACTCTGAGCCGGATCGTGAACTACGCGGGCCTCGCCGGCCTGGTGGCGTCGTTCTTCTCGCTGATCTACGCGGGCTCGCGCCAGCTGTTCGCCCTGTCCCGCGCGGGCTACCTGCCCCGCTTCCTGTCGCTCACCAGCCGCCGCAAGGCGCCGTACCTGGGCCTGCTGGTGCCCGGCACGATCGGTTTCCTGCTGGCGGCGGTCTCCGGCAACGGCGCGCGGATGCTGAACATCGCCGTGTTCGGCGCGACCATCTCCTACGCGCTGATGTCCCTGTCGCACATCGTGCTGCGCCGCAGGGAGCCGGAGCTGGAGCGGCCCTACCGCACGCCGGGCGGGGTGCTGACGTCGTCGGTCGCCCTGGTGCTGGCGTGCGCCGCGCTGGTGGCGACGTTCCTGGTGGACGTGACGGCGGCGCTGATCGCCCTCCTGGTGTACGCCGTGGCCGTCGCCTACTTCGGCCTGTACAGCCGTAAGCGCCTGGTGGCGAAGGCACCGGAGGAGGAGTTCGCGGCGCTGGCGGCCGCCGAGGCAGAGTTGGCAAGGGACTGAGTGGTCCGAGCGTGAGGGAGTTGTCGTGACCAGGCCGTTGATCGGTGTCAGCACCTACCTGGAGTCCGGTGCGCGCTGGGGCGTGTGGGAGCTGGAGGCCGCGCTGCTGCCGGTCGGTTACCCGCGGCTGGTGCAGCGGGCCGGCGGCCTGGCCGCGATGCTGCCGCCGGACGACCCCCGGCACGCCGCGGCCGCCGTGGCACGGCTGGACGGGCTGGTCATCGCGGGCGGTCCGGACGTGGAGCCGGTGCGGTACGGGGCCGAGCGCGAGTCGCGGACGGGGCCGCCGGCGCCGGAGCGGGACGCGTGGGAACTGGCGCTGATCGAGGCCGCGCTGGCGGCGGGGCTGCCGCTGCTGGGGATCTGCCGGGGGATGCAGCTGCTGAACGTCGCTCTCGGGGGGACTCTGCTGCAGCACATCGAGGGGCACGCGGAGGTCGTGGGCGTCTTCGGCGGGCATGCGGTGAAGCCGGTGCCGGGGAGTCTGTACGCCGGTGTGGTGCCGGAGGAGACGTTCGTCCCGACGTACCACCACCAGGCCGTGGACCGCCTGGGCGAGGGCCTGGTCCCGTCGGCCTACGCGACGGACGGCACGGTGGAGGCGGTGGAACTGCCGTCGGCCGACTGGGTGCTGGGGGTGCAGTGGCATCCGGAGATGGGGGAGGACGTGCGGGTGATGGGGGCGCTGGTGGAGGCGGCGAGTACCGGCAGAGTCAGCCCGTCCGGCGTCTGAGGACGAGGCCGTTCAGGCCGAAGCGGGGGTCTGGGGGCGCAGCCCCCGGCGGGGTCGAAGGTGCAGCGCCCCTGGGGATGGGACGGGTAGGGGCGGCGGGGGCGAGAACCTACCCCCGCGTCAGCGACAGCAGGTCCCGCGCCGGCCCCGTGGGGCGATGCCCCGTCGGCCACACCGCCCTCAGGTCACGCGCCAGCGCCACCCCCTCCACCGGTACCGGCACCAGCCTCCGCATGGCCAGCTCCTCCCCCACCGCCAGTTCGCTCAGCACCGCCGGACCCGCCCCGCTCACCGCCGCCGCCTTGACCGCCGTCGTCGACGACAGCTCGATCAGCGGCCGGGCCAGTCCGCCCAGCGCAGCGTCCAGCACCTGCCGCGTCCCCGACCCCTTCTCGCGGAGGATCAACGGCGTCGACGCCAGTTCCTCCGCGGCCAGCGACCGCCGCCGCCGGGCCCACGCATGCCCCGGCGCGGTCACCACTATCAGCCGGTCATGGGCGATGACCGCCGAGTCGAGTCCGGCCGGCACCGACAGCCCCTCCACGAACCCCAGATCCGCCTCGTCCGACAGCAGTCGCTCCGCCACCACCGTCGAGTTCCCCGCGTGCAGCGACACCGCCGTGTCGGGCCGCTGCGCGCGCAGCGCGAGCAGCCAGCCGGGCAGCAGATATTCCGCGATCGTCATGCTCGCGGCCACCCGCAGCCGGGAGTCGCGGCGCACGCGCAGCGCCTGCGCCCCCACGTCGAACGCCTCCGCCGCCTCCACGATCCGCCGCGCCCAGTCCGTCACCAGGGCCCCGGCGTCCGTGAGCCGGGACCCGCGGGGCGAGCGGTCGACCAGCGCCACGCCGAGCTGCCGCTCCATCGACCGGATGCGGCTGCTGGCCGCGGGCTGGGTGATGCCGAGTTCCCGCGCGGCGCCGCCGAGACTGCCGAGCCGCGCCACCGCCAGCAGCAGCTCCAGGGCGCCCAGATCCGGTACCCGGTGCGCCAGGGGCCCGGTGACCTCCGGCCCGGCCTGCTCATCCGCGTTGCTCATAAACCCAGCTTATGTCGCCATAGAGGCATGGTCCCTGGTGGTGCGCCGTGTCCGGAACGATCGTGGAGTCATGGTCACCGCAGCCCGGCCCCTCGTGTACCCGCTCTCCGTCCGTGGTCTCGGACCCAACTGGTACGCCACGGTGATGGGCACCGCCGTCGTCGCCACCGCCGGGGCCGCCCTCGCACCGCACCTCCCGGGGCTGCGCGGGGTGCTCGCCGGGGTGTGGGCCCTGTCCCTCGCCCTGCTCCTGGCACTGCTCACCGGCCGGGCCGTGCACTGGGCCCGGCACCGGGACCAAGCCTGCGCCCACCTGCTCGATCCGGCGACGGCACCCTTCTACGGCTGCCTCGCCATGGCCCTGCTGGCCGTGGGCGGCGGCGCCCTCTCCGTCGGCCGGGACTGGATCGGCCTGCGGGCGGCCGTCACGCTCGACGCGGTGCTGTTCACCACGGGCACCCTGACCGGTCTCGCCGCGGCGGTCGCCGTGCCGTATCTGATGGCCGTACGCCATCGCGTCGAGCCGGGACAGGCCACGCCGGTCTGGTTGCTGCCGCTCGTCGCGCCCATGGTGTCGGCCGCCGTCGGACCACAACTGGTGCCCCATCTGCCGCCCGGCCAGGCCCGGGAGACCCTGCTCCTCGGCTGCTTCGCACTGTTCGGGCTCAGTCTGCTCGCGACCCTGGTCATGCTGCCGCTGGTCTTCGCCCGGACGCTCACCGGCGGGCCGCTGCCCCTCGCCCTCACCCCGACCCTGTTCCTGGTGCTCGGCCCGCTCGGGCAGTCCACCACCGCCGTCGGCGCCTTCGCGGACGTCACGCCCGGGGTCGTACCGGAGCCGTACAGCGTGGGATTCGGGGTGCTCGCCGTGCTCTACGGCGTGCCCGTGATGGGGTTCGCGCTGCTGTGGGCCTGCCTGGCCGCCGCCCATGTGCTGCGCGCCCGGCGACACGGGATGCGGTTCTCGATGACCTGGTGGTCGTTCACCTTCCCGGTCGGGACCTGCGTCACCGGCACCGAGGCGCTGGGCCGGCACACCGGGCTCGTCGCCTACGCGGGTCCGGCGGTGCTGCTGTACGCGGTGCTGGTCGCGGCGTGGGGCACGGCCGTGGTGGGCACCCTGCGCGGGCTGCTCAGGGGCGGGCTGCTCGCAGCGCCCGCTGAAGCACCCGCGGCGCCTCGGCCAGTGACGGTCCGTACCACGTCAGGTGCCGTCCGCTGACGAGCGCGCAGGGCAGGCCGGGGAAGCCATCGGGGCCGTCGTCGGGGCTGAAACGGTACGGCTCGTCCGGCAGCACCACCACATCGGGTGCCGCGGCGCGGAGTTCCTCCAGCGGGACGCGCGGGTAGCGGTCCGGGTGCGTGGTGTGCACGTGGTCGACGCCCAGGCGGGCGAGGACGTCCCCCGCGAAGGTGTCGCGGCCGAGGACCATCCACGGGCGACGCCAGATCGGCACGACGGCGGTCAGCCGCGTCCCGGGCTCCGGCAGGGCCGCCCAGGTCTGCTCCGCGTCGTCCAGCCAGCGCGGCCGGGACGTCACCCCGCAGGCGTCCAGTACCCGGGCCAGTTCCCGGAAGGCCTGCGGCACGTCGCGGATCTCCGTCACCAGGACCTCGACGCCCGCCGCGCGCAGGGCCGCCAGGTCGGGTGCGCGGTTCTCCTCCTCGTTGGCGATCACGAGATCGGGCGCGAGGGAGAGGATCCGCTCGGTGTTCGGGTTCTTGGTGCCGCCGACGCGTACGACGTCCAGGTCAGGGGGGTGGGTGCACCAGTCGGTGGCGCCGGCCAGGGCTCCCGGCGCGGACCTGGCCACGGCCTCGGTCAGCGAGGGGACCAGCGAGACGACCCTCACCGGCGTGGCCGGTCCCGGACCGCCTCGATGTGCTCCGCCACGGCGACGACGATCACGCGGGTGTCCGACTCCGCCGCCCGCCAGCGATGCCGTACACCGCCGGTCAGGTACAGCGTGTCGCCGCGGCCCAGGCGGTAGGCGCGGCCTTCCGCCTCGATCTCCACCGCGCCGTCGGCGACGTACATCAACTGGTCGTTGCGGTACTGGAATTCACGGCCGGCGTCGTGGTCGCCGGTGAACTCGGAGGCGTGCATCTGGTGGTGGCCGCGGACCAGGGAGCGGGACCGGGGCAGGGCTTGCGGCTCGGTGCCGTCGCCACGGACGACGTCCACGCTGCACGCGGGGTCGGCCGCGGCGAGGAGCTCCACGGCCGTGGTGCGCAGCGCGTCGGCGACCTTCTCCAGGGAACTGGTGCTGGGCCGCGCCCGGTCGTTCTCGATCTGGCTGAGGAACGGGACGGACAGGCCGCTGCGCGCGGCCACGACGGCGAGGGTGAGGTCCAGCGCGCGGCGCCGCCGGCGCACGGCCGCGCCCACCCGAAGCGGCTGCTCCTTGTGGTCGCCCATCGCTCCGGCTCCCTCCTTCGCCCGTGGCGAGTTCCCGGTCCCCCTGCGGGCCGGGCGGACTTCTTTGTCGACCTGTCTGCACCCTACGCACACTCGGCAACCCGTTTCATGCGCTCGTCGCACGTGTGCGCAGAGCGTGTGCCCGGATCTCACCGCTCTCGGCCGTGGGCCGGTCACAGCGGGCGCCGACGCACGCCCTTCCCCTCCGAAGCGAGGACGAGACAAGCGGGACGAGCCGCAGACACCCGGCCAGGGCTTGCGAGCGGGCCATCAGGGTACGTCCGTTCGCGGGGGTTCGGTTGTGGGCGGCAGCTCTTCACGGTCGGACCGGATGCACCGACGTGACACCGTGGAGGTCCGGATGCCCGGCTGTCGGCGCGGCGCACGGCCCGGGGTGACTCCCTGCGATTGGCCGGATCCTTCTCGTGGCGTCACGTTCACGCATTGATGATGAAGTGGGGGGCCCCCCCCCCGGGGGGGGGCCCAACA
>NZ_JBHJPX010000010.1:192991-276418 GCF_042262425.1 Streptomyces sp. NPDC056373
CGGGGGGTGGGGCGGGGCGCCGGCCGGGGGGTCACCCCTTGTTTTTGGCGGTACACTTCTGGTGGGTACCTTTAAAGCATTTTTTTTTTCTGGGGCCCCCCCCCCGGGGGGGGGGCCCCACTTCATCATCGATGTCCCGGCACAGCGCCCGGGACGCGTCTCGTTCTCTGTCGCGCGTCAGGACGCCCTGGAGGACATGGCCGGTCCGGCGTCCCCGTTGAACAGGGGCGTGTCGCCCTCGAACTCGATCCCGCGGAACGTGATCGTGGCGCTCTCCGGGATGGTGTCGGCCCAACTGCACTTGGTCCAGCCGGCGGCCTTGCCCAGGTAGTCGTGGCACTCGTAGTCCCACACGTCGCTGTCACCGTTGCCGAAGCCCCAGCCACCGACGGCGTGGTGGCCGTCGGCCTGCTCGTCCCGAACCCAGATGACGTCACCCGACTTCTGGAAACAGGTGGTGACTCCCTTGCCCACTGAGCAGGGGATGCCGCCCGGCGGAGAAGAAGCGTCCTTGGCCGTCTGCTTGACCGACTCGGTCGCGAGCGCGGGGGTGGTCGCCAGGACGGCCGCGGTCACCACGGCGCCGACCACCGTCCCGATTTTTCGGTACATCACTTGTGCACTCCTCGGGTGGGTCGCGTCAGGACGTGGGAGAAATCGTCTGCGGGCTCGCCCCGCCCGAGACGATGCGGCTGCCTTCCATGGTCATGGGCCAGAAGGTGATGTTGGTGTGTTCCGCGATGACGTCGCTGAGGCCGTCACACACGGTCCATCCGGCCGCCTTGCCCGCATAGTCGTGACAGACATGGTCATCGCTCGCGCTCTGGCCGCTGGTCCACCAATGGACGGCGGCGTGATGTCCGTCGTCGCGAGTGTCCCGGACCCAGATTTCATCACCGTTCTTCACGTAACAGCCTTCGGCCCATCCGCCCAGCGAGCAGGCCGCCCCGGCCGGAGGTCCACCGGCCACGTTCCGGGCCGTGTAGCCGCTTGCACCGAATGCGGTGCCCGCCGTCATCGTCCTGATAACCCGGTCGAGCGGCCGGCCGAGGCGCGCGGGCGCCTTCTCGATTCCGGCACCTTCCCTTTGTGTCGCCACGCAGGGGAAACCCAACAGGGTCCGGTCATCCCGTCTTCGATCTCACCGGGGTCGACGGCGAGAACGGCCCTCGTCACCGTCGCGGTCGTACCCTCGCATCACGGCCCCCCTGATCGGCCTCGCTCCCGTGAGGCACCTCCCCCGGCCCCCCGAAAGCAAACGGAAGAGTGGGACGCCTCACAAAGGACGCGCAGGGCGCAATGCGTTGCGCTGCGCCGAGGGCCTGTCGGTGCCGTACGGCATGATGCGTGGCGTGACCGGACGACTGATGCTCCTCGACACCGCCTCCCTGTACTTCCGCGCCTACTTCGGCGTCCCTGACTCGGTCCGCGCCCCGGACGGCACGCCGGTGAACGCCGTGCGCGGACTGCTCGACTTCATCGACCGTCTGGTCAAGGACCACCGGCCGGACCTTCTGGTGGCGTGCATGGACGCCGACTGGCGGCCGCAGTGGCGGGTGGACCTGATCCCCTCCTACAAGGCCCACCGCGTCGCCGAGGAGCACGCGGTCGGCCCGGACGAGGAGGAGGTGCCCGACACCCTGTCGCCCCAGGTGCCGGTGATCGAGGCGGTGCTGGACGCGGTGGGCATCGCGCGCGTGGGCGTCGCACGCTACGAGGCGGACGACGTGATCGGTACCTTCACCGCGCGGGCGACGGGCCCGGTCGACATCGTCACGGGCGACCGCGACCTGTACCAGCTGGTGGACGACGCACGCGGGGTGCGCGTGCTGTACCCCCTGAAGGGCGTGGGCACGCTGCAGCACACCGATGAGGCGGTGCTGCGTGAGAAGTATGGGGTCGACGGCAGCGGGTACGCGGATCTGGCCCTGCTGCGCGGCGACCCGAGCGACGGCCTGCCGGGCGTGCCGGGCATCGGTGAGAAGACGGCCGCCAAGCTGCTGGCCCAGTTCGGTGACCTGGCCGGGATCATGGCGGCGATCGAGGACCGGGGGTCGAAGCTGACACCGACGCAGCGCAGGCGGCTCGACGAGGCCCGTCCGTACCTCGCGGTCGCCCCGAAGGTGGTCCGGGTCGCGGACGACGTCCCCCTGCCGGACGTCTCCACGGCACTGCCGCGCACACCGCGCGACCCCGCCGCCCTGGAGGCGCTGGCGGCCCGCTGGGGACTGGGCGGGTCCCTGGAGCGACTGCTGACGACGCTCGCGAGCTGATCCTTTCCCCAAGAGTTCGTAAGAGAACGACGGGACCTTCCCGCACGAGAGGTGTGAAGCGAGAACAAGGTGATAACTTAGGTAACCCTAACTATGCGAGACAGGGAGGTCCTCATGGCAGAGCGACCGGCACGCCAGCCGCGCAGGCCCCACTCCGCGCAGGTCGTCCGCACCGAGCGGCTGACCCCGCACATGCAGCGCGTGGTGCTCGGCGGCGAGGGCCTCGCCGACTTCGCGGCGGGTACGTGCACCGACCACTATGTGAAGCTGCTCTTCCCGCCGGTGGGCGTCACCTATCCGGAACCCTTCGACCTGGAGCGCGTGCGGGCCGAGCTGCCGCGCGATCAGTGGCCGGTGACCCGGACCTACACGGTCCGCCAGTGGGACGCCGAGCACCGCGAGCTGACGCTGGACTTCGTCATCCACGGTGACGAGGGTCTGGCCGGTCCGTGGGCGGTGCGCGTCCAGCCGGGCGAGACCGTGCACTTCATGGGACCCGGTGGGGCGTACGCACCCGATCCCACCGCCGACTGGCATCTGCTCGTGGGGGACGAGAGCGCGCTGCCCGCGATCGCCTGCGCTCTGGAGGCGCTGCCGCACGGCGCCCGGGCCTACGCCTTCGTGGAGGTCTCCGGCCCCGAGGAGGAGCAGAAGATCGATGCGGACGTGGAGGTCGTCTGGCTGCACCGCGGGGCCCGGCCCCTCGGCGAGGCGCTCGTCGACGCCGTGCGGAACCTGGAGTTCCCCGAGGGCCGAGTGCACGCCTTCGTCCACGGCGAGGCGCACTTCGTCAAGCAGTTGCGCCATCTGCTCCGCGTCGAGCGCCAGGTCCCGCGCGAGGGCCTCTCGATCTCCGGCTACTGGCGCCGCGGCCACAACGAGGACGGCTGGCAGGCGTCGAAGCGCGAGTGGAACGCCCGGATCGAGGCGGAGCAGGAGAGCGCGCCGGCGGCCTGAGGCCACCCGTCCCACAGGGCGCAAGAGCACTCAGCTCCATCAAGGCTCAGAGGCGCGGACCGGCCCACCAGGGCGCAAGGACACGGACGCCGCCTCTGCCGCCGGGTGTGCCTCTGCCCCACCGGGCGCCGCCTCGGTCCCCGGACGGGCCTCAGCCCCAGCGGGTGCCGCCTCAGTCCCCCCGCAGCCGGGCGTGCAGATGCATGTCGTGCCATCCGTCCGGCTGCATGATCGCACTGCGCTTCGTGCCCTCCAGGCCGAAGCCGGTCCTGTCGGCGACGCGGCAGGACGCCTCGTTGCGCACGGCGTGCAGGAGCTCCAGGCGGTGGAACCCGGCCTCCTCGAAGGCCCAGTGCGTGAGCGCGGTGGTGGCACGGGCGGCCACGCCCCGGCCCCGGGCCTCCGGCACGGTCCAGTACGCCACCTCGGCCGTCCCGTCCTCGAGCCGGAGTTCGCGCAGCGCGACCCGGCCCAGCAGCGCGCCGGTCTCCGCGTCGGCCACGGCCCAGTGCGCCTCCTGCTCCGCCTCCCACGCCTGACGCCACGTGCGGATCCAGTCGGCCACCTCCGCCACGGAGTCGGCGGACCGGGCGTGCCACTGGTGCATCAACGGGTCCTGGAAGACCTCGTACACCGCGGGCGCGTCCCCGTCCCGCCAGGGGCGCAGGACGAGTCCGCCGTCGGCGGGGAGAGTCGGCTGGGGGCGGCCCGCGAGGGCCCCGGCGGTCAGGACAGGGCTGATGAGAAACGGCATGCCCGCATCCTGGCAAGCGCCCGCCGGGTGGTCCCAGTGGTTTTCCGCCCCACCGCGACGGCCTCGTACGCTGGGCCTCGATGAGACGCAAGCCCCGCATCCCGCCCTCTCCCCTGCCGCAGCGCCACGGCGTGGACCCGGTGCGGGTGCGGCTGCCCGCCGCCGGGACCTGGGGGACGGTGCGCGAACACCTGGTGGAGCGGCTCTGTGGGGCCGGCGCCGGAGTCGTCGACGGCATGTTCGACGCGGGCCGGATCGTCGGGGCGGACGGACGGCCCGTCGCGGCGGACGCCCCCTTCGAGCCCGGGATGTTCGTGTGGTTCCACCGGGACCTGCCCGACGAGGTGCCGGTGCCCTTCGCGCTGGAGGTCGTGCACCGGGACGAGCACATCGTCGTGGCCGACAAGCCCCACTTCCTCGCCACCACTCCGCGCGGCGGCCATGTCGCCGAGACCGCGCTGGCCCGGCTCCGCCGCGAGCTGGACCTCCCGGCGCTCAGCGCCGCACACCGGCTGGACCGGCTCACCGCGGGGCTCGTGCTGTTCACCGTGTGCCCCGAGGAACGCGGCGCGTACCAGAAGCTGTTCCGTGACCGCCGGATCCGCAAGGAGTACGAGGCCGTCGCCCCCTTCGACGCCGGCCTCGCCCTGCCCCGGACGGTGCGCAGCCGCATCGTGAAGGAGCGCGGCGTGCTGACAGCCCGGGAGGTCCCGGGCGAGCCCAACGCCGTGAGCCGTGTCGAGCTCGTCGAGCACCGCGCCCGGCCGGGCGTGCAGGGCGGCGGCTCCGGTGGGCAGGGCGGTCCCGGCGGGCAGGGCGGTCCCGGCGGGCAGCGCGACCCCGTCGGGCCGGCCCTGTACCGGCTCGCGCCCGACACCGGCCAGACGCACCAGCTGCGCGTCCACATGACCGCGCTGGGCGTGCCCATCCTCGGCGACCCCCTCTACCCGGAAGTGACCGCCCCCGTACCGGCCGGCGACTTCCGCCGGCCGCTGCAACTGCTGGCCCGGTCACTGGAGTTCACCGACCCGGTCACAGGCGAGGAGCACCGGTTCCGCAGCGGCCGGACGCTCGCGGCCTGGGCGTCGTACGACCGTTGGGCCGCCGGGTCCTACGACGGCCCGTCAGACGGTCAGTAGCCGCGCCACCAGCTCAGGAACCGCTGCCAGACGCCCCTGCGGCGGGGCGCTTCCGCGACCGCCGGCTGCACGGGCACCGGCTGGGGCTGGGGCTGGGGCTGCACCTGGGCCGGCTGTGGCTGCGGCTGCGCGGCGACCGGCTGGGACCGCGCCACGGCCGGTGCGGCGGCCGCCGGCTGCACGATGCCGATCTCCCAGTCCGAGCGCTGCGCGGGGACCGGCTTGTGGTTCGGCACCTCCTGCACGTCCTGCGGCGGCCTGGGCGCGAACTGCACCGGCAGATCCACCAGGTGCCGGGAGGCGATGGACGCCGTCCAGCGCAGCTCCTCCTTGTCGCAGTCGAGTTCGACGTCCGGCAGCCGCATCAGCAGCGCGTCCACGCCCACGTCGGCGATGGAGCGGCCGATGTCCTGCCCGGGGCACTCGTGCGGGCCGCCGCCGAAGGCGAGGTGGGATCGGTTGCCCTGCATGCTGGCCTTCAGGTCCGGCCGCACCCGCGGGTCGACGTTGGCCGGCAGCGGAGCGAAGAGCAGCCCGTCGCCCCGGCGGATGCGCTGCCCGCCCAGCTCGGTCTCCTGCTTGGCGAAGTACGCGAAGACCGTGCTGAACGGCGGCTCGTTCCACAGGGACTGCTCCACCGCCTCCGGCACCGTCATCTGGCCGCCGTTGAGCTGGGCCCGGAAGCGCGGGTCGATCAGCACCGTGAGCAGCACGTTGGACAGCAGGTTGGTGGTGGCCTCGTAGGCCGCGAAGAGCACCAGGCGCAGGTGCTCCCGGACCTCGTCGTCGCTCAGCCGGGCCGGGTGCGTGATCAGGTAGCTGGCGAGGTCCTCCTCCGGCTGCGCGCGGCGGACGGTGGTGAGCCGGCTCAGGGCGTCCATGACGTAGGAATGGCTGGCGAGCGAGGTCTCGGTGCCCTTGAGGGCGTCTCGGGCGGCCTCGACGAGCCGGTCGCTGTACTCGTCGGGCATGCCGAGGATCTCGCACATCACCGCCATCGGCAGGTGCTCGGTGAACTGGCCGACGAGGTCCGCCTCGCCCGCCTCGCAGAACCGGTTGACGATCACCTGGGTACTGCGGTTGATGTAGCGGCGCAGGCTGCGGAAGTCGATGGTGGAGATGGCGCCCATGACCGCGCCGCGCAGCCGCTTGTGCTCGTCGCCCTCGGCGTGCGAGGCGATGGGCTGCCAGGCGATGTGCGGCATCAGCGGGTGGTCGGGCTTGACCAGGCCCTCCCTGAGCGGGGTCCAGATACGGCTGTCCCGGCAGAACTGCGAGGGCGAGCGCACCATGTGCAGGTTCTCGGCGTGGCCGAGGACGATCCACATCGGCACGTCGTCGTGGAGCAGCACGGGCGCCACGGGACCGTGCTGGTCCCGCAGTTGCTCGTACAGCGCTCCCAGGTCCTCCGCCTCGTGCAGCCGGTGCAGTCCCCCGGGCCCGAGGCCGTGGGCGGGGCAGCCGGGGGGCGGGCCGGGCGGGAGGTCGTCCGTGCTGGTCGGGGCGTGGGATTCAGGCGTCACAGTGATCGCTCCGAAACTGAGGTGGTCTCAGGTGTCTTGGGGGGGGAAGTGCGAACGCGTCGCACGGATCAGGCGCGGGAGCCCGTCATGGCGAGCGAGTGCAAAAAGCGCATGAGGGTCATCAGCACGTCGCGGCTGGAGGCCCGGCGCCGCGCGTCGCACTCCATGATCGGGATGTCCGGTGTGAGGTCGAGGGCCGTGCGCAGCTCGTCGAGGGCGTAACGGGGGGCGTCGGGGAAGGAGTTGACGGCGACCACGAACGGCACGCCGCGTTCCTCCAGGCGCCCCATGACGTCGAAGCTGACCTCCAGCCGCCGGGTGTCGACCAGCACCACCGCGCCGAGCGCGCCCTCGAACAGGCCGTTCCACAGGAACCAGAAGCGCTGCTGGCCGGGCGTGCCGAAGAGGTACAGCACGAGCTGTTCGGTGATGCTGATGCGGCCGAAGTCCATGGCGACGGTGGTGGCCGTCTTGGACGCGGAGCCGAAGTTGTCGTCGACACCGATGCCGGCCTGCGTCATGGTCTCCTCGGTGGTCAGCGGTGTGATCTCGCTGACCGAACCGACCATGGTCGTCTTGCCGACGCCGAAGCCGCCCACGATCACGATCTTGGCCGCGGCCTGTGCCGTGTGGGGCAGCTGGTCCTCGGCCCGGGGGCCCGGGATGGTGTCAGAGCCGTTGAAGTCCATTCATCACCGCTTCGAGGAGGGAACGGTCGGAGCGCGCCTTGCGGACGATCGGGGCGCGCGCCTGCACCAGGTCCGCCGTCAGCAGCTCGGTGAGCAGGACGCCCATCGCGCTGAACGGCAGGTGGAGGTAGGCCGACAGCTCGGCCACGGACAGGGGGGCGGCGCAGAGCCGGAGCAGCGCCGCCTGCTCGGGAGAGGCGGAGGGCGGCGGGTCCGTGGCACGCGCCACGATCAACGTCACCAGGTCGAGCTCGGCCCGTTCACCGTCCGGGCCGGCCACCACGTACATCCGCTCCGGGTTCCCGGGTTTGTCCTCGCCCTCCTGGGGCGTGGGCGCCTCCGGGACGGGGTCGCGCCTCTGGCGTTGCGGAGGCGTCATACGATCTGCCCGTTCCGCCGGGGCGGACTGGTGAGGTGGCCACCGATCCGGACGACCAGGTCGCGCATCATGGCGCTCATCCGGCCGGGTTCGCACCGGACGTCGGAGAGCACCGCGAGGAAGGCGTTGGCGCCCGCGTCCATCAGGTAGAAGTAACCCTGGTCGATCTCGATCATGACGAGCTTCATCTCGCCGTCGCCCACGCTGAGTTCCTGACACACGCTGCCCGCGAGGGACTGCAGTCCGGCGCAGGCCGCGGCGACCCGGTCGGCCGCGTCCGGCTCGCCGCCGTAGCGGGCGATGCGCAGACCGTCGGCCGAGAGCACCACGATCATCTCGATGCCCGGCACTCCGTCGGCGAGTTGCTTGAGCATCCAGTCGAAGTTGCCTCGCTGCTGGATCACTTGAGGTCCCCCTCGTCGTCGGCCTCGGTGGGTGCCGGGTCGTTGATCAGGTGCAGGTACTTGTGCGGGTTCCGGATGAAGTCGGTCGGGTGGGTGCCGGGTTCGATGCCCTGCTTGAGCCCCTCCCAGAAGGCCTCCAGGCCCTTGCCGGGGGCGTCGGGCGCCGACATGTCGCGCAAGGGCTTGGTCTCGGGCTCGTGCATGGCCGCCCAGGGGTTGTACTCGCCCCGCTCGGCGGCCTCCCGGTCGGCCTTCTCGTTGGCGGCCTGCTGGGCGAGGCGCTCGGCGAGGGGCATCTTCACCTTGCTGCGGCGCTGCGGCAGGCCGTTCGCGGTCCACTCGGTGACCTCGGGGACGTCGTCGTCCTCCAGGGAGACCGTGGCGGGGATCTTCGGGCTGGTGGGGCGTCGCCTCTTGGGCGCGCGCTTGGGGCCCTCGGGGATGCCGACCGTCATGGGGATGCCGGTGGCGCCGATGCCGTGGGCGAGTCCGACACCGGGCTCGTGGGTGATCATCTCGCTCGGCACGATGAGGATGGCGCGGACACCGCCGTACGCGGACGCGCGCAGCGAGACCTGCATGTTGTAGGCGGTGCACAGCCGGCCCACGACCGCGAGGCCGAGACGCGGGTGCTCGCCGATGTCCTGGAGGTCGACGCCCGCCTTGGCGGCCTCCAGCATGCCCTCGATGCGGGCGCGTGCCTCCTCGTTGAGGTTGACACCGCCGTCCTCGATCTCGATGCAGACGCCGGTCTGCACCTCGGTGGCGGTGACGTGCACCTTGGTCTGCGGCGGCGAGTAGCGCGTGGCGTTGTCGAGGAGCTCGGCGGCGGCGTGGATGACCGGCTCGACGTAGATGCCCTTGACGCTGATCTTGGCGATGGAGGACAGCTGGATGCGCCGGTACTCGAGGATGCGGGACATGGCGCCGCGCAGGGTGCTGTACAGGGACACCGGCGCGGGCCACTGCCGACCGGGGCGGCCGCCGCCGAGGACGGAGACGGAGTCGGCCAGGCGGCCGATCAGGGCGTTGCCGTGGTCGATGCGCAGCAGGTCGTCGAAGACCTCGGGGTTGCGTCCGTGGTCCTCCTCCATCTCCCGGAGTTCCTCGGCCTGCTGGTGGATGATCGCCTGGACGCGGCGGGCGACGCTGACGAAGGAGCGCGCGGCGGCGTCGCGCATCGTCACTTCGTAGTCGACGATCTTGAGCACCCTCAGCAGGGTCTCCGCCTGCGGTGCGGGCAGGTCACGGAAGGCCGGGTTGGCGAGGCCGAGCTTGCGGATCACCTCCCTGGGGGATTCTCCGGTCCGCAGCAGGTCGAGCGCGGCGGGGATGATCTCCCGCGAGAAGCGGACCAGCTCGTTCTCGTGGGCCGCGATCCGCTGTTCCAGATGTGCGCTGTACCGGGCGTGCTCGGCACTGCGGTTGCGCAGCACACGGCCGCGGCGCATCGCCTCGGCCGCGGTCGCGAGCACCAGCGCGGTGGCGATTCCGCCGCACCAGCCGACGGCACCCCTGGCCGGCTCCGTCACCAGCGCGACGGCGGCCCCGGTTGCCGCGGCCATGACTATGGCAGGGAGCAACAGCAGGCGCGCGTAGGGGAGTTCACGGCGACCGGGCGGGGATTGAACACTCACCATGTGGGCCTTCTGACAGGAGTCGACTGAGGTTCGGGGGGACTTGGTGGGGGGTATGTCATGAAGAGGTCGGGATCTTCCACACATTGGGGAACAAGCGCACGAATTCATCTCAAGCCGGTGCGCTGCGGGCGAGCTTAGTCCGACCGGATCATCGCTGTGTCATATTCAGCAACTGCCGGAAACCGGACGCGAAGGGATAGTACGCTCGGCCGTTTGCACGCTGCGACATCGTTCGAATACCGTGCGTAGCGACAAACGGACGTACGAGAGCCCATTCACCGCGAGGGGTGAATGGGCTTCAGTGCAACGCCGTTTCAGGGGCTCGGGGAACTGCGCGAGCGACCACCGACAACCGGCGCCCGCGCATCAAACGATCACCCCACCGACGAGTAGGCGACAACACCCCGCAGCAACAGATCCACGGCCTTACGGGCGTTCTTCACCACGGAAGACCCCTGCGGAGCAGCCGCCGCGATCTGCCCCAGCACGTCGATGACCTGCTTGCACCACCGCACGAAGTCCCCAGCCGGCATCTCCGCCTCACGCAGCACCTCGTCGAGGCCCTTCCCGGAGGCCCACTCGTACGCGGCCCAGGCGAAGCCCAGATCGGGCTCGCGCTGCCCGACCCCCTCGGTCTGGGTGATCCGGAACTCCTCCTCCAGCGCGTCCAGCCGCCCCCAGATCCGCACCGTCTCGCCCAGCGCGGCCTTGGCCTTGCCGGACGGCACCTTCGGTGCCATCGCGTCATCGGCGACACGTGACTCGTACACCAACGCCGATACGCAGGCGGCCAGTTCGGCCGGGCCGAGACCCTCCCAGACACCCTCGCGCAGGCACTCACTGGCGAGCAGGTCCAGTTCGCCGTACAGCCGCGCGAGCCGCCTGCCGTGCTCGGTGACCTCGTCGGCGCGCAGATAGTCCAGCTCGGTCAGCAGCGCCACGATGCGGTCGAACGTCCGGGCGATCGTGTTCGTCCGGCCCTCGATCCGCCGCTCCAGCTGCGAGGTGTCGCGCAGCAGCCGGTGGTACCGCTCGGCCCAGCGGGCGTGATCCTCACGGTCGTTGCAGCCGTGGCAGGGGTGCGCGCGCAGCGCGGTCCGCAGCCGGGAGATCTCGCGGTCGTCGGCCGCCTGGGAGCGCCGCTTGCGGTGCCGCTCGGCCGGGATGTGCCCCGCCTTGGTGCGCAGCGCGGACGCGAGGTCCCGACGGGACTGCGGGGAGCGGGGGTTGAAGGACTTCGGGATCCGCATCCGCTCCAGCGGCTCGACCGGTACCGGGAAGTCCATCGACGCCAGCCGCTTCACCTGCCGCTCGGCGGTCAGCACCAGCGGGCGCGGCCCGTCGTGGTGGTCGAAGCCACGGTGCCCGTTCGAACGGCCCGCCGGCAGGCCCGGGTCCAGCACCAGCGCCAGGCCCGCGTACTTGCCGGTGGGGACGTGGATGACGTCTCCGGGCTTGAGCTTCTCCAGCGCGACGGCGGCCTCCGCACGCCGCTGCGCCACGCCCTGCCGGGCGATCTCGTTCTCCCGGTCCTTCAGTTCGCGGCGCAGCCGCGCGTACTCCTCGAAGTCGCCGAGGTGACAGGTCATGGAGGCCTTGTAGCCCTCGAGACCCTCCTCGTTGCGCTGCACCTGCCGGGAGATGCCGACCACCGACTTGTCCGCCTGGAACTGCGCGAACGACGTCTCCAGTAGCTCGCGCGAGCGGTGCCGCCCGAACTGCTCGACCAGGTTGACCGCCATGTTGTACGACGGCTTGAAGCTGGAGCGCAGCGGATACGTGCGCGTGCCGGCCAGACCCGCGAGGTGTTCGGGGCTCATGCCACGCTGCCAGAGCACCACCGCGTGGCCCTCGACGTCGATGCCACGCCGTCCGGCCCGGCCCGTCAGCTGGGTGAACTCGCCCGCGGTGATGTCCGCGTGCTGCTCGCCGTTCCACTTGACGAGCTTCTCCAGCACCACCGAGCGCGCGGGCATGTTGATGCCGAGGGCGAGGGTCTCGGTGGCGAACACGGCCTTGACCAGGCCCCGCACGAACAGTTCCTCGACGACCTCCTTGAAGGTCGGCAGCATGCCCGCGTGGTGGGCCGCGATGCCGCGCTCCAGGCCCTCCAGCCACTCGTAGTAGCCGAGGACGTGCAGGTCCTCCGTCGGGATGGACGCCGTGCGCTCCTCGACCAGGGCGCGGACCCGCTCGCGCGCCTCGTCGTCGTTGAGCCTGAGCCCCGCGTACAGGCACTGCTGGACGGCGGCCTCGCACGCGGCGCGGCTGAAGATGAAGGTGATGGCGGGCAGCAGCCCCTCGGCGTCGAGCCGCTCGATGACCTCGGGCCGGCTCGGTGTCCAGATCCGGGACCGCTGGCGGCGCTCGCGCTCACGGTCGGCTTCGCGCATGGACCGGCCGCGCCGGCGGTCCTGGAACGACGGCCGGCTCGCCTCCATGCGCGCCATGCGCGTGAGATCGGGGTTGACGGCCTTCCTGTTGCCCTCGCCCTCCTCGAACAGGTCGTACATCCGCCGACCGGCCAGCACGTGCTGGAACAGCGGGACGGGCCGGTGCTCGGAGACGATCACCTCGGTGTCCCCGCGGACCGTGTCCAGCCAGTCGCCGAACTCCTCGGCGTTGGACACCGTCGCCGAGAGCGAGACGAGCGTGACCGACTCGGGGAGGTGAATGATCACTTCCTCCCACACGGCCCCGCGGAACCGGTCGGAGAGGTAGTGCACCTCGTCCATCACCACGTAGCCGAGGCCGAGGAGGGTCTGGGACCCGGCATACAGCATGTTTCTCAGCACCTCGGTGGTCATCACCACCACCGGCGCCTCGGAGTTGACGCTGTTGTCGCCGGTCAGCAGGCCCACCTTGTCCGTGCCGTAGCGGCGGCACAGGTCGGCGTACTTCTGGTTCGACAGGGCCTTGATGGGTGTCGTGTAGAAGCACTTCTTGCCCTGCTGGAGGGCGAGGTGGACGGCGAACTCGCCGACGATCGTCTTGCCGGAGCCGGTGGGCGCAGCGACGAGCACGCCCTTTCCCGCCTCGAGCGCCTGGCAGGACTCGATCTGGAAGGGGTCGAGGCCGAAGTCGTACATCTCGCGGAAGGTAGCGAGCGCGGTGGCCTGCTCGGCAGCGCGCTTGCGGGCTGCCGCGTACCGCTCGGCCGGGGAGAGGTCCTCTGTCATCGTGCTTTCGAGCGTACCGGGCCGCACTGACAACAGGACGATCATTATCCGGATCCGTTGCTGTGAAACCTCGGATCCGCGCAGCTCAGGGGCCGACGACCCGTACGCCCCCGCGCACGCAGCGCGCGCTCAGCGGCAGCGGGCCGAGCGGCTCCCCGTCGGCGTAGCCGGTGACTCCCGCGGCGGCGATCTCGACCCGCGCCGCCCGCAGCACCGTCACCTTCGGGTGCTCGACGTGCGTGCCCCGGTACACCCGCGGGAACACCCGCAGCAGCGTGCTGCGGCTGCAGTCACCGACCACCGTGACGTCGAACAGCCCGTCGGTCAGGTCGGCATCGGGGCAGATCCGCATGCCGCCGCCGTACGAGGAGCCGTTTCCGACGGCCACCAGGGTCGCCTCCACCTCACGGACCTCGCCGTCGTCGAGCCGGATCCGGTACGGGACGGGCCGGAGCCCGGCGAGTTCCGCGATCATCGCCAGGTCGTACTTCAGGCGCCCGGTGGGCCATCGCATGCGGTTGCCGCGGTCGTTGACGCGGGAGTCGAAGCCGGAGGCGAGGACCGTGCCGAACCAGCGGTCGCCGACCTGCCCGAGGTCGATGTCGCGGATCCGGCCGCACTTGAGGGCGTCGGCGATCATGCGGCCCGCGGCGGCGGGCTCCCGGACGGGCATGCCGAGGGCGCGTGCGAAGTCGTTGCCGGTGCCGACCGCGACCAGGCCGAGCGGGGTGCGGGTGCCGGCGAGTGCCTGGAGCGCGAGGCCCGCCATCCCGTCACCGCCGACGGCGATCAACGCGCCCGTGCCGGACTCGACGGCCGCACGGGCACGGACGAGGGCGTCCTCGGCGTCCTCCCCGAGGACGGTCCGGACGGAGAAGCCGGCCGCCCGCAACGCGGAAGCGGCCGGCTGCGCCGCGCGGGCGCCCCGGCCGCGGCCCGCGGTGGGGTTGACGAAGAGGGTGATCTCGCTGGTCACGGGACCGACCCTACGAGCTGTCCGCCGATGTTCAGGTCACGTCGTCATAACCGTTGACCCGGTCCGTGCGCTCCGAGCTCGCCTGCTCCGGCAGCGCCGCGCGGCTGGTCGTCACGGGCTCGATCTCGCCGATGTCCTCGGGGGTGAGATCCAATTCGGACGCCTCGTCGTCGGCGGGGCCCAGGGCCTCTCGGCGGGCCTTGCGGCGGTCGTTCAACAGGGAGAAGGCCACAGCCGCGAAGTACAGGATCCAGATGGGCGCGGCGAGCGCCAGCATGGTCAGCGGGTCGGTGCTGGGCGTGGCGACGGCCGCGAACACCGTGATGGCCATGATCATGCCGCGCCACCAGCCGAGCATGCGCTGGCCGGTGAGCACCCCGGTGAGGTTGAGCATGACCAGCAGCAGGGGCAGCTCGAAGGAGAGGCCGAAGACCAGCACCATCCGCATGACCAGGTCGAGCAGGTCGTCCAGCGGCAGGAGGTTGGACGTGCCACCCGGGGTGAACTCGAGGAGCACCTTCGCCGTGGTGGGCAGGACCGTGTACGCGAAGTAGGCGCCGACGAGGAACAGCGGGGCGCCGGTGCCGACGAAGGCGTAGGCGTACTTCCGCTCGTGCCGGTGCAGGCCCGGCGCGACGAAGGCCCACAACTGGTAGAGCCAGATCGGCGAGGCGAAGACGACACCGGCCATCAGGGACACCTTCAGCGCGAGCGTGAAGGGGGTGAGCAGGCCGTTGATGGTGATCTGCGCACAGGGCTTCGTGCCCGCCTGCGACCTGGCCAGCTCCTCGAAGGTCTTGTCACAGCCGACCGAGTCGAGGATCGGCTTGGTGATCAAGTTGATGATGTCGTTGTAGAAGAAGGCGGCGACGACCGTGACGACGACGATCGCCAGCATCGCCTTGGCGAGCCGGTTGCGGAGCTCGCGAAGGTGCTCCGCGAGGGGCATGCGCCCCTCGGGATCCCTCTCCTGCTTGCGGGCAGACTTCAGCAACCCACGTTCCCATCTCGTGCGGCGGGCCGGAGGTCACCGGCCCTGCGTCAGCGCTTGCTCGTGTCCGTGGGCTCGTTGACCGGGCGCGAGCTGGTCACATCACCGGGCGCTGCCTGGATGGTGCGCTGCGAGGGCTCGTCGTTGCTGGGCGGGCCCGCCGGGGTCGTGGACGACTTGTTCTCGTCCTTCATCGCCTTGGCCTCGCTCTTGAGGATGCGGGCCGACTTGCCGAGCGACCGAGCCATGTCCGGAAGCTTCTTCGCGCCGAACAGCAGGATGATGACGACGAGGATGAGAATGATCTCGGGGGCTCCGAGCCTTCCGAACATAAGTCTTTACCTTCTCACCGAGGCGGCTGTGGTGGGGGTGCTGTCCGACCGGTCGGACACTTGTCCGAACAGTCGTGCTGGCAGCGATCGTAACGCTCGGGGGTAAACATGGGGCAATCCCTGTGCATCCCTTGCGCGCACTCCCGTCCGCGACCAGTGCCTCGTTAACCGGGCCGCGACCAGCAGAGTACCTGTACGAACCGCCGACGTGACAGGGCGAAGTGTCCCGAAACGCAACTCACAGCCGCCCGCCGGACACCTCACAGAGCGTCGACGGAGCGGGCCGCGCTCTGCGCGGACCGCTCCAGGTCCTCGGCGGCCCGGTTGATACGGCGTGCCGAGTCCGTGACCTGCCTGCCCAGGCGCTGCGCCTCCACGAAGACCCGCACTCCGAGCACGCCGAGCACGACGAGACCCACGAAACCCACCGCAACCGCGAACATCGGCCAGAACATGACGCCGAGCCTAGACCTTTCCGGACGGCCGAGATTCCCGCCCCCGCCGGACGGCCCGCTAGACGGTGGAGTGCAGCCGCAGGGTCCGCACACCGCCACCGGTGAGCAGCTCCACGATCCGCTCCCCCGCGGGTTTGCGGACGGACGCACCGCACTGCGGACAGGTGAAGGAGTAGAAGGTGGTACGGCTCGTGGCGCCGATGGCCAGCCGCAGCGCGCCCGCGGCGAGCTCGCTGCGCTCCCGGCAGTCGGGGCAGCCCGCCCGGAACACGACCGGGGTCACGCTTCTCATCCCGGCGAACGCGGACTCCACCGTCATGCCCCCGACACCACCGGACGTCACCGACTCGCTCAAGCCCTCGCTCCTCTTCCTCGGGTCGTACGCCTCCGGGGTGCACGACCGGTGTCGCGGTCCGGCCGTGGAGCCGCCGTGGACCCCGGAGGGCGACCGTGACTCACGCCGGTCCGTCGCCCGGCCCGTCCGGAACCGTCCGCACCGCGTGCGGCCCGCGTACGTCCTGCGCACCGCCGGCCGTCCGCGCCGCCTCGATCCCGTCGTACGCCGCCAACGCCTCCCGGGCCGCCCGCCGGGCACTGCCGGCGAGCTCCGGCGGCGAGACGATCCGGCCGTCCCGCCCGAGCCGCAGCGCCAGGCGCCGCAGCGACGCCGGGTCGGGGGTCCGCAGAGTGATACGCAGCCCACCGTCCGGGAGCTCATCCGCACTGTCGTGCGGGTAGTACTCCGCGACCCAGCGGCCGCCGGGCCCGACCTCGATCACGACCTCCGGGTCCTCGGCCGCCGGCTGCACCAGCGCCTCCGAGAGGTCGCGCAGCTCGATCTCGGGCGGCGCCGACGGCTCGTCGAGGATCTTGATCTCGGCGACCCGGTCGAGCCGGAAGGTGCGGCGCGCCTCCGAGCGGCGGCACCAGGCCTCGACATAGGTGTGGCCGACGCTGACCAGCCGGATGGGATCGATCTCCCGCTCGGTGACCTCGTCACGCGCGGGCGAGTAGTAGCGGATCCACAAGCGGCGGCGCTCGGCGATCGCGCGGTCGACGTCGGCGAAGACACCGCCCTCGGACTCGAAGGTCACCGACAGGCGCGAGCTGGCACCCGCCGCCTCACCGGCCGCGGTCTCCACCTTGGCCGTCGCCCGCAGCAGCGCCTGCCGGTCACTCTCGCGCAGGCCGGGCAGCGTGGACACCGCCCGGGCTGCGACGAGCAGGGCGGTGGCCTCGTCGGCGGCGAGTCTGAGCGGCTCGGCGGCTTCCGCGGCGAGCGCCGCCGGGTTGTGCCACCAGATGCGCTCGCCGTCGGTGTCGATGTCGAGCAGATCGCCGCCGCGGAAGCTGGTGCCGCACATGGGCAGCACGTCCAGGTCGGAGACCAGCTCGTCCTCGCTGATGCCGAAGGCACGCGCGACGTCCTCGACCCGGGCCCCGGGACGCTCCTTCAGATACGTCACCAGCGAGAGCATCCGCCGGGTCTGGTCGATGGCGTTCACGGGCCTGACCGGTTTGCCTGCCACTGTCTTTCCGCTCCCCCTCAGCCCTTGGCCACGGCCCGCAGCCGGTCCACCACGTCGGCCCGCAGCTCGGCGGGCTCCAGGACGACCACGTCCGGCCCGAACTCCACCAGCCAGGCATCCAGCCCGTGGCCGTACGGAATCTCCAACTCGTCCCAGCCGTCGCCGAGTTCCCGCACGGAGGTGGCCTTCGCCCGAAGGGGGTACCCCGCCCCCGCCCGCAGCCGGATCCGCGCCGAACGGTCGGCGACCTCCCCGGCCCAGCTCGCGACGGTCTCCCGGACGGTGACGACGTCCGGCACCTCGGCGGTGTAGCGGCCACCGCGCGAGCGGACCTTGCCGGTGATCCGGGACAGCCGGAAGACCCGCTCGGCGCCCCGGTCGCGGTCCCAGCCCGCCAGGTACCAGTGACCCCGCCAGCACTCCAGCGCCCACGGCTCCACGTGCCGCTGCTCGGGGTGGGCTGCGGTGGCCTTGCGGTAGTCGAAGGCGACGGGCCTGCGGTCCCGGCAGGCCAGCATCAGCGGCTCGAACGCGGCCTCGTGCACCGGGATGCGCGGCTCCAGGGCGCCGTGCGACCCATAGGGGTCGACGTCCTCGGGGAGCCCGGCCGCGCGCAGCTTCTGCAGGGCACCGCTGGCCGCTCCGGCGAGCCGGGCCTGCTGCCACACCTTGGCGGCCAGCCCGAGGGCTGCGGCCTCCTCGGCGTCCAGGGTGATGGGCGGGAGGCGGTTGCTGTCGCGGCGGGCCATGTAGCCGATCTCGCCGTCGAGGCTCTCGACGGTCTCGATGACCAGCCCCAGTTCGCGCAGGTCGTCCTTGTCACGCTCGAACATGCGGTTGAAGGAGTCATCGGAACCGGTCGTGCGGTTGCCCGGCCCGAAGGCCTCGACATAGGCCTCGATGGAGTCGCGCAGCTCACGCTTGCTGAGCGGGCGCCGCGTCCCGAGCAGACACAGCGCCAGATTCATCAGCCGCTCCGCCTTGGCAATGGCCATCGACGCGCTTCGCCTCCCTATGGTGCTTACGAGCGATGACCGTACCGCCACACGGTGGCACGGCAAAAGCCGAGGGCCCATGCCCGAACAGGCATGGGCCCCACGTGATCGAGTCTGTCCGGAGCTTGCTCAGACTCCGAGCAGGTCGACCACGAAGATCAGCGTCTCGCCGGGCTTGATCAGAGGGGACGGGCTCTGGTTGCCGTAGGCGAGGTGGGCGGGAATGGTCAGCTGGCGACGGCCGCCGACCTTCATGCCCTGCACACCCTGGTCCCAGCCCTTGATGACCCGGCCGCCGCCCAGCGGGAAGCGGAACGGGGTGCCGCGGTTCCAGCTCGCGTCGAACTCCTCGCCGGTGCTGAAGGAGACACCCACGTAGTGCACGGTGACGGTCTGGCCGGCTTCGGCGACCGGGCCGTCGCCCTCCCAGATGTCCTTGATCTCGAGGTTCGCCGGGGGCTCGCCGCCCGGGAAGTCGATCTCGGGCTTGTCGATGCTCACTTCATCTCTCCTTGTTACGTGACCTTCGTCGGGAACAGTCTCACAGACCGGCCGGGTCAGACCGTGCCGAGGATGTCCACCGTGAAGACCAGCGTGTTCTTGGACAGCTCGCTCTGCGGGCTCGCGCCGTAGCCGAGCGAGGGCGGGATCACCAGCAGCACCCGGTCGCCCACATGCTTGCCGACGAGGGCCTTGTCCCAGCCTGCCACCACGGAGCCGTTGCCGATCTGGAAGGCGGTGGCGCCACCGTGGTCCCAGGAGGAGTCGAACTTCTTGCCGTCCTCCCACTTGACCCCGGTGTACTGGGCGATGAGGCCCTGGCCGGCCTCGACCTTCTTGCCGTCGCCCTTGATCAGCACCTGTTCCTTGAGGTCCTTGGGAGCCTTCTCGCCCTTGGGGACGGTGATGACCGCGGCCTTCTGCGAGGGCGACTTCACCTCGGGCATGCCCGGCTCGGAGGGCGCCTGCTCGCCCTTGGCCTCGGCCTTGGCGTCGACGCTCGCGGCACCGACCGGGTCGACCACCCAGATCAGCACGTCCTTCGCGGAGATCCCGGAGGAGGTGTTCAGGCTCTGGCCGATCAGATCACCCGCGGTGCCCTGCACCAGGACACGGCTGCCGGGCTTCTTGCCCTTCACCGCGTCGAGGACCTTCTCGGGGAGCTGCTGGCTCGGCTTGCCGATCTGCTCGATGGACTGCCGCCGGGGCGCCTTGCCACCCGTCGACCCCGCGGCCCAGGTGCCGCCGAGCTCCTGGCCGCCGCCCCACTTCTCGACGGTCCAGTCCAGACGGACGAAGTCCGAGCCCTTGATCGGGGTTCCGGTGCCCGCCGAGAGCGTCTTCACCACGGTCTTGTCGGAGGGCTTGCCATCCTTGGGAACGGAGATCTCGGGCTTCGCCCCGACTTTCCCCTTGACCTCGGCGACGCCGCCCGCCGTATCGCCGTTGTTCCCGTCGTCCGATCCGCACGCGGCGGTGAACAACAGGGCGGGAACGGCCAGCAGCGCGGCCACGAGTCGTTTCGTGTTGTAGTTCATCAGTCCAACTGGGATCGGAGGTGGGGGGCAATGCCAGCCACTCTACGGCGTAGCCGCGCCGCACTCCTCACACCGCGCGACACGACACCGCCCCGGCCGCTCCTTCACGGGCGAAACGAGCGGAAAAAGCCGGTGCGCGAAGGCACGAAAACCTTCGGGCACCGGCTTCCGGGACAGCCGGATGCGGCTCACATTCCGGCGATCAGCTTTTCCACCCGGTCGTCCACGGAACGGAACGGGTCCTTGCACAGCACGGTCCGCTGAGCCTGGTCGTTGAGCTTGAGGTGGACCCAGTCGACCGTGAAGTCACGGCGCTGTTCCTGGGCCCGCCGGATGAAGTCGCCGCGCAGCCGGGCGCGCGTGGTCTGCGGCGGGACGGACTTGCCCTCGAAGATCTTCAGGTCGTTGCAGATACGGGCCGCCTGGCCCTTCTTCTCGAGCAGGTAGTACAGACCACGACGGCGGTGGATGTCGTGGTAGGCGAGGTCTATCTGCGCGACCCTCGGGTGCGACATGGTCATGTTGTGCTTGGCGCGGTACCGCTCGATGAGCTTGTACTTCATGACCCAGTCGATCTCGGTGCCGATGCGGTCGAGGTCCTCGGACTCGATCGCGTCCAGCGTGCGGCCCCACAGCTCCAGGACCTGCTCGACGGTGCCGGTGCGGATGCCCCGGCGCTCGCAGAAGTCCAGGGCCTTCTCGTAGTACTCGCGCTGCACCTCCAGGGCGGAGGCCTCGCGTCCGCTGGCCAGGCGTACCTTGCGGCGGCCGGTGATGTCGTGGCTGACCTCGCGGATCGCCCGGATCGGGTTCTCCAGGGTGAGGTCCCGCATCACCGTGCCCGCCTCGATCATGCGCAGCACCAGGTCGGTGGCACCGACCTTGAGCAGCATGGTCGTCTCGGACATGTTGGAGTCGCCCACGATGACGTGCAGGCGACGGTAGCGCTCGGCGTCCGCGTGCGGCTCGTCACGCGTGTTGATGATGGGCCGGGAACGGGTCGTCGCCGAGGAGACGCCCTCCCAGATGTGCTCGGCGCGCTGGCTGACGCAGTACACGGCGCCGCGCGGTGTCTGCAGCACCTTGCCCGCGCCGCACAGCAGCTGGCGGGTGACCAGGAACGGAATGAGAATGTCCGCGAGCCGGGAGAACTCCCCGTGCCGGGCTACCAGATAGTTCTCGTGGCAGCCGTAGGAGTTGCCCGCCGAGTCGGTGTTGTTCTTGAAGAGGTAGACGTCGCCCGCGATTCCCTCCTCGTGCAGGCGTCGTTCGGCGTCCACCAGGAGTCCTTCGAGAATGCGCTCGCCCGCTTTGTCGTGGGTGACCAGTTCGGTCACGTTGTCGCATTCCGGTGTCGCGTATTCCGGATGCGATCCCACGTCGAGATAGAGGCGGGCGCCGTTTCGCAGAAAGACGTTGCTGCTTCGGCCCCATGACACGACACGGCGGAAGAGGTACCGCGCCACCTCGTCAGGAGACAGGCGGCGCTGTCCCCTGAACGTGCACGTGACGCCGTACTCGTTCTCCAGCCCGAAAATGCGGCGGTCCATGAGGGAACATTACGCCCGATCCCCTGAACTGAAACGGGGTTCGACGGCACGGTTCGGATCATTTTCCGAACCGGTCGCAACAACCGCTCCCTGGCCGGGAGCTGCGACTACCCGTCCTGTGGCCGTCAAAACCAGCAGGGACACGCCACCTGCGACGGCCGGTACGGCGAAGCCCCACAGGGCCCCGCCCGCCTCGACGACGGGGCCCGCGACGCCTGTTCCGACCGAGTGGCCCACGGTGAACGTCGTCACCAGCCAGGAGAACGCCTCGGTGACCGTGCCGCGCGGGGCGTGCCGGTCGACGAGGACGAACGCACAGGCGATGGCGGGGGCGAGGAAGACCCCGGCGAGCGCGGTCAGCGCGACCATCGCGACCGCGTCCGGCATCAGCATCAGCGGCAGGTAACACACCACCAGAAGTGCCACCAGGACCCGCAGTCGCCGAGCGGGCTCACCGGCCCACTGCCGGGCGCCGTACACCGCGCCGCCGACCAGCGCGCCGAAGCCCAGGGCCGCCATCAGCCAGCCGTACACGGCGTCCCCGCCGTGCCCGTCCGCGTAGGGCACGGCGGCAACGGTGATGGACCCGAGGGCCATGCCGATGAACAGGAAGGCCGCCAGCAGCGCGAGCAGCCCGGGCGAGCGCAGCGCGCCGAGCCAGTGCGCCTCGCGCGGCGCGGACCGCCAGGTGCGCGAGGGCTCGGAGACCACCACGGACAGCGCCCCGAGGACGCCGACGGCATTGATCACGAGCAACGCGGCCTGGGTCGACCACAGGGACACGCACAGCGTCACGAGCAGCGGCCCGACGGTGAACATCACCTCCTGGGCCACGGCGTCCATGGCGTACGCCGTGTGCACCTGGTCCTCCCTGCGCAGCACGGAGGGCCACAACGCCCGCAGCCCGCCCTCCAGGGGCGGCGTGAAGAGCCCGGCACCGGCCACGGCGGCGTACGCGAGCGGCAGCGACCCGATGCCGGAGAAGGCGAAGAGGGCCATCGCGAGCGCGGAGAGGACGGCCGCGGGCAGCTGCACACGCGGCTGCCCGCGCAGGTCCACGATCCTGCCCAGCACGGGCTGCCCGACGGCGTTGGCGACGCCGTAGACGGCCGCCAGCGCCCCCGCCAGGCTGTAGGTGCCACCCTCCGCCCGGACGAACAGCACGATCGCGATGGGGGCCGTGGCGCAGGGCAGACGGCCCACCAGCGTGCCGACGAGCAGCCGGGCGGCATGTCGCGCCCGGAGGATCTCCAGATATCCCGTGGCCATGTCCCGCCCCTAGGTTTTACGTATAACGTCTGCGTCCATACGTACCATGGCCGCTGTTCGCGGGTCCAGACGAAGGAGCAGGCCGACGGTGGTACGAGGCAGCACCCGACCCACGAGCCGGGACGTCGCCCAGGCCGCCGGCGTCTCCCAGGCGGCCGTTTCCCTGGTCCTCGGCGACAAATGGCGCGGCCGGGTCTCCCAGGCCACGGCGGAACGCGTCCGGGAGGCCGCCCGCGACCTGGGCTACCGCCCGAACCTCGCCGCCCGCAACCTGCGCCTGGGCCGCACCCGCACCGTCCTGCTGGTCGTCCCCGCCCTCACCACCGAGTTCTTCGCCGGCGTCTACACGGGCGCCGCCCGCATCGCCGCCGAGCACGGCTTCGGCGTGGTCCTCTACCCCTCCCCCGAGGGCATCGGCCCGGCCCGCGACCCCTTCGCCTCCGCACAGTCCGCGCTGGACGGCGTGATCGCCTCGTCCATGGCCGCGGACGCCCTCACCGCCATCCGTGGCGAGGCACTGCCGCTGGTGATGCTGGACAGCGACCCGGACGGCAGCCTGGGAGCGGCGACGGTCAACCTGGACATCGCCGACGGCGTCCGCCAGGCCGCCGAGCACCTGCTGTCCCTGGGCCACCGCCACTTCCTCCACCTGGCGGCGGACGTCCCCTCGTGGACCTTCGAGGTACGCGCCCGGGAACTGGCGGCCCGGCTGTCGGCGGTACCGGGCACGTCGATGCGCACGGCCCGGGCCCCCATCTCCATCGAGGGCGCCCAAGCCGCGACGCAAGCCGCCCTCTCGGAGCCGGACGTCCGACCCACCGCCGTCATCTGCGACGACGACAAACTCGCCGCCGGGGCCTACAAGGCGGCCCGCCGCCTGGGGCTGCACATCCCCGACGACCTGTCGGTCACGGGCCTGGACGATCTCGCCCTGGCCACGGCCATCGACCCGGAGCTGACGACGGTCCGCCTGGACGCGGAGCTGTTCGGCGAGCGGGGCATGCGGGCCCTCCTGGCCGTGCTGGAGGGCCACGAGCCCGAGAGCGGGGACATCCCGGTCCAGCTGGTGGTACGAAGCTCTACGGCACCGCCTCGCTAGCCGTGACGGGCGTCGGCCGGGTGGGTGCGCAACCCGGCGCAGCGGGGTGCCGCTGCGCCCACCCGTGCCGCCCTTGGCGGCACGATTGCCCGCAGCTGGGGCGCCCAGGATGGCCGCGCGAGACGGGCGCCCGAACGGCGAGCCTGCGGCACGAGCCACGACGCGCCCGCGCCCGCGTACGGCGAGAAGGGGACGTGTCGGGGGGTGTCCGCCCGCAGCGGTTGTCGCGTCAACAAAGAGTCAGTCGGCGTCAGACCCCATCGCGGCGTTCCGAGGACGGACACCCCCCCCGGCGCGGCCCCGACCCCCACCCGGCGCAAGGCGAACCGGCCACACACCCGCACACGGCAACGCGCCCCGGCCACGATCACGCCGGCCGGGGCGCGCCACATCACATCAGAACTACTCGGCCTCGTCCTCCGACGCCGCCTCCTGCGCGGCGTCTGCGTCCGCACCCAGCAGCCGCGACAACTGCCGTCCACTGATCCTCTTGAACTTGCGCTTCTGCGGCCGCGTACGGTCCAGCACGGCGACCTCCAGCCGCTCCGCGGGGATCTCCCGCTCGCTGCCGTTGGTGTCGCGGGACAGCGCCTGGACCGCCAGCTTCAGCGCTTCCGCGAGGGTCATGCCCTCCCGGTGACGCTGGTCCAGATAGCTGCTGATCTGCTCGGCGTTACCACCCACCGCGACCGAGCCGTGCTCGTCCACGATCGAGCCGTCGTGCGGCAGCCGGTAGATCTGGTCACCGTCAGGGGTCTCCCCCACCTCGGCAACCACCAGCTCCACCTCGTAGGGCTTCTCGGCGGCGCTGGAGAAGATCGTGCCCAGCGTCTGCGCGTACACGTTCGCCAGACCCCGGGCCGTCACGTCGTCCCGGTCGTAGGTGTAACCCCGCAGGTCGGCATAGCGCACACCACCGATCCGCAGGTTCTCGTACTCGTTGTACTTGCCGGCGGCCGCGAAGCCGATCCGGTCGTAGATCTCGCTGAACTTGTGCAGCGCACGGGACGGGTTCTCACCGACGAACACGATGCCGTCGGCGAACTGCAGCACGACCAGGCTGCGACCACGGGCGATGCCCTTGCGGGCGTACTCCGCCCGGTCGGCCATGGCCTGCTGGGGGGAGACATAGAACGGCGTCGACACCGGTTATCCGTCCCTCTCTGGAAGATTCCGTCGGTTCACTGGACCACCCTCACGAAGACGATCGCCGCCGCTACAGCAGCGCGGCCCGCGGCCCGTCGGGCTGCTCCAGCCGCCGCTCCAGGACCGAACGCGCGATCTCGGACGCCTCGGTCTCGGTGAGCCGGCGGAAGCCGTCGTCGGTGATCACGGTGACGATGGGATAGATCCGGCGGGCGACATCGGGACCACCGGTCGCCGAGTCGTCGTCTGCCGCGTCGTAGAGCGCCTGGACCACGAGCGTCGTGGCCTCGGCCTCGCTGAGGTCGTCCCGGAACAGCTTCTTCATCGCACCACGGGCGAAGATCGACCCGGAACCGGTCGCCGCGTAGTTGTGCTCCTCGGAGCGGCCACCGGTGACGTCGTAGGAGAAGATCCGGCCCCTGTCGCGGTCCACGTCGTACCCGGCGAACAACGGCACCACGGCCAGGCCCTGCATGGCCATGCCGAGGTTGGAGCGGATCATCGTCGACAGCCGGTTCGCCTTGCCCTCCAGGGACAGCTGCGCGCCCTCGACCTTCTCGAAGTGCTCCAGCTCCAGCTGGAACAGCTTCACCATCTCCACGGCCAGGCCCGCCGTGCCGGCGATGCCCACCGCCGAGTACTCGTCGGCCGGGAAGACCTTCTCGATGTCCCGCTGCGCGATGACGTTGCCCATGGTGGCCCGCCGGTCACCGGCGAGGACCACACCGCCCGGGAACGTCACGGCGACGATCGTCGTGCCGTGCGGAGCCTCGATCACGCCCTGGGTGGGAGGCAGTTGCCGGTTGCCCGGCAGGATCTCCGGCTGGTGTTCCGACAGGAAGTCCATGAAGGAGGAAGACCCTGGCGTCAGGAAGGCAGCTGGTAGACGCCCGGTGCTACGAGTGTTGGCTTCCACGCGATTCCTTCCACGTATGCGGCAGCCCGCCTTATGGCATCGGGCCGATCCTTGAACTGCCCCAGCGCTGCGTTGCAGCTGAAGCACAGTACGCCTCGGACCCTACCCGTCTTGTGGCAGTGATCCACATGCTCGGGCACGGACGCCAAACAGATGCAGCAGACGCCCCCTTGAGTGACGATCAACTCGTCGCGCTCGGCCTCGGTGATGCCGTATTGACGCTTCAGATGGTCCCGCCGACTCTGGGCCGCCCTGCATGCCTTGCAGCGCGTCGACAGCCCGTCCGAGGCTCTCGCGTTGCGATGCCACTCGTTGTGGGGTTTGATCTCGCCGCACGTCCGGCAGAGCTTATGCCCCTCGGGCACCTCAACCTTCTCCCGGACCGTCTTACCTCTGGCCTCCTGGCGCCGTCGGTAGTACTCGGCCGCGCATTCACGGCAATTGACCTGCAGCCCATCAGGCCGCGATCTGTTCGCCGCGAATGCGCCGACCGGGAGCGACTCCTGGCACGCCGAGCACTTCTTCGATCCCCCGTCGTTCATGGATGTGACTTACTGTCCACCCTTTTGAACGAAGGAGCGCACGAAATCCTCTGCGTTCTCCTCCAAGACGTCGTCGATCTCGTCCAGAACCGAGTCCACGTCGTCGCTCAGCTTCTCCTGACGCTCCTTGAGGTCCTCGGAGCCCTGCGCGTCCTGCGCCTGCTCCTCGACCTCCTCGGTGGACTTCGTGGCCTTCTGCTGTCCGCCGCCGGTGTCCTTGGTCGCCATATCCCTCACCCCGCTCGGTTCGCCCGACACAGTTGCTCGGTCAAGATCAGACCCTACTCGCCGGGTCTGACAATGGCCCCGCAGTTGCTCCAACGTACGGGGACCACCTCGATGATTCCCGGACCAGGGCTTTTCCACCCTGTCCGGCCGGTTCGGAACGAGTACCCGCTCAGCACGGTCACCCGCCCGACAGGACCCTGACCAGGTCTTCCGCGGTACGGCAGCGGTCCAGGAGTTCCTTGACGTGATTACGCGTTCCGCGAAGCGGTTCCAGGGTTGGGACCCGCTGCAGCGAATCCCGGCCCGGAAGATCGAAGATCACCGAGTCCCAGGAGGCCGCCGCCACGTCGTCCGCGTACTGCTCCAGGCAGCGGCCGCGGAAGTACGCCCGGGTGTCCTCCGGCGGCACCGTACGGGCCCGCTCCACGTCCGCGTCGGTCAGCAGCCGCTTCATGCGTCCGCGGGCCACCAGACGGTTGTACAGGCCCTTCTCGGGCCGTACGTCGGCGTACTGGAGGTCGACCAGGTGCAGCCGCGCGGCGTCCCAGTCGAGGCTGTCCCGGCGCCGGTAGCCCTCCATGAGCTCCCGCTTGGCGACCCAGTCCAGCTCCCCGGCCAGACTCATCGGGTCGTGCTCCAGTCGGGTGAGGGTGTCCTCCCAGCGCGACAGGACGTCCTTGGTCTGGTCGTCGGCGTCGGCCCCGAACCGCTCCTCCACGTACTTGCGCGCCAGCTCGTAGTACTCCATCTGCAGCTGGACCGCCGTGAGTGTGCGGCCGCTGCGGAGCGTGACCAGACGCTTCAGCGACGGGTCGTGCGAGACCTGGTGGAGGGTGCGGACGGGCTGGTCGACGGCGAGGTCGACGGCGATGAAACCGTCCTCGATCATCGACAGCACCAGCGAGGTCGTGCCCAGCTTGAGGTAGGTCGAGATCTCGGAGAGGTTCGCGTCGCCGATGATCACGTGCAGGCGCCGGTACTTCTCGGCGTCCGCGTGCGGCTCGTCGCGGGTGTTGATGATCGGGCGCTTGAGCGTCGTCTCGAGGCCGACCTCGACCTCGAAGTAGTCGGCCCGCTGGCTGAGCTGGAAGCCGTGCTCGTGCCCGTCCTGGCCGATGCCGACGCGGCCGGCTCCGGTGAAGACCTGGCGGGAGACGAAGAACGGCGTCAGGTGGCGCACGATGTCCGAGAAGGGGGTCTCCCGCTTCATCAGGTAGTTCTCGTGCGTGCCGTAGGACGCGCCCTTGTTGTCGGTGTTGTTCTTGTACAGGTGGATCGGCTGGGCACCGGGCAGCTGCGCGGCCCGTTCCGCGGCCTCGGCCATGATCCGCTCGCCGGCCTTGTCCCAGAGGACGGCGTCCCGGGGGTTGGTCACCTCCGGGGAGCTGTACTCGGGGTGCGCGTGGTCGACGTAGAGCCGTGCACCGTTGGTGAGGATGACGTTGGCCAGGCCGATGTCCTCGTCGGTGAGCTGGCTGGAGTCGGCGGCCTCGCGGGCGAGGTCGAAGCCTCGCGCGTCCCGCAGCGGGTTCTCCTCCTCGAAGTCCCAGCGAGCCCGGCGGGCCCGGTGCATCGCCGCCGCATAGGCGTTCACGATCTGGGACGAGGTGAGCATGGCATTGGCGTTGGGGTGGCCGGGGACGGAGATCCCGTACTCCGTCTCGATGCCCATTACTCGCCGTACGGTCATGCGGCCCTCCTTGCCCGGCGGCACCCTCGGTCGTGGGCGCCACTCAGATACCGCTGGCGCTCGGTTGCGTGTGCGGTGCCCGTCCCCGCACTGCGCGACTCGGCGGTACGCAAGAGCCTAGAACGCCTTTGCGCTGGTGGGGAGATCATTTGCGTCATTGCGTTGCTCCAGCCGTGGCCTGAAAAACAGTCGGCTGCGGGTACCCGTCGAGGGCACCCGCAGCCGCCCTGCGTTTTACAGGTACTGACCGGTATTCGCCACCGTGTCGATGGAGCGTCCGGTGTCCGCGCCCTGCTTTCCGGTGATGAGCGTACGGATGTACACGATCCGTTCGCCCTTCTTTCCGGAGATCCGGGCCCAGTCGTCCGGGTTGGTGGTGTTCGGCAGGTCCTCGTTCTCCTTGAACTCGTCCACGCAGGCCTGGAGGAGGTGGGAGACGCGGAGGCCCTTCTGGTTCTTCTCGAGGAAGTCCTTGATCGCCATCTTCTTGGCACGGCCCACGATGTTCTCGATCATGGCGCCGGAATTGAAGTCCTTGAAATAGAGGACTTCCTTGTCACCATTGGCGTAGGTGACCTCCAGGAAGCGGTTCTCCTCGGATTCGGCGTACATCTGTTCCACGGCCGTCTGGATCATGCTCTGGACGGTGGTGGCCTTGGAGCCGCTGTGCTCGGCGAGGTCGTCGCCGTGCAGCGGGAGGCGCTCGGTGAGGTACTTGCCGAAGATGTCCTTGGCCGCCTCGGCGTCCGGACGCTCGATCTTGATCTTCACGTCGAGCCGGCCGGGCCGCAGGATGGCGGGGTCGATCATGTCCTCACGGTTGGAGGCGCCGATCACGACCACGTTCTGCAGGCCTTCCACACCGTCGATCTCGGCGAGCAGCTGGGGGACGATGGTGTTCTCCACGTCCGAGCTGACACCGGAGCCACGGGTGCGGAAGAGGGACTCCATCTCGTCGAAGAAGACGATGACGGGGGTGCCCTCGCTGGCCTTCTCACGGGCCCGCTGGAAGACGAGGCGGATCTGCCGCTCCGTCTCACCGACGTACTTGTTCAGGAGCTCGGGGCCCTTGATGTTGAGGAAGAAGCTCTTGCCCTGGGCCTGGCCGGTCACCTCGGCGACCTTCTTGGCCAGCGAGTTGGCCACGGCCTTGGCGATGAGCGTCTTGCCGCATCCGGGGGGCCCGTACAGCAGGACACCCTTCGGCGGCCGCAGTTCGTGCTCCTTGAACAGGTCCGGGTAGAGGTACGGGAGCTCGACCGCGTCGCGGATGGCCTCGATCTGGCCGCCGAGACCGCCGATCTGCTCGTAGCCGATGTCGGGGACCTCTTCGAGGACGAGTTCCTCGACCTCGCTCTTCGGAACGATCTCGTAGACGTAGCCCGAGCGGGGTTCGAGCAGCAGGGCGTCACCGGGCCGGATGTTCACGTCCAGCAGCGGCTCGGCGAGCCTTACCACCCGTTCCTCGTCGGTGTGCCCGAGCACGAGGGCCCGCTCGCCGTCCTCGAGGATCTCCTTGAGGGTGACGATGTCACCGACGCGCTCGTACTCCATGGCCTCGACCACGTTGAGCGCTTCGTTGAGCATTACTTCCTGGCCGCGCCGGAGCTCCTCGAGCTCGACGCTGGGGCTGACGTTCACCCTGAGCTTGCGGCCGCCGGTGAAGATGTCGGCGGTGCCGTCCTCGTTCGCCGTCAGGAAGACCCCGAAGCCGGCCGGCGGCTGCGCGAGCCGGTCGACTTCCTCCTTGAGGGCCACGATCTGGTCACGGGCCTCGCGGAGCGTGTTGGCGAGTCGCTCGTTCTGCGCGGACACGCCGGCCAGATTGGTCTGCAGCTCGACGATCCGCTCTTCGAGAATCCTCGTGTGTCGCGGAGAGTCGGCGAGCTTGCGCCGCAGGACGGCGATTTCCTGCTCAAGGTAAGCGATCTGCCCGGCCGGGTCGTCGGACCCGCGTCCCGGGCGGATGCCGCGGTTCATGTCGTCGTCGTGGGCTGCCACGGTCCTCACCTCCTCCAAGGGGAGCTGGACGCTTCCAGACCCTACCTGGGCGGGTGTCGATTGAAACCCCTAGATCACAAAGACGGTCGGGGTGTGTCCGATCTTCACCCTTGCGCTCTCCCTCACGCCAGGGGAATACCCAGCGAACATGATTGGAACCCAGGCGAAGGTAGGGTCGAACTGTTCAACACCCGCCGGAGCTGGCCGGATTCCCGACCCGGCTCGGCGGAGAAACGGCAGGAGAGATGAGCGTGCAGCAGGTGGCCGGGGCGGAAGGCGAGGAGCTGGAGGTCTGGATCGACCAGGACCTGTGTACCGGCGACGGCATCTGCGCCCAGTACGCGCCCGAGGTGTTCGAGCTGGACATCGACGGTCTGGCCTATGTGAAGAGTGCCGAGGACGAGTTGCTCCAGGACAAGGGAGCGACAACGCCCGTTCCGCTGCCGCTCCTCACGGACGTGATCGACTCCGCGAAGGAGTGTCCGGGCGAGTGCATCCACGTGCGTCGGGTTTCGGACAGGGCCGAGGTCTACGGTCCGGACACAGAGTGACTGTTTCTCTACTTTCCGTGACGGCTGTCTGATATCTCACACGGGCCGTCGCACGTGCCTCACACGCTGTGGGCCCCGGCCGGCTGCGAGCGGACGAACGAGCCGCCCTGCCAACGCCATTTCGCGTCGCTCTTCACGTCGGGGCAGCAACGCGGCACGTCGGTCGACGAGTAGCCGAGGAGTGTGGCCGTCACGGCGCCGTCGCGCACGGCGAAGTCGGTGACGGTGGTGCCGTCCTTCGGGTCGAGCAGGGTGGCCACGACGCGTGGTCTGCCGCCGTCGGCGCCGCGCGTCAGGACGTAGACGCCGTCCGGCGGGGTGCCCATCGGGGAGTCGCAGTGGACCACGGCCACCGTCTCGGGCCGGCCGTCGCCGTCGAGGTCCCCCGAAGCCCGTTTCTGCACCACGGCCTTCACCGGGCCGCACTGGATCGGGAACGTCACCGCGGCGGGGTCGGGCGCGGTCAGGTGTGCCGGGGTGCTCTTGGTCTCGGGAGCGGCCGGCTGGGCCGCCGTCGCCGCGCCGGGCTGCAGGATCGAGGAGAAGGCCACGACGCCGGCGACGGCCGTGGCGGTGGCGAGCCAGTGGATGGGGCGGGTGTGGGTGTGGGCGAGCTCCGGGACGGCGGAAGACTGCACTAGGAGGGTCTCCTGAGGCTGTGCCGGTGGGGTGGCCAGCATGGTGCCACACGTCACACCGCGAGGGAACGGCGGGGTGTGCACGTCCTGCGCCGGGGAAGTCTGAAGGGTTACGGTTCCTGCCGCTGTGTCAGCAGGTCTGCGCGGGCCCGGCTCTCCCCCGCCGATCCGGCGGTGTGCGCGGCCCGCGCGGCAGGTCAACGGCGTCGGTCGAGGGTTCACCCCGGGCGTTAACGAAAGTGCGCCGTGGTGGAGTTCCGGTACGGATCCGGGAACTCCGCCACGGCGCCTATGCGTTGCGTCGCGACGGGCCGCTTCAGCGGGCGCTGCCGCCGTCGGCGTTGGGCCCCGCGTAGTCCTCGCCGTAGGCGCCCTTGGCGGGGCGGCGGCGGCGCATGGGCGGCTCGACGCCGTCGGCGAGGCGGCGGGCGGTGAGCAGGAAGCCGGTGTGGCCGATCATCCGGTGGTCCGGGCGGACGGCCAGGCCCTCGATGTGCCAGTTGCGGATCATCGTCTCCCAGGAGGTCGGCTCGTTGAAGCAGCCGATCTCGCGGATGGACTCGACGGTCCGGGCGAGCTGGGTGGTGGTCGCCACGTAGCAGCACAGGATGCCGCCGGGGACGAGCGCCTTGGAGACGGCCTCCAGGCACTCCCAGGGGGCGAGCATGTCGAGGATGACGCGGTCGACGTCGGCGTCGGACAGGTTGTCCTGGAGGTCGCCGACGGTGAGCTGCCAGGCGGGGTGCGGACCGCCGAAGTAGCGCTCGACGTTCGCCTGGGCGATCTCGGCGAAGTCGGCGCGGCGCTCGTAGCTGTGCAGCATGCCCTGGTCTCCGATGGCCCGCAGCAGGAAGCTGCTGAGCGAGCCGGAGCCGACACCCGCCTCCACGACGCGCGCGCCGGGGAAGATGTCGGCGAAGGCGAGGATCTGCCCCGCGTCCTTGGGGTAGACCACGGCGGCGCCGCGGGGCATGGACAGGACGTAGTCGGGGAGCAGGGGGCGCAGCGCGAGGTAGGCGACGTTCCCCGTGGTGCGGACAACGCTGCCCTCGGGAGCGCCGATCAGTTCGTCGTGGGGGAAGGAACCCTTGTGGGTGTGGAAGTTCTTCCCGGCCTCGAGCGTGAACGTGTAGTGGCGGCCCTTGGGGTCGGTCAGCTGAACCTGGTCCCCGACCTTGAAGGGCCCGCGCCTGCGGGCGGCACCGGTCGGTTCGGACATGTGACCAGCCTACCGGTCCCCGAGGAGGGCTCCGACCACTCAGCTGGGCCTCGCCATCGCCTTCACGAAGGCCCGTTCCACGTCGGCGGCCGACAGCACGCCGTAGATCTCGCCCGTCTCCTCCACGACCAGGTACTCGGTCGCGGGGGTCGCCCGGAGGGCGTCCAGGAGTTCCTCGCCCGACAGTTCCGCCGAGACCCGCATGCCGTCGGTGAGGTCCTGGGCGAGGCCGCTGACGGCGACCCAGGGGCGGCGGTGCTCGGGTACGCCGACGATGGCGGCCTCGCGGACGAGGGAGAGGGGCTTGCCGTCGGCGTCGACGACGACCAGGGCTCGGGCCCCGGCGGCGTTGGCTCGGCGCAGGGCCTCCGAGAGCGGGGTGTCGGTCTCGACGGGGACCGCGCGCCGGGTGAGGGCGCGGGCGCGCAGTTCGGGGAGGTGCTCGCGCAGGCGGGCCATGCGCAGGCTGTTGCCGGCGCCGGTCCAGATGATCGCGGCGAGGATGGCGGCGAGCAGGGCGTCGAGGACGGTGTCCATGCCGACGTTGTCGACGGCGTCGGTGCCGAGGGCGCCGGACTGGGTCAGCAGCGGCAGCCCGATGAGGACGCAGACGGCGAGGGCGCGGCCGACCCAGGCGGCGGCGATGGTGCCCGTCATCGGCTTGCCGGTGATCTTCCAGACCACGGCCCGGAGCATGCGGCCGCCGTCGAGGGGCAGGCCGGGCAGGAGGTTGAACGCGGCCACGATGAGGTTGGAGATCATCAGGCCGGCGAGCAGGACGCCCGGGACGGTGCCGGGTTCCACGGTCAGCAGGGCGGCGTAGAAGGCGCCGGCGAGGACGAGGGAGAGCAGGGGCCCGACGAAGGCCAGCACGAACTCCCGGCCCGGGGTCTCGGCCTCCTTCTCGATCTCGGAGACCCCGCCGAAGAACTGGAGCTGGATGCGGCGGACCGGGAGTTTGAAGCGGAGGGCGGCGACCGTGTGGGCCAGTTCGTGGACGAGCACGGAGGCGTAGAAGGCGACCGCGAAGAAGAGGGAGACCAGGTAGCGGGCGGCTCCGAGCTCGGGCAGCACGCGCTCCAGCTGGCCGCCGAACACCCAGGTGATCAGTGCGGCGACGAGGAACCAGCTCGGCGCGACGTACACGGGCACCCCGAAGGGCCGCCCCATGAGCAGTCCGCCCCGGGGCTCCGGCCGCTGGGGGGCGGGGCCCTTGCCGTCGGCGGAGTGCGCGAGGGGGCGGTCGCCGTGGGCGGGCGGGGCGGGGTGGTGGTTCGGGTGGGCGGGGCCCGGGGTGGGGGCCGAGGGCTGCTGCGGGCGGTTCCGGTCGCCGGAGCCGGGGGCCGGGGCGTGTGCCTTGTGCAGCCGGTCCGTCTCGGGCCGGCGGGCGGCGGGTGCCGAGTGCGGGGCGCTGGCGTAGGCGCGGTCGGGGTGGGTGTCGCCCTCCGGCGCGTCGCCTCCGGCGCGCTCGGCTCCGTCGCGCTCGCCTCGGGCGGTGGCCGCCTGTGGTGCGGCGGCGTCGGCGGGGGGCGTGTGCGGGTTCTCCGTGTCGGCGGGGGCCGTGTGTGGGTTCTCCGTGTCGGCCTGGCCGGGGTGCGGGCCGTCCTCCGGCGGGCGGTTCGCCTCGGGTTCGGCGGGCGTTGCGTCACCCGGCGTCGGGCGGTCCGCCGCCGAGTCGTCCCGTACGGCGTCCGCGGGGGTCACCGGGGTGTCGGTGGGCGTGGCCGGGCCGGTCGGCTCCGGCGCCGGGGTGGGCTGTTCAGGGGTGGAGGGGTGCTCGTCCGTGGGCCGTTCGTCGGCGGGGGTCGGGTCGGTGGCCCGGACCGGAGGCCCCGCGTGGTGCTCGGCCGGCTCGTCGTTGCCGGACCGCGGCCGCCCGCGCCCGCCGCTCTCGTTCACCGGTGTCCCCTCGATCGAAGCGTCTCCCGCGCCTGCCGGACGGGAGGGTCTCGAGTCGATGGTATGCGTCCGTCGTGGTGCGTTTCGCCCCGGCACCCCTGTGTTTCCCGTACGTCGACCTCCTCTCCCGGCTTCCCCCACGGAACACGGCCGGGTCACTGTCAGTGGCGGGCCGTAAGGTCTGGGGCATGGAGACGAGCACCGAGGGCGCGGCGCAGCCCGACAGCAGCCCGGCCGCGGCGGTGGATCCGCCGGTCCCGGCCGGGCCCGCGGAGACGGCAGCGGGGACGGCGGCAGCAGCGCGGACGGCGGAGGAAGCCCACCCGGTGGAGGCGTCAGAGACACGGCCGGAGGCCGAGGCCCGGCCGGTGACGGCGCCGGACGCACAGGCGGAAGCCGAGGCCCGGCCGGTGGCTGAGGCAGCGGCCGAGACCGCCGCCGTGAGCGCCCTCGTGACCGGCTCCACCGCCATACCGCCCGCCTCGCTGTCCCCCTCACGTGCCAGTGACTTCATGCAGTGCCCGCTGCTCTACCGCTTCCGGGTGATCGACCGGCTGCCGGAGAAGCCGAGCGAGGCCGCGACCAGGGGCACTCTGGTGCACGCGGTCCTGGAGCGCCTCTTCGACGCCCCGGCGGCCGAGCGCACGGCGCCCCGGGCGAAGTCGCTGATCCCCGGTCAGTGGGACCGGCTGCGCGAGACGCGGCCGGAGGTCGTGGAGCTGTTCGCCGACGACCCGCAGGGTGAGCGGCTGGCGCGCTGGCTGGGCGAAGCGGAGCAGCTCGTCGAGCGCTGGTTCACCCTGGAGGACCCCAGCCGTCTGGAGCCGGCCGAGCGGGAGCTGTTCGTCGAGACGGAGCTGGAGTCCGGGCTGCGGCTGCGCGGCATCATCGACCGGGTCGACGTGGCTCCCACGGGCGAGGTGCGGATCGTCGACTACAAGACGGGCAAGGCCCCCAGGCCCGAGTACTCCGAGGGCGCCCTGTTCCAGATGAAGTTCTACGCCCTGGTGGTGTGGCGGCTGAAGAACGTGATCCCCCGGCGGCTCCAGCTGGTCTACCTCGGCAGCGGCCAGGTGCTGACGTACGACCCGGTCCTCGCCGACCTGGAGCGGGTCGAGCGCAAGCTGCTGGCGCTGTGGGAGGCGATCCGGCTGGCCACCGAGACGGGCGACTGGCGGCCGCGCCCCACGAAGCTGTGCGGCTGGTGCGACCACCAGGCCCACTGCCCGGAGTTCGGGGGCACTCCCCCGCCGTATCCGCTGCCGGTGCGCGCGGCGGAGCTGCCGGCGCAGCCGGCGCCCGGTGAGGGCGGCTGAGTCCGGCGGGCCCGCGCAGGGCAGAATGGGGCCGGACTAGCGAAGGAGACTTACGTGGCCATCCGCGTCCTACTGGTCGACGACCAGCCGCTGCTCCGTACCGGCTTCCGGATGATCCTGGAGGCCGAGCAGGACATCGCGGTCGTCGGGGAGGCCGGTGACGGACTGCAGGCACTCGACCAGGTGCGTGCGCTACAGCCCGATGTGGTTCTGATGGACATCCGCATGCCGCGGATGGACGGTGTGGAGGCGACCCGGCAGATCACCGGTCCCGGGCGGGACGGCCCGGCGAAGGTACTGGTGCTGACCACCTTCGACCTCGACGAGTACGTGGTGGAGGCGCTGCGCGCCGGGGCCAGCGGGTTCCTGCTCAAGGACGCCCCGGCCAACGAGCTGGTGCAGGCGATCCGGGTCGTGGCCTCGGGCGAGGCGATGCTCGCGCCGAGCATCACGCGCCGGCTGCTCGACAAGTACGCCACGCATCTGCCCTCCGGTGAGGAGCCGGTGCCGGACACGCTGCACACGCTCACCGACCGCGAGGTCGAGGTGCTGAAGCTGGTGGCGCGCGGGCTGTCCAACGCGGAGATCGCCGCCGACCTGTTCGTCAGCGAGACCACCGTCAAGACGCACGTCGGGCATGTGCTGACGAAGCTGGGCCTGCGCGACCGGGTGCAGGCAGCGGTGTACGCGTACGAGAGCGGGCTGGTGCGCCCGGGCGCGCAGTAGCGAACGCGAGCCGACCAGCGAGGAAGGGCGCCCCCGCCGTGCGGGTGGCGCCCTTCCTCGCATCGGTGCGTCAGGCGTCCTTGCTGAGCTCCCAGAAGCGGAACACCGTCGACGCGTCGAGGCAGTACTCCAGACCGTAGACGCCCTCGCGGACGACCGCGTACTGCTTGGCCTGCCACACCGGCAGGACGGGGAGTTCGTCGGCGACGATGTCCTGCAGCTCCCCGAATTCCTTGTCCGTGCCGGCCCTGTTGGTCATGGCGGCGGTGCGCGGGATGAGCGAACCGGTGATCGTGCGGTTGTCGTAGTTGTTGCTCAGCACGTTGCCCTCGCCGAAGAAGGGGGCCGTGAAGTTGTCGGCGTCCGGGTAGTCCGGCACCCAGCCCTTGACGTAGACGCCGTACTTGCCGGCGGCGATGTCCTTCTCGTACTGGCCGAAGGGGACCGACTTGACGCTCGCGTCGAACAGGCCGCTGGTGTTGAGCTGGCCGGCGATGGCCTCCAGCTCCTGGTCGGTGGCGGGGCCGTAGCGGGACGGGGTCGACCAGAGGGTGAGCTTCACCCGGTCCGTGATGCCGTCCTCGCGCAGCGCGGCCTGGGCCTTGGCCTTGGAGGGGCGGGCGCCGTAGGTGTCGAAGAAGGCCGTGTTGTGGCCCGCGATACCGGCCGGGATGATCGAGTACAGCGGGGTGGCGGTGCCCTGGTAGACGTCCTTGATGAGGGCTTCGCGGTCGAGCAGGTGGGCGATGGCCTTGCGGACGCCGAGCTTTCCGGCGACCGGGTCGTCCATGTTGAACACCAGGTGCTGGACCTCGGCGCTGCTGCCCTCGACGACCTCGGTGCCGGTGCCGTCGTCGGCCTTCTCCATGTCGGCGACGTCGCCCGCGGTGAGGCCGCGGTAGGCGATGTCGACCTCCTCGTTCTGGATGGCCTGCTTCAGGGCGGTCTGGTCACCGTCGAAGAACTTCAGCGTCACGCCGGAGTTCTTCACCTTGGCGGTGCCCTTGTAGTTCTCGTTGACCGAGAAGACCGCCTGGTCGCCGTCGATCGAGTCGAGCTTGTACGGGCCGGAGCCGACGGCCTTGCGGTCCTTGCGCAGCTTCCCCGCGTCGTACTCGTTGTGGTCGACGATGGAGCCGGCGCCGGATGCGATCTTGCTGGGGAAGGTGGCGTCGGACGTGTTGAGGTGGAACACGACCGTCGTCTCGTCCGGTGTCTCGACCTTGTCGAGCGTGGGGAACATGATCGCGGGCCCGTCGGGGTCGTTGATCTTCAGCATCCGCTCGAAGGAGAACTTCACGTCCTCGGAGGTGAGCGCGTCACCGTTGCTGAACTTGAGGCCGTCCTTCAGCGTGCACCTGTAGACCGAGCTCTGCGTGTCCGTGAAGGAGCAGCTCTCGGCGGCCTCCGGCTGGGGCTCCGTGGCGCCCTTGGGGAAGCTCAGCAGGGACTGGAAGACGTTGTTGAACAACAGCCAGGAGCCGGGGTCGTAGCCGGAGGCCGGGTCCGTGGCCAGGACGTCGTCGGACATCCCCACCACGACGTTGGAGCCGTCCCCCGCGGAGTCTCCGCTCTCCGTGCCACAGCCGGTCAGCAGTCCGGAGGCGAGTCCCGCCACGATGGGCAGGACCGGCCACTGGTTGCGTAGGTTCACGTGTGTGCCTTGTCGTCGGTTCTCGAGAACTCCCGGAGCCTGTCCCCGGCTCCGGGGCACGGCTCCCCGGGGCCGCGGTCAGGGGCCCCGGGGGTCCAGCGGGTCCGTCAGCCGCTCACGCCCCGCCCGAGCTCCCACAGCTGGAGCGTCGAGGCGGAGTTGAGCGCGTACGCGGTACCCGTGACGTCGTCGCGGGCGGCGACGTACTGCTTGCCCTGCCACAGCGGCAGCACCGGCACGTCGCCGGCGACGATGTCCTGAATGTCCGTCAGGCTGGTGGAGGCGGACAGCCGGTCCGCCTCGCGGCGGGACTCCGGGATCAGGGTGTTGCGGATCTGGCTGTTGTCGTATGGCGAGCCGAGGGTGTTGTCGGCGTCGAGGAACGGCGCGAGGAAGTTGTCTGCGTCGGGGAAGTCCGGGAACCAGCCCATGCCGTAGACGTCGTAGTCGCCCTTCTTCTCGGCCGGGCGGAACGTGTCCCAGGGGGTGCCCTTGATGCCGACGTCGAACAGGCCGCTGGAGTTCAGCTGGTCGCGCAGGACCTCGAACTCCTTCTTGGTGGCCGGGCCGTAGTGGTCGGTCGTGTAGTGCAGCGTCAGCTTCACCGGGGTGGTGATGTTCGCCTGGTTGAGCAGGGAACGTGCCTTGGTGACGTTCGGCTCGCCGTACTTGTTGAAGAACGAGTTGGAGTGGCCGGTGACGCTGGCCGGGACCAGCGAGTACAGCGGCTCGGCCTGGGAGCCGTAGACCTTGGAGACCAGCGCGCTGCGGTTGACGATCTGGGCCATCGCCTGGCGGACGGCCTTGGATTTCACCGTCGGGGCGTCGGTGTTGAAGCCCAGGTAGCGGATTTCCAGGCCGGGCATCTCGACGAGGTCGATGTCGGTGTCGGCGTCGCCCGAGAGCTTGCGGATCTGATCCGGCGACATGGCGCGGGTCATCAGGTCGATGTCGCCCTTGTCGAGAGCCTCGCCCATGGCGTCGGCGTCCTTGAAGGACACCATGTCGACCTTGTCGTTGTTCACCTTGAGGGTCCCCTTGTAGTCGGGGTTCTTGGTGAACTCGGCCTTGACCAGCTCGTTGTTCTCGACGTCGGCCTTGAGGGTGTACGGGCCGGAGCCCGCCAGGTCGAAGCCGTCGCGCAGCCTGTCCTTCGGGTAGTCGTCGGGGTCGACGATGCCGGCGACCGGGGTCGACAGCTTGTACGGGAAGGTCGCGTCGGCGGTCTTGAGGTGGAAGATGACCTCGCGGTCGCCCTGGGTCTCGACGGTGTCGATGGTGGACAGCAGCGCGAACACGCCGCTGTCGGCCTTGAGGGAGCGGGCGCGGTCGATGGAGTACTTCACGTCGGCCGCGGTGACAGCGTTGCCGTTGGAGAACTTCAGGCCGTCGCGCAGGGTGCAGGCGTAGCGCTCGTTGCCGGTGTCGGTGAAACCGCACCGCTCGGCGGCCTCCGGTACCGGTTCGCCCTCGCCGCGCGGCTGGATCATCAGGGTCTGCACGGTCTGGCGCAGGATGTTCCAGGTGCCGACATCGTAGGCGTAGGCCGGGTCGAGAGGCGCCGGGGCCTCCTTCGAGGCGGTGAACCGGTCCGTGGTGCCGACGACGATCGCGTCGCTGTCGCCGCTCCCGCTGTCGGACCCGCCGCAGGCGGCGAGCACCGGCGCGAGCAGGCCGATCACGGCCGGCAGCACCAAAGTCTTGCGGTTCATGCTCGAGTTTCTCCAGGACTGTCGACTCCGTGTACCCGGCATGCAGGGGTGGCGCAGCGGATCACGGGGGTGGGGCGATGTTCTCGCGACGAGGTTAGTCCGCGTCGGCAGGAAGGTTCGCAGTCACCGGAGTTGAGGACTCATCACGCTGTGGAACCGGCCGCGGACAGACCGAATACCCGACAGCGGAAGCTTTGGTGCAGCGTTCCATCAATCAGGACACAAGGGCACGTCGGCAGCCCCCGGGAGGGGGCGCGCAGCACACGCCGGATCGGCTGTCGACCCCGGAATGCGTGGGGAACGTCACACCCGTAAACGGGTTCGAAGGTACGGGAATTCGATCACCGGAGGATGTCGAATTCGCCTTCGGAATTGCCGTCCTAACGCCGCTGCACGCTGGGTGAACGCTTAGCGCATTTCCGTCATCAAGCCGTGCAGAAATGTCAGGTCGACCTCTTCCAGGGAGGTGACGACCGTACGGCGCAGGGCGGGGGCGATGGGGGCCACGGAGGGCACGGCCACGACCTGGCAGCCCGCGGCCTCGGCGGCGGCGACCCCGGTCGCGGTGTCCTCGATGACGGCGCACCGGGCCGGGTCCGCGCCCAGCCCTGCGGCGGCGGCGAGGTACGGATCGGGGTGGGGCTTGGTGCGCGGCACCTCGTCACCGGCCACCGTCAGGCGGAAGTGGTGGGCGCCGAGCGAGGTGAGCACCCGGTCGATGATGCGCCGGTGCGAGGCGGAGACCAGGGCGGTGGGGATCTCGTACTCGTACAGCTCGGCGAGCAGCCGGCCGGCTCCCGGCATCAGCGGCAAGGCGCGGCCGATGCGGTCCTCGAAGCCGTCGTTCAGGAGCACGGTGAGCTCGTCGAGGGGGATGTCGGCGCCGGTGGCCTCGATGAGGAACCCCGCGCTGCGGGTCATGGGGCCGCCGACCACGACGTGCCGCCAGGAGTCGTCGAGGGTGTGGCCGAGGGAGGCGAAGACCTCGACCTCGACGTCCCACCAGAAGCCCTCGGTGTCCACCAGGGTGCCGTCCATGTCGAGGAGCACGGCTTGGAGGGCCGATCCTTCGGCTGTTGGGGTACCCCCTGCTCGAGCGGAGCCGAGAGCTTGGGGAAGGGTTCCGAGCGCGGGGACCGTACTGGTCATCCACGTACCTCCTTGAGGGACGTTCAGGCCGGCTCCCACGAGGGGAACCGGCCTGCGGTGGACCGACCAGTCTACGTCGTGCGCGGACGAAGCGCCTCTCTTGGCCCGTGTGCCCGGTGGGAGGCCCGGCGGGCGGTGAGGCTCAGCGGGCGTTGAAGTACTTCGCCTCCGGGTGGTGGATCACGATGGCGTCCGTGGACTGCTCGGGGTGCAGCTGGAACTCCTCGGACAGCTGGACGCCGATGCGCTCCGGCTGGAGCAGGTCGGCGATCTTGGCCCGGTCCTCCAGGTCGGGGCAGGCGCCGTAGCCGAGGGAGAAGCGGGCGCCCCGGTACTTCAGCTCGAACATGCCCTGCATCTCGTCCGGATCTTCGCCGGCGAAGCCGAGCTCGGAGCGCACGCGCGCGTGCCAGTACTCGGCGAGCGCCTCGGCCAGCTGCACCGACAGACCGTGCAGTTCGAGGTAGTCCCGGTAGGCGTTGGCCTCGAAGAGCCGCGCGGTCTCCTCGCCGATGCGCGAGCCGACGGTGACGACCTGGAGGCCGACGACGTCGGTCTCGCCGGACTCCTCCGGGCGGAAGAAGTCGGCCAGGCACAGGCGGCGGCCCCGGCGCTGGCGCGGGAAGGTGAAGCGGGTGCGCTCGTTGCCCTGCTCGTCCAGGATGATCAGGTCGTCGTCCTTGGAGACGCACGGGAAGTAGCCGTAGACCACGGCCGCCTCCAGCAGGTTCTCCGTCTGGAGCCGGTCCAGCAGGCCGCGCAGCCGGGGCCGGCCCTCGTTCTCGACGAGCTCCTCGTACGACGGGCCCTCGCCGGTGCGGGCCTGCTTCAGGCCCCACTGGCCCTTGAAGAGGGCGCCCTCGTCGAGCCAGCTCGCGTACTCCTTGAGCTGGATGCCCTTGATCACGCGGGTGCCGCGGAAGGGCGGGGTGGGCACGGGGTTGTCGGTGGCTACGTCGGAGCGGACGTGCCCCTCCTCGGGGCGCTCCTCGACGGCGGCTGGGGCGGCGGCCCGCACCCGGCGCTGCTTGAGCTCGGGCAGCTTGGCGCCGGGCACGCCCCGCTTGACGCCGATGAGGGCGTCCATCAGGCGCAGGCCCTCGAAGGCGTCGCGGGCGTAGCGGACCTCGCCCTCGTAGATCTCGTGCAGGTCCTGCTCGACGTAGGCGCGGGTGAGTGCGGCGCCTCCCAGGATCACCGGGTAGCCGGAGGCCAGGCCGCGCTGGTTCAGCTCCTCCAGGTTCTCCTTCATGATCACCGTGGACTTCACCAGCAGTCCGGACATGCCGATGACGTCGGCCCTGTGCTCCTCGGCTGCTTCCAGGATCGCGGAGACCGGCTGCTTGATGCCGAGGTTGACGACGTTGTAGCCGTTGTTGGACAGGATGATGTCGACGAGGTTCTTGCCGATGTCGTGCACGTCGCCGCGCACCGTGGCGAGGACGATGGTGCCCTTGCCGGCCTCGTCGGTCTTCTCCATGTGCGGTTCGAGGTGGGCGACGGCCGTCTTCATGACCTCGGCGGACTGCAGGACGAACGGCAGCTGCATCTGGCCGGAGCCGAACAGCTCGCCGACGACCTTCATGCCGTCCAGCAGGGTCTCGTTGACGATGTCGAGGGCGGGGCGCTCCTGGAGGGCCTCGTCGAGGTCCGCTTCGAGGCCGTTGCGCTCGCCGTCGATGATGCGTCGCTTGAGGCGCTCGTCCAGCGGCAGGGCGGCCAGTTCCTCGGCCTTGCCGGCCTTGAGGGACTTGGCGGTGGCGCCCTCGAAGAGCTGCATGAGCTTCTGGAGCGGGTCGTAGCCCTCGGCGCGGCGGTCGTGGATGAGGTCCAGGGCCGTCTGCACCTCCTCCTCGCTGAAGCGGGCGATCGGCAGGATCTTGCTGGCGTGCACGATCGCCGAGTCCAGGCCCGCCTTGACGCACTCGTCGAGGAAGACGGAGTTCAGCAGGATGCGGGCGGCCGGGTTGAGGCCGAAGGAGATGTTGGACAGGCCGAGCGTGGTCTGCACCTTCGGGTGGCGCCGCTTGAGCTCGCGGATGCCCTCGATGGTGGCGATGCCGTCCTTGCGGGACTCCTCCTGGCCGGTGCAGATGGTGAAGGTCAGGCAGTCGACGAGGATGTCCTCCTCGCGGATGCCCCAGTTGCCGGTCAGGTCGTCGATGAGCCGTTCGGCGATCTCGACCTTCTTCTCGGCGGTGCGGGCCTGGCCCTCCTCGTCGATGGTGAGCGCGATCAGGGCGGCGCCGTGCTCCTGGGCGAGGGCGGTGACCTTGGCGAAGCGGGACTCGGGGCCGTCGCCGTCCTCGTAGTTCACCGAGTTGATCACCGCGCGGCCGCCGAGCTTCTCCAGGCCGGCCCGGACGACGTCGACCTCGGTGGAGTCCAGGACGATCGGCAGCGTGGAGGCGGTGGCGAAGCGGCCCGCCAGCTCCTTCATGTCGGCGACTCCGTCGCGGCCGACGTAGTCCACGCACAGGTCGAGCATGTGCGCGCCCTCGCGGATCTGGTCGCGGGCCATCTCCACGCAGTCGTCCCAGCGGCCCTCCAGCATGGCCTCGCGGAACTTCTTCGAGCCGTTGGCGTTGGTGCGCTCGCCGATGGCCAGGTAGGAGGTGTCCTGCCGGAACGGCACGGACTGGTAGAGGGAGGCCGCGCCCGGCTCGGGCTGCGGGCTGCGCTCGGTGGGGGCGACCTCCCGGACGCGCTCGACCAGCTGACGCAGGTGCTCGGGGGTGGTGCCACAGCAGCCGCCGACCAGGGAGAGGCCGTAGTCCCGGACGAAGGTGTTCTGCGCCTCGGCCAGCTCGGGCGCGGTCAGCGGGTAGTGCGCGCCGTCCTTGGTCAGCACCGGCAGGCCCGCGTTGGGCATGCAGGACAGCGGGATGCGCGAGTGCCGGGACAGGAAGCGCAGGTGCTCGCTCATCTCGGCCGGGCCGGTGGCGCAGTTCAGGCCGATCATGTCGATGCCGAGCGGCTCCAGCGCGGTCAGGGCCGCGCCGATCTCGGAGCCGAGGAGCATGGTGCCGGTCGTCTCGACGGTGACGGAGACGATCAGCGGTACGGACTGGCCGGTGGCCTCCATGGCCCGGCGGGCGGCGATGACGGAGGCCTTGGTCTGGAGGAGGTCCTGGGTGGTCTCCACGAGCAGCGCGTCCGCGCCGCCGGCGAGCAGGCCCTCGGCGTTCTGCTGGTAAGCGTCCCGGATGGCGCCGAAAGTGGTGTGGCCGAGGGTGGGCAGCTTGGTGCCCGGTCCCATCGAGCCGAGCACCCAGCGCTGCTGTCCGGTGCTGCGGGTGAACTCGTCGGCCACCTCGCGGGCGATCCGGGCGCCGGCCTCGGACAGCTCGGTGACGCGCTCGGGGATGTCGTATTCGCCGAGGGCGGTGAGGTTGGCGCCGAAGGTGTTGGTCTCGACGCAGTCCACACCGGCGTCGAAGTACTCGGCGTGGACCGAACGGACGATGTCCGGCCGTGTCAGGTTGAGGATCTCGTTGCAGCCCTCGAGGTTCTCGAAGTCCTCGAGCGTGGGGTCCTGCGCCTGGAGCATGGTGCCCATGGCACCGTCGGCCACGACCACTCGGGTGGCCAGGGCTTCTCGGAACGCGGACACACGGGCCCGGCTGTCTGCGGAAGGGGTCGGCGGCAACGCGGCCATGAAAGAGGCTCCCTCGAATGCGACGGCTGTCGGCTTTGCGGCTTCCCGGACAGCCTGGGGGCATCCGGGGAAGGGCGCACCGCGCCAGCGTAACCGGGAGTGGGCTTGGATGGGCAGCGCGTCCACGAGGCGGACTCCGGTGGCATCGGAAGGGCGGTCCGGTGACGTGCGGGCCGAACTCCGGGGGCATCGGAAGGGCCGTCCGGGTGACGTGCGGGCCGAACTCCGGGGCATCGGAAGGGCCGTCCGGGTGACGTGACGGTCGATGCGGCGCAACAAATGGCGCCCAGCCATTAGCGGGAGGTCGACATCGACCGGTAGTGTTCGACATTGCCGAACGAGGGCTGTGGTGACGCTCGTCGGCGGTCGAAGGGGACGGAGGCAGTACGGCGATGGCACGGAACATCCAGTCGCTCGAACGGGCGGCCGCGATGCTGCGGCTGCTCGCGGGCGGCGAGCGACGGCTCGGCCTGTCGGACATCGCCTCGTCGCTGGGCCTGGCCAAAGGCACCGCCCACGGCATCCTGCGCACCCTCCAGCAGGAGGGCTTCGTGGAGCAGGACGACGCCTCCGGGCGCTATCAGCTGGGCGCGGAGCTGCTGCGCCTGGGCACCACCTACCTGGATGTGCACGAGCTGCGGGCGCGCGCCCTGGTGTGGGCGGACGACCTGGCCCGGTCCAGTGGCGAGAGCGTCTACCTGGGGGTTCTGCACCAGCAGGGCGTGCTGATCGTGCACCACGTCTTCCGGCCCGACGACAGCCGCCAGGTCCTGGAGATCGGGGCCATGCAGCCCCTGCACTCCACGGCTCTGGGCAAGGTGCTGTCCGCCTACGACCCGGTGGCGCACAGCGAGGCCCTGGAGGCCGACCGCAAGGCGTTCACCGACCGGACGGTGTGCGAGCCGGAGGGCTTCGAGCACATCCTCGACGTCACACGCGCGCGTGGGTACGCGGCGGACGTGGAGGAGACCTGGGAGGGGGTGGCCTCCATCGCCGCCCCCATCCACGACCGGCGGCGCATGCCGGTCGGCTCGGTGGGCATCACGGGCGCCGTGGAGCGCCTGTGCCGTCCCGGCGACGAGGGAGCACTGCGGCCCGAGCTCATCGCGGCCGTACGGGACTGCGCCCGCGCGGTCTCGCGGGACCTGGGCGCCGGGCGCTTCTGAGGGCACACGAGCGGACCGGGGCGTCGTACGGCGTTCCGGCTCTCGGCATGTCCGCGCTCACCTGCGGCAAGGATCACTGGGTCGGCGGCGATCAGTAACGATCAGATTTTCGAGTCCACAGCCCTTGACGTGCTCGTAACGCCGAAGCAAGACTCCCGTCCATCGGTCGACATTGTCGAACAGCTACCGGCAATACGCGCTAGAGTGTGACAACGCCAGGCCGGTATCGAACTTCCCTGGACGTATGACAAAGGAGTCGCGGGTGTCCAGCTCCGACATCTTCATCGGCGAGACCATCGGTACCGCCATACTCATCCTCCTCGGCGGCGGCGTCTGTGCCGCCGTCACGCTGAAGGCCTCCAAGGCTCGTAACGCCGGCTGGCTCGCCATCACCTTCGGGTGGGGCTTCGCGGTGCTCACCGCCGTCTACACCTCGGCGCCGCTGTCCGGCGCCCATCTCAACCCGGCCGTCACCCTCGCCCTCGCGATCAAGGACGGCGACTGGAAGAACGTCCCGGTCTACTGGGCCGGCCAGATCCTCGGCGCCATGATCGGTGCGGCCCTGGTCTGGATCGCTTACTACGGTCAGTTCCACGCCCACCTCACCGACCGCGAGATAGTCGGCGGTCCGGGTGCGCAGGACACCACGGCCAAGGCCGTCGAGGCCCAGGAGAAGGGCGCCGGCCCCGTGCTGGGCGTCTTCTCCACCGGCCCCGAGGTCCGTGTCGCCTGGCAGAACATCGCGACGGAGGTCATCGGCACCGTCGTGCTGGTGCTCGCCGTGCTCACCCAGGGCCTGAACGACAAGGGCAACGGCCTGGGCAACCTGGGCGCCCTGATCACCGCGCTGGTCGTGGTCTCCATCGGTCTGTCTCTCGGCGGTCCGACGGGGTACGCGATCAACCCGGCCCGTGACCTCGGTCCGCGCATCGTGCACGCCCTGCTGCCGCTGCCCAACAAGGGCGGCTCCGACTGGGGCTACGCCTGGGTTCCGGTGGTCGGCCCGCTCATCGGCGGGGCCATCGCCGCAGGCATCTACAACGTCGCGTTCGCCTAGGAGCGGCATTCACCGCCGCTTCGCGAAACTCTCGGCACGCGCCGTACGTAAAGCCCCATAAACACGGAACTTTCCAGGAGACACAGTGACCGACGCGCACACCGCCGGCCCCTTCATCGCCGCCATCGACCAGGGCACGACCTCCAGCCGCTGCATCGTCTTCGACCGGGACGGCCGGATCGTCTCCGTCGACCAGAAGGAGCACGAGCAGATCTTCCCGAAGCCGGGCTGGGTCGAGCACAACGCCACCGAGATCTGGACGAACGTCCAGGAGGTCGTCGCAGGGGCCATCGAGAAGGCCGGCATCACCCGCGACGACATCAAGGCCATCGGCATCACCAACCAGCGCGAGACGACCGTGCTGTGGGACAAGAACACCGGTGAGCCGGTCCACAACGCCATCGTCTGGCAGGACACCCGTACCGACGCCCTCTGCCGCGAGCTCGGCCGCAACGTCGGCCAGGACCGCTTCCGCCGCGAGACGGGCCTGCCGCTCGCCTCCTACTTCGCCGGCCCCAAGGCCCGCTGGCTGCTCGACAACGTCGACGGCCTGAAGGAGCGCGCCGAGGCGGGCGACATCCTCTTCGGCACCATGGACACCTGGGTCATCTGGAACCTGACCGGTGGTGTCAACGGCGGCAAGCACGTCACGGACGTCACCAACGCCTCCCGCACGATGCTCATGAACCTGCACACCATGCAGTGGGACGAGAAGATCTGCGAGTCCATCGGCGTGCCGCAGCAGATCCTGCCCGAGATCCGCTCCTCCGCCGAGGTCTACGGCGAGATCACCGGCGGGAAGCTGGGCGACCTGCTCGGCGGCATCCCGGTCGCCTCCGCGCTCGGCGACCAGCAGGCGGCCCTGTTCGGCCAGACCTGTTTCGCCGAGGGCGAGACCAAGTCGACCTACGGCACCGGCACCTTCATGGTCATGAACACCGGTGACAAGATCATCAACTCCTACAGCGGCCTGCTGACGACCGTCGGCTACAAGATCGGCGACCAGAAGACGGTCTACGCCCTGGAGGGCTCGATCGCGGTCACCGGTTCGCTGGTGCAGTGGATGCGCGACCAGATGGGCCTGATCTCCACCGCCGCCGAGATCGAGACCCTCGCCCTGTCGGTCGAGGACAACGGCGGCGCCTACTTCGTTCCGGCCTTCTCCGGCCTGTTCGCCCCGTACTGGCGCTCCGACGCCCGCGGTGTGATCGCCGGCCTGACCCGGTACGTCACCAAGGCGCACCTCGCGCGCGCCGTCCTGGAGGCCACCGCCTGGCAGACGCGGGAGATCGCCGACGCCATGACGAAGGACTCCGGCGTGGAGCTGGCCGCCCTGAAGGTCGACGGCGGCATGACCTCCAACAACCTGCTGATGCAGACCCTCGCCGACTTCGTGGACGCCCCCGTGGTGCGCCCGATGGTCGCCGAGACCACCTGCCTCGGCGCCGCCTACGCCGCCGGCCTCGCCGTCGGCTTTTGGAACAGCACCGACGACCTGCGCGCCAACTGGCGCCGGGCCGCCGAGTGGACCCCCCGCATGGACGCGGAAAAGCGCGCCCATGAGTACAAGAACTGGCTCAAGGCCGTCGAGCGGACCATGGGCTGGCTCGAGGACGAGGAGTAAGAAACAGCATGACCACCAAGTCCACCCTGCAGTCCGTGCCTGCCCTGGGGACGCACCCGGCCTCCGGCTCGAACCCGAGCCGAGCCGAGACCAGGGAGCAGCTCTCCAAGGCGTCGTACGACCTTCTCGTGATCGGCGGCGGCATCCTGGGCATCTCCACCGCCTGGCACGCCGCGCAGTCCGGCCTCAGGGTGGCTCTGGTGGACGCCGGCGACTTCGCCGGCGCCACGTCCTCCGCCTCCTCCAAGCTGCTCCACGGCGGTCTGCGCTACCTGCAGACCGGCGCGGTGAAGCTGGTGGCGGAGAACCACTTCGAGCGCCGTGCGGTCTCCCGCCAGGTGGCTCCCCACCTGGCGAACCCGCTCACGTTCTACCTCCCCGTGTACAAGGGCGGGCCGCACGGCGCCGCGAAGCTCGGGGCGGGCGTCTTCGCCTACTCCGCGCTCTCCGCGTTCGGTGACGGCGTCGGGCACCTGCTGTCCCCGGCCAAGGCCGCGCAGGACGTGCCCGAGCTGCGCACCGACAACCTCAAGGCCGTGGCCGTCTACGGCGACGACCAGATGAACGACGCGCGCATGGCGCTGATGACGGTCCGCGGGGCCGTCGAGGCGGGCGCGGTCGTCCTCAACCACGCCGAGGTCACGGGCCTGCGCTTCACCCAGGGCCGGGTCACGGGCGCCGAGCTGAAGGACCGCCTGTCCGGTGACGAGTTCGGTGTCAGCGCCCGGCTGGTGCTGAACGCGACCGGCCCCTGGGTCGACCACCTGCGCAAGATGGAGGACCCGAACGCGGCGCCCTCCATCCGCCTGTCGAAGGGCGCGCACCTGGTCCTCAAGCGCACCTCCCCCTGGAAGGCCGCGCTCGCGACCCCGATCGACAAGTACCGCATCACCTTCGCCCTCCCCTGGGAGGACATGCTGCTGCTCGGCACGACCGACGAGGAGTTCGAGGGCGACCCGGCGGACGTCTCGGTCACCGAGAAGGACATAGCCCAGATTCTCGACGAGGCCGCCTTCTCGGTCCGTGACCAGCAGCTGGACCGCGATCTGATCACCTACGCCTTCGCGGGCCTGCGGGTGCTGCCGGGCGGCCCCGGTGACACCTCCAAGGCCAAGCGCGAGACGGTCGTCACCGAGGGCAGGGGCGGCATGCTGTCCGTCGCGGGCGGCAAGTGGACCACCTTCCGCCACATCGGCCGGACGATCATGAAGAAGCTGGAGGCGCTGCCGGGCCACCCGCTGGGCGACGACTTCGAGCCGATCAGCGCGCTGCCGAAGAAGCTGCCGCTGCCCGGCATCGCCAACCCGCGCGCGGTCGCCCACCGGCTGCTCACCGACCGGCCGGCGCCGGGCCCGCGCATGGCGGCGGACACGGCCAGGCACCTGGCAACGCACTACGGCTCGCTGGCCTTCGACATCGCCCGCCTGGCCAACGAGAGCCCCGAGCTCGCCGAGCGCGTCCACCCCGACGCCCCGGAGATCTGGGCGCAGGTCGTCTGGGCCCGGGACCACGAGTGGGCCGAGACGCAGGACGACGTGCTGCGCCGCCGCACGACGCTGACGATCCGCGGCCTCGCCACGGACGACGTCCGCGCCAAGGTGCAGGACGTGCTCGACAAGAAGTAGGCACGGGTACCGGGGGACCCCATCCCGGCAGGGGCGGCTCCACGCCGACGGAGCCGTCCCTGCCGCTTTCCCGTACCGCCATAATGGCCTGATACGTCGGAGGTCTTGAGCGCAAGGGAGGCCGCCATGGCAGTCACCGACGAGGCGATCGAGAAGATCAAGGGGATGATCGTCTCCGGCGCGCTGCGCCCGGGCGACCGGCTGCCCAAGGAGAGCGAACTCGCCGCCGACCTGGGGTTGTCGCGCAACTCCCTGCGGGAGGCCGTGCGCGCCCTGTCGCTGATCCGGATCCTCGACGTACGGCAGGGCGACGGCACGTACGTCACCAGCCTGGACCCGCAACTCCTGCTGGAGGCGATGAGCTTCGTCGTCGACTTCCACCGCGACGACACGGTCCTGGAGTTCCTGGCCGTACGCCGCATCCTGGAGCCGGCGGCGACCGCGATGGCGGCGCTGAGGATCAGCGAGCAGCAACTGGACGCGCTCGCGGCCCGGCTGGACAAGCTCGGCGACACCCCGTCCGTGGAGGATCTCGTCGCGAGCGACCTGGAGTTCCACCGGGGCATCGTGCAGAGCTCGGGCAACTCCGTGCTGTGCTCGCTGCTCGACGGCCTGTCAGGTCCCACGACCCGGGCCAGGATCTGGCGCGGTCTCACCCAGGAGGACGCCGTCGCCCGCACCCTGCGCGAGCACCGCGCGATCCTGGCCGCCCTGCGCGACCGGGACCCCGAGGCGGCTCGCTCGTGGGCGACCGTTCACATCGCCAGCGTGGAGCAGTGGCTGCGCTCCACGCTGTGACCAGGGCCTCACGGACTGCTCGGATGCGTCCGGGGTGTTCAGCGGGGCGGATCACGGGGCAGTGATGGGGTCACTCCCCCTGCAAGGGGGCTGCGGTCGCCCCCGCGGCACGCCGTAAGGTTGGGTGGTCAAGCGAGGGCACGTCGGAAGGAGGCGCTGGGTGATCGAGCTCGAGGGGGTTCCCGAGCTGGTCGACCCGGTCATGGTGGCCGCGTTCGAGGGCTGGAACGATGCGGGCGACGCCGCCTCCACCGCGGTCGCGCATCTGAACCGGGAATGGAAGGGCGAGGTGTTCGCGGCGCTCGACGCCGAGGACTACTACGACTTCCAGGTCAACCGCCCCACGGTGTTCATGGAAGCGGGCGTCCGCAAGATCACCTGGCCCACGACCAGGCTGTCGGTGGTCCGGGTCGGCGGCGAGAAGCCGCGCGATCTCGTCCTCGTCCGGGGCATCGAACCGTCCATGCGGTGGCGTTCGTTCTGCAACGAACTGCTGGGCTTCGCGCACGAACTGGGGGTGGAGCTGGTGGTCGTCCTGGGCGCTCTGCTCGGCGACACCCCGCACACCCGTCCGGTTCCGATCAGTGGCACGACGTCCGACCCGGACCTGGCCCGCCGTATGGACCTGGAGGAGACCAAGTACGAGGGTCCCACGGGTATCGTCGGCGTCCTCCAGGAGGCCTGCACGCACGCGGGAGTCCCGGCCGTCTCGCTGTGGGCCGCGGTGCCGCACTACGTGTCGCAGCCGCCGAACCCCAAGGCCACCCTGGCGCTGCTGAACCGCCTGGAGGACCTGATCGACGTGCGCATCCCGCTGGGCGAGCTGCCCGAGGACGCGCGCGCCTGGCAGGTGGGTGTGGACCAGCTGGCCGCCGAGGACAGCGAGGTCGCCGAGTACGTCCAGTCGCTGGAGGAGGCCCGGGACACCGCCGAGCTGCCGGAGGCGTCCGGCGAGGCGATCGCCCGGGAGTTCGAACGCTATCTGCGGCGTCATGACGGCGGCGGACCGCCCGCGCCCGGCGGCCACGCCACGGCCGACGGCAGCGACAGCAGCTCGTATCTGCGGGACAACCCCAGCGGCCGCACCCGCCCGCCGAAGCCGCCGAAGCCGGGCACGGACGACGACGAGTCGTCGGAGGACTGAGGCACCGCACCGCACATGTCACAGGGGCGTCTCCCGGCCGGGAGACGCCCCTGTCGTCCGTTCGGCGGCGACAGCGCTACAGCGCCACGCCCAGCAGCGCGTCCACCGCCCGGGAGACCACCCCGGGCGCGCCGATGTCGGTGCCGCCGCCGCGCTCCTGGAGCTCCACCCAGCGGTCGACCGCGGTCAGTGCGGCCGGGGCGTCCAGGTCGTTGGCGAGGGCCTCGCGGATCTCGTCGACGAGCGCCTCCGCCGGCGGCCCGTCGGGCCGGGACACGGCGGCCCGCCAGCGTCCCAGCCGTGCGACGGCGTCCTGGAGGACCTGGTCGGTGTACTCCCAGTCGGAGCGGTAGTGGTGGGCGAGCAGCGTGAGCCGGATGGCGGCCGGGTCGACGCCGTCGTGCCGGAGCTTGGAGACGAAGACCAGGTTGCCCTTGGACTTGGACATCTTCTCGCCGTCCAGGGCCACCATGCCGGCGTGCACGTACGCCTTGGCCATGGGGAACTCGCCGGTGAGGGCCTGGGCGTGCGAGGCGCCCATCTCGTGGTGCGGGAAGGCCAGGTCGGAGCCGCCGCCCTGGATGTCGAAGCCCATGCCGAGGTGGTCGAGGGCGATGGCCACGCACTCGATGTGCCAGCCGGGACGTCCGCGCCCGAGCGATCCGCCGTCCCAGCTGGGTTCGCCCTCGCGGGCCGCCATCCACAGCATCGGGTCGAGCGGGTTCTTCTTGCCGGGGCGGTCGGGGTCGCCGCCGCGCTCGGCGGACAGCAGCCGCATCGCCGCGGCGTCGAGGCCCGAGACCTTGCCGAAGTGCGGGTCGGACTCGACGGAGAAGTAGACGTCCCCCTCCAGCTCGTAGGCCGCGCCGGCGTCCCGGAGCCGCTCGACGAGCGGGACGATCCCGGGTATGGCCTCGACGGCGCCTATGTACTGCCGCGGCGGGAGCATCCGCAGCGCCGTCATGTCCTCGCGGAAGAGGACCGTCTCCTTCTCGGCGAGCGCGGCCCAGTCGATGCCGTCGCGCTGCGCCCGCTCCAGGAGCGGATCGTCGACGTCGGTGACGTTCTGGACGTAGTGAACCTGGCGCTTGGTGTCGAGCCACACGCGCTGTACGAGGTCGAACGCGTTGTAGGTCGCCGCGTGTCCCAGGTGCGTGGCGTCGTACGGGGTGATGCCACAGACGTAGATACGGGCGACGGGACCGGGGTCGAGGGTGACGAGGCCGCCGGTCGCGGTGTCGTGGATCCTCAGGTCGCGGCCCTGACCAGGCAGGGCGGGGACCTCGGAAGCGGGCCAGGCATGCATGCCATGAGCCTAACCGGACTGAAGTTCCATATACGAATGGGAGCGGGCCACACGGCCGAGAAGGCGCTCTTGCGGTGTTCCGGGTGCCTGTGCTGCTACACGGGTGGCCAGGGGATCGCCGGCCACTCGCCGCTCGGCTCGGGATGGGTTCCCGAGGCGAGCAGGGCGCCGACGCGGGCACGGGTGGCGTCGATCTCGGCGCCGGTGATCAGCGGTTCGAGCCGCGCGGCCAGCGTCCCGCCGTCCGCCAGATCCTTCCTGAGACCTTCGAGGACGGCTGTGGCCTCCTGGGTGAGGGGCTCCCCCGCCCAGCCCCACAGCAGGGTCCGCAGCTTGTTCTCGGCGTTGAACGTGACCCCGTGGTCGATGCCGTAGAGCCGTCCCTCGCCGGTGGGCAGCAGGTGACCGCCCTTGCGGTCGGCGTTGTTGATGACCGCGTCGAGGACGGCGAGCCGCCGCAGACGTTCGTCGTCGGCGTGCACGAGCAGCGCGGTGCGCCCCTCGCCGACCTCGGCGAAGCCGATCGCCTTCCAGCCCGCCTCGGGTTCCTCGCCGTCGACCAGGGCGAGCAGTTCGGCCTCGGGCGTCACCTCGACCCACAGCTGGCACATGCCCTCGCCGTAGGGGCCGTCGCGCAGCACGGTGGGCGGCACGAGGCTCCAGCCGGTCGCCTCGGAGACCTCGTACGCGGCGACCTCACGCTGGGCCAGCGTCCCGTCGGGGAAGTCCCACAGGGGGCGCTCCCCCGCGACCGGCTTGTAGATGCAGGCCGCGTCCTCGCCGTCGTGGGACACCGTGCAGTACAGGGCCGCGTTGGAGGCCTCGCGGATGCGTCCGCGTACGGTCAGTTCGCCCCGGGCGAGCAGCTCGGCGGCGTCGGCGGGGGGCGTCACGCTCCGCGGCGGTATCCGTTCTGGCGCGGACATACGTGTCCTTCCGGGTCGAGCGGGAGGCTGCACAGCGGGCACGGCGGCCGCCCGGCGTTGACGACGTCGAGAGCGCGCTTGGCGAAGGCCCTGGCCTGCGTGCCGGTGAGGCGGACCCGCAGCATCGGCGGGCCGTTCTCCTCGTCCTGGAGCAGCCGCTCCTCGGCCTCGGCGAGGTCCTCCTCGGATTCCGCGTCGAGCTCCACGAGCGCCTGCGCCTCGACGATCATGAGCTGCTCGTCGCCGTCCCAGGCGAGCGCCATGGTGCCGACCCGGAACTCCTCCTCGATGGGGGTGTCCAGCGGGGCGGTGTCGGTGTCCGAGGGGGCGACGGCGGGCACGTGGGCGCTGCCGCCGCTACGGCGTACGACCTCGTCGAGCAGCTCGTCCATGCGTTCGGCGAGCGCTGCGACCTGCGTCTTCTCCAGCGCCACGCTGGTCACCCGGGAACCTGCGGTGGCCTGGAGGAAGAACGAACGGCGCCCGGGCAGTCCGACCGTACCGGCCACGAAACGCTCCGGATGGTCGTAGAGGAACACCTGACGGGACACGTCCTGTCTCCATTGGAATCGTGGGAACCGTGTGACCACGGCACTGCTGCGACCGCTTCACCCTACTGCGGCGAACGATCACGGTGCGCCCGCACCACCTCCGACTTCGGCCTCGCCGCCGGGCGGTTCCTCGCGCGGCGCCAGGGACGTGAAGTCGCCCGTGTCACCGAGGCGGACGAGAAACGGCCGCAGTCTTGTGTAGCGGATCGCGGTGATGGAGCACGGTTCAACGGAAATCCGCTGGAAGAGGTCCAAGTGAAGTCCGAGTGCGTCGGCGACGAGCGACTTGATGATGTCGCCGTGCGAGCACATGAGGTAGACGGCGTCGGCGCCGTGGTCGCGCTCCACGCGCGCGTTCCACTCGCGTACGGCTTCGGCGGCGCGCGTCTGCATGGCCCGCATGGACTCCCCGCCGGGGAAAGCCGCCGCGGACGGATGGGCCTGCACCACCTCCATCAGGGGCTCGTCCCCCAGCTCGGCGAGCTTGCGTCCGGACCAGTCGCCGTAGTGGCATTCTCCGATGCGCTCGTCGGTGTGCGGGCTCAAATCCGGCCGGGCCTGAAGCAGCGGCCGGAGCGTTTCCTGGCAGCGCTGGAGCGGGCTGGTGACGATTTCGGCGAGGGGCAGTTCGGCGAGCCGCCCGGGGAGTGCGGCGGCCTGGGCGGCGCCGCGCTCGTCGAGGGCGACGCCTGGTGTCCAGCCGGCGAGCAGTCCCTCGGTGTTGGCGGTGGAGCGTCCGTGCCTGACCAGGATCAGCGTGGGCATGCGCTCCAGCGTAGGCGCACGCGCGCGTGTGGTGTCGTTCGAGTGACGGGAGACTCGTTTCGTGATCGTCGACTGTGCCATCTATCGCGACGGACAACGGACGGAAGGCCCCGAGGACCTCTCCGACGCCCTGGGGGACGCCCGCACGGGGGGCGGCTTCGTCTGGATCGGGCTGCACGAGCCGACGGAGGACGAGTTCGACCATGTGACCCGGGAGTTCGGGCTGCACCCGCTGGCCGTCGAGGACGCCCTCAAGGCCCATCAGCGGCCCAAGCTGGAGGTGTACGACGACTCGCTCTTCGTGGTGCTGAAGCCGGTGGCGTACGAGCCGCGGAGCGACACCGTCTCCTCCGGCGAGATCATGATCTTCCTGGGCGACTCGTTCGTGGTGACCGTCCGGCACGGCGAGGGCTCCCCGCTCAAGGCCGTACGCCACCGTCTGGAGCAGGAGCCGGAGCTGCTGGGCAAGGGCCCCACGGCCGTGCTGTACGCGGTCGCCGACGCCACCGTGGACCACTACCTGGACGTGGCGACCGAGTTGCAGACGGACCTGGAGGGTCTGGAGGCGGAGGTCTTCTCGCCGGACGGCGGGGGCTCCCGCAACACGGCCTCGCGGATCTACGACTTCAAGCGGCAGGTCCTTGAGTTCCGCCGGGCGACCGGGCCGCTGGCCCCGCCGATGAGCCGGCTGGCGGGGACGGCGTCGTCCGGTGTGGCCGTGCCGTTCGTGGACGACCGGGCCCGGCCGTTCTTCCGTGACGTAAGCGACCACCTCACGCGCGTGAACGATTCCGTGGAGAACCTGGACCGGCTGGTGTCGGACATCCTCTCGGCGCATCTGGCGCAGATGAGCGTCCGGCAGAACGACGACATGCGGAAGATCTCCGCGTGGGCGGCCATGGCCGCGATCCCCACGATGTTCGCGGGGATCTACGGCATGAACTTCGAGCACATGCCCGAACTGCACTACATCTGGTCCTACCCGGCACTGATGGCCCTGATGGCCGCCTTGGAGGTCATGGTCTTCCGGCTGTTCAAGCGCCGGGGATGGCTGTAGCCGGACCGGCTCAGGCGAACTCGGGCTCCGGGGTCGCGGGGCCGCCCAGGGCGTTGCGGCACTCGGGCGGCGTCAGTGACACCATCCGGCGCCAGCCGCCCAGGCGTTCGTACGCGTACATCGCGTGGATGCCGGCCACGAGCACCGCCGACTTGGTCTTGGACCAGCCGAGGATGCGGCCCATGTGCGCCATCACGGCGAGGCTCACGTCGCGGTAGACGCGGATCTCGGCGAGCGCGCACGCGCGCAGGGTGCGCTGGATGACCCGGCCGTGGCCCGCGTAGGCGAAGCGCAGCAGTTCCTCGTGGCAGTAGGCGAGGTGGTTGTCCTCGTCACCCGAGATCTGCTTGACCGCGCGGCCGATGTCCGGGTGGCCGGCGAAGTGCTTGCGGAGCAGGTCCATCTGCTCGGACGCGCGCTGCTCGGTGACCCTGCTGTGCGAGAGGTAGGTGACGATGTCCCGGACCGTGAGCGGCTCGTCGCGCCTCAGCTGGTCGTGCGCGAGGCCGATGCCGTTCTTCTCCAGGAGCATGGTGTAGTCGGTCTCGGGCGGGACCGGGACGGGGTCGAGGCCGCGCTTCTTCATCAGGGCGTTGAAGATCCGGCCGTGTTTGTCCTCGTCGGCGCCGTGCCGGCTGATCTTGGGGGCGAGGTCCTGCTCGGTCCCGGGCACGAGCGCGGCGATACGGGCGTTCTCCCAGCCGCCCTGGGACTCGCCGCTCGCGGCGATGGAGCAGAACAGGGCGAAGGACTCGTCGTTGTCGAGGATCTCCTGGAACAGACTCTTGGCCGAAAGCATCGTGGGCACCTCTCCCGCGCGCGTGGGCGTACTGCGACATTCCGCAGGGGTTCCGCGAACAACGAGTCAAGTGCGGGGTGGAGGGCGCTGCAACAGGTGTGAGGGACAACTCCGCCGAATGGAGGACGCGGGGGGCGCGGGGCCGGGAGGGAGAAGAGGCCGCGGTGCCGTAACCGCGGGCGGCCCCGGCGCGTTGTTCCGCGTGACGGCCGTGGCGGGGAAGACCCCCGAGCCCCCACCACGGCCGCAGAAACTTCCGGTCGGTTCAGGCGAGCCCGGCGCGCTCCAGGGCCTCCGTCCCGGCCCGCAGGGACGCGAGCCGCTCGTCGAGCGTGAAGCCCGCCGGCGCGAGGGACAGGGTGGTGACCCCGGCCGCGGCGTAGGCCTTCATCCGGTCCGCGATCCGGTCCACGGAACCGAGCAGGGTCGTCTTGTCGATCAGGTCGTGCGGCACGGCGGCCGCGGCGCCCTGCTTGTCGCCGGAGAGGTACTTGCTCTGGATCTCGGCGGCCTCCTGCTCGTAGCCCATGCGCTGGGCGAGCTGGTTGTAGAAGTTCTGCTTGGGGCTGCCCATGCCGCCGACGTAGAGCGCGGTGTAGGGACGGAAGGTGTCGGCCAGCGCGGCCACGTCCTTGTCCTCGCCGACGGCGAGCGGCAGGGTCGGGCAGACGTCGAACCCGTCGAGCGTCTTGCCGGCCTTCTCGCGCCCGGCGCGCAGGTGCGTGATCGTGGTGTCCTCGAGGTGCTCGGCGGACGGGAAGATCAGCAGGGCGCCGTCGGCGATCTCGCCGGTCTGCTCGAGGTTCTTCGGGCCGATCGCGGCGATGTACAGCGGGATGTGCTCGCGCTGCGGGTGCACGGTCAGCTTGATCGGCTTGCCCGGGCCGCCGGGCAGGGGCAGCGTCCAGTGCTGTCCCTCGTAAGAGAGGCGCTCGCGGGTCATGGCCTTGCGGACGATCTCGACGTACTCGCGGGTGCGGGCGAGCGGCTTGTCGAACTTGACGCCGTACCAGCCCTCGGAGACCTGCGGGCCGGAGACGCCGAGACCGAGGCGGAAGCGGCCGCCGGAGAGGGAGTCGAGGGTGGCGGCGGTCATGGCCGTCATCGCGGGCTGGCGGGCCGGGATCTGGAAGATGGCGGAGCCGACGTCGATGCGCTCGGTCTGTGCGGCGACCCAGCTCAGCACGGTGGCGGCGTCGGAGCCGTAGGCCTCGGCGGCCCAGCAGACGGCGTACCCGAGCCGGTCGGCTTCCTGGGCGACGGCCAGATTGTCCGCGTCCATTCCGGCACCCCAGTAGCCGAGGTTGATACCGAGCTGCATGCCACATCCCCTTACTGATCAGTAACGTGCCTGTGCGGGCACCTTAGCGCGCGGACCGGGGGAGGTACACGGCCGCAGCCGCTTGATTGTCCATGTGCGTGAACAGAAATCATGGTCGCGACCATTGACGCGTTCACGGCAGGTTCGTACCTTCAGCATGGAAAGCGCTTTCCACACCCACCTTCCGACGACGGACGGAGAGGCAAGGATGAAGCGAGCACTCCCCTCGAGACTCCCGGCGGTACTGGCCGCCCTGGCCCTGGCGGCGACGGCCGGCACGCTCGTGTCGACGCCCGAGGCCGCGGCCGCGACCGGCAGCGCCACCGGTTACGCGGCCCAGAACGGCGGGACCACCGGCGGCGCCGGAGGCCGGACGGTCCGGGCGGCCACCGGAACGGCGATCCACCAGGCGCTGTGCGACCGGGCGAGCGCGAGCACCCCGATCACCATCGAGGTCACCGGGACCGTCAACCACGCCAACACCAAGAAGGTGTCGGGAGGCAGCTGCGACACCGCGGACGGCGTGATCGAGCTCAAGAAGGTCAGCAACGTGACCCTCGTCGGAGTCGGCAGCGGTGCGCTCTTCGACCAACTGGGCATCCACATCCGCGAATCGACCAACATCATCGTCCAGAACGTGACCGTCCGGAACGTCAAGAAGTCGGGCTCCCCCACGTCCAACGGCGGAGACGCCATCGGCATCGAGCGCAACGTGCGCAACGTCTGGATCGATCACACGACCCTGGAGGCGTCGGGCGGCGAGTCGGAGGGCTTCGACGGCCTGTTCGACCTCAAGGACAACACCCAGTACGTGACCCTGTCCTACAGCGTCCTGCGCAACTCCGGCCGGGGCGGCCTGGTCGGCAACAGCGAGAGCGACCGCTCGAACGGTTACATCACGTACCACCACAACCGGTACGAGAACATCGACTCGCGGGCCCCCCTGCTGCGGGGCGGCATCGCGCACCTCTACAACAACCACTACGTGCGTCTCAACGAGTCCGGCATCAATTCCCGGGCCGGCGCCCGCGCCAAGGTGGACAGCAACTACTTCGAGGACTCCAAGGACGTCCTCGGCACCTTTTACACCGACGAGGCCGGCTACTGGCAGGTCGGCGGCAACGTCTTCGACAACGTGACCTGGTCCCGCCCGGGCAGCGAGAACCATCCGGCCGGCCCCGACCCGAAGTCCACCACCACCGTCGCGATCCCGTACTCCTACCGCCTCGACGCGGCGGGCTGCGTGCCGGCCGTCGTGAGCCGGACCGCGGGCGCGAACAAGGGGCTTCAGGTGTCGGACGGCACGTGCTGACCGAGGACGAGGGGCTGCGGCCGGCTCGGGGCGGCCGACCGGGCGCCCCGGGAAATCCGTCGACGGCGGCCACCCACACGTAGGTTCTGGCCAGTAATCTCGGCGTTCATGGAGCAGAGGCATCTCGGCCGCACCGGCCTTCGTGTGTCCCGCATCGGACTCGGCACCCTCACCTGGGGGCGGGACACCGACGAACACGACGCCGCGGACCTGATGAAGACGTTCTGGGAAGCGGGCGGGACCCTCGTCGACACCGCGGACGTGTACGGGGACGGTGAGGCCGAGTACCTGCTCGGCAGGCTCATGGACGGGCTGGTTCCCCGCCGGGACCTGGTCATCTCGACCAAGGCCGGCAGCGTGCCGGATCCCGACCGCCGGTTCGACGGCTCCCGCGGTCACCTCCTCTCCGCGCTGGACGCCTCGCTCGCCCGGCTCGGCACGGACCACGTCGACCTGTGGCACGTGCACGCCTTCGACCCGGACACCCCGCTGGAGGAGACCCTCCAGGCCCTCGACCTGGCGGTCTCCAGCGGGCGTGCCCGGTACGCCGCCGTCTCCAACTTCTGCGGCTGGCAGCTGGCCAAGGCCGCGACCTGGCAGCTGGCGGCCCCCGGCACGCGGACCCGGCTGGCCGGTACGCAGCTGGAGTACTCCCTGCTGCAGCGTGGCGTGGAGCGGGAGGTGCTGCCGGCCGCGCTGGACCTGGGCATAGGGCTGCTGCCCTCCTCGCCGCTCGGGCGCGGCGTGCTGACGGGCAAGTACCGGGGGGACACGGTGCCGCCGGACTCGCGTGGCGCCTCGGAGCACCTCGCGCCCTTCGTCGCGCCGTACCTCGACGACACGGCGAGCCGCATCGTGGACGCCGTGGCGACCGCGGCCGACGGGCTGGCGGTGACGCCGCTCCAGGTGGCCCTGGCGTGGGTGCGCGACCGGCCCGGAGTGACGGCCCCCATCGTCGGCGCGCGCAACGCGCGGCAGCTCACGGCGGCATTGTCAGTGGAGACCCTTAGTCTTCCTGACGAGATCTGCCGGGCGCTCGACGATGTGTCGGTGCCTGTGCACCGCTATCCCGATCACGACTGGAGCACGCTGTGAGCACGGAGCCCGAGACCACGGAGAACGCCGAGCCGGGGACGCCGGGCGCCGAGCTCACACCGGCCGAGGGAGCCCCCGGCGGCGAAGAGACCGATCCCGGGCCTGCGCCCGGCACCGAGGGCGGTGATGCGGGCGCCGGCGAGCGGGCCGCGGCGGGGAGCGGCGACGCGGTTGCCGGGGCCGGCACCGGGGGCGGTGACGGGGGCGCGGGGCAGGTGTCCGAAGCCGAGAGCGGCGACACGGGTACCGGGCAGGTGTCCGAAGCCGAGAGTGGTGGTGCGGGCGCCGGGCAGGTGTCCGAAGGCGAGAGCGGTGACGCGGGCGCCGGGCAGGTGTCCGAGGCGGAGGCCGAGCTTCGGGCACAGCAGGTCGAGCGGGAGCGTATCGAGCAGCGCAAGGCCGAGAAGAAGGCGCCGATCGAGAGCGGCACCAAGCTGAGCGGCAAGGCCGCCGATCTGCTCGCGGCCGTACGGGCCGTCGAGAGCGGCGAGAAGACTGCGGCGCCGGTGTTCGAAGAACCCCGGCCCGCTCCCCGGCGCCCTGCCCCCGAGCCGGAACGGCGGCCGCACCCGGTGGCTCCCGAGCCCGTCGCCGCGTCAGCGGCGCCCGCGCCGGAGACGGTTCAGGCCGTCCGGCGGGTGCTCGGCGAGGGCGGTGCGCCGGAAGCGCTCGCACCGCAGGCCGCCGCGGCTCTCGGCGAGGGTGCGGACGAACAACTGCGCGCCGACCCCTGGCAGTTGCTGCGGATCGCCGGCGTGCGTCCCGAGCAGGCCGACGGTTTCGCGCGAGCCCTGCTCGGCGCCGAGTGCGGCCCGGACGACGAGCGGCGCGGCCGCGCCCTCACCGGCTGGCTCCTGGAGCAGGCGGCGCTGGCCGGGCACACCGCCCTGGAGATGCCCGCGCTCCTCGCCGCCCTGGCCCAGCGGGGTGTGCCGGAACCCGACGGCGCCGTACAGGGGGCGATCGCGGAGGGCGAGGCGCTGGTCTTCCAGGACGCTCTGGAGGAGGAGGCCGGTACTCCGGCCCGGAGCGACGAGGACGGCGCGGAGGAGGACGAGGAGCGTCCGGTTCGTGTCCTGGTCGGGCTGGAGCGGTACGCGCTGGCGGAGGAGAGCCTGGCCGACGGCCTGGCCCGGCTGGTCAACTCGGCGCCCAAGCAGGACGGTTCGGCCGCAGACTGGGAGCGGGCCGCCGCCGCGGCCCAGGGGTCCACCGCGGAGCTGATCCGCGCGGTGGCCGGTCAGGGCCTGGTGCTGCACACCGGCGGAGAGGCGTCCCTGGCCGAGCCCGCGGCCCTGTTGAACGCCGCACGGTCCCTCGGACTGCGGGCCTGGGCGGCCACGCACGGCCCGATCGGCCGCGACCGTTTCGCGGCTCTGCTGAGGAGGGCCGGCGGGCGGGCGGGCGAAGCGGCCGACGCCTCCCGGCAGCCCGGTGCGACCGACACCGCCAGGCAGCCCGGTGCAGCCGACGTCTCCCGGCAGGGCGGTGCGGCCGACGGGGACGTGCCCGGTGGCCGCGCCGCGGCCGACGCTCCGGGCATCGACGTCCCCGTCGCCACCGTCTCCGGACTGCTCGCCGGTCTCGAGGGACCAGGCCGGGACGCGGACGGGGCCATCGATCTCGATCTGCTCGTGGTACTCGACGCGCCTCAGCTGGACGTCGAGACGGCGGCACTGCTGACCGAGTCGATGCCGGACGGGGCACGGCTGGTGCTGGCGGGGGATCCGGCGGTGCTGTGGTCCGTGGGCCCGGGCCGGGTGTTCGCCGACCTTCTCGCGGCGCGGATCTGCCCCCAGGTTGCTTCGCGACGGCCGGATCCGGGGCCGCTCGGCGAGCTGGTCTCCGGTATCGGCATCGGCGAGCTGAACCAGGTCGAGGCTCCCGGCAAGGAGCTGGTGATCGTGCCGGTGCGGGATGCGGGCGAGGCCGTGCACCGGGCGGTACAGCTCGTCGTGGACTCGGTGCCGCGGGCGATCGGTGTACCGGCCGAGGAGACGCAGGTGATCACCCCCGGGCACGGCGGTGCCGTCGGGACGCGGGTGCTCAACGCCGCGCTGAAGGAGCGGCTCAATCCGGGCCCGGGCCGCTTCGGCGGCTTCGACCCCGGTGACCGGATCGTCCACTCCCCCGTGCCGGGGCGTGCGATGCCCGGACGGGTGGTGACGGCGGACGCCGAGGGACTGCATCTGTCGTGCGGGGGCGAGACCGTCGTCGTCCCGAAGGAGCGGGTGGAGCAGTCGGTGCGGCACGGGTGGGCGCTGACCGCGCACCAGGCCGTGGGGAGCCGGTGGCTCGCGGTGGTCGTGGTGCTGCCCGGCGACGCGGCGCCGGCACTCAGCCGGCCGTGGGTGTACACGGCGTTCGGGCGGGCCGACCGCCATCTGTCCGTGGTGCACGGGGTGGAGCAGGCGCTGCCCCGTGCCGTGGCCAAGGTTCCGGCCAAGCCGCGCACGACCCGGCTTCCGGTGCTGCTCGCGCCACAGGTCGGCGGCGCGTGACGGGGGTGGTGGTCAGGGGCCCGGGCTCCTGACCACCACCCCCGTGGTCGCCGACGTGTGCGTTCAGCGGCGGTCCGCGTTCAGCGGCTCCAGGTCCTCGTCCTCACCCAGGTCGCCTCGGAACTCATCCTCCAGACCGTCGCCGTCCTCGTCATCGTCGTCGTCGATCTCGTCGTCGAAGACGGCGCTGACGTCGAAGCGGCAGACGACCTGCTGCGGGTCGACCTGCTCGAAGGGTGCCTCCAGCCACTCGCCGGGATCGGCCGGTTCGTCCGCCGCCGTGACCCAGAGCGTGGAGTCGCCCTCCTCCAGCCCGAACTCCTTGTGCCGGGAGGCGATCTCGTCGGGCTCGAACTCGCCGAACAGCAGCCCGAGCGCGCCGTGCACCGTCCCGGACGCCGGGGAGCCGTCGTCGCCCTCCGCGGCCTCGATCCGCTCCGCCTGGGCCAGCAGGCGCTGCGGTTCGGAGACGGCGTAGTCACGACGGATCAGGACGCTCAGCGCGTTGGGTTCCTCGGGTCCCGTGTACGGGGGCAGCGCGTCCTCCGCACCGGGGATCTCGAAGGGTGTGACCTCGTCGTAGCGGTCGTAGAGCAGTTCGTCGTACACCTCTGCGGCCGCGGCCAGCTGGTTGAACGCCTCGAACACGGCCGGGTCGTCCTCCCCCGACCTGCGTTCGACCGCGGCCAGGTGGCGGTCGAGCGCGGTCTTGACCGCCTCGGCGGCGGCGCGTACCTCGGCAGCGGTGGGCTGCGCAGCATCAGACATAGTGCAGACGCTATCCGTAGCGGGGCCCAGCCCGCACAATAGATGCGATGCCGGAATACGAATTTGTCGACGTGTACGTGCCGCGCGGGGTCTCCCGCAAGGAGACGGCACGTCTGCTGACCGACCACGCGGAGTACGGACACTGGGAGTTGCACCGTCTGAGCCTGCTGCGCGACGGCAGCCGCAAGGTGCGGTTGCGTCGGCGGATCATCCGCCAGGTGCGGGCCACGTGGTGAGCGAGGACGGGGCACGGGAAGAAGACACATGACGGAACGGGCCCCGCTGCTGCGGGGCCCGTTCCGTTCCCGGGGTGTCAGGCCGAGGCGCGCGCCTTGCGGTAGAGGACCGCGCCCGCGAGCAGCGCGCCCGCGCCGGCCGGCAGGACCAGGCCGAGCGGCAGGTCGCTGCCGGTGCTGGCGAGCTGGGCCTCGCCGTGGGGCTGGGTGACGAACCGGCCGCCCGGCTTGTCGCCGTGCGAGGAGCCGCCCGGGGTCTCGCCGCTCGTGGAGGGCGGGGTGTTCGGGTTGCCGGGGTTGCCCGGGTTACCAGGATTGCCCGGGTTACCAGGGTTACCGGGGTTACCAGGATTGCCCGGGTTACCAGGGTTACCGGGGTTGCCCGGGTTACCGGGGTTGCCCGGGTTACCAGGGTTACCGGGGTTGCCCGGGTTACCGGGGTTGCCCGGCCGACCCGGGGTTTCGTGGCCGCCGCCACCGTTCGAGCAGTCGTTGCCCGTGGTGGGGTTGGCGATGCCGATGACGTCGACACTGTTGCCGCAGACGTTCACCGGCACGTGGATCGGCGCCTGGACGTGGTTGCCCGAACCCACGCCGGGCGAATCGGTGGCGTGCCCGCCCGCGTGGGAGCCGCCATGGCTGCCGTGACCGCCGTGCCCACCATGACCGCCCGACGACGATCCGCCGCCCTTGTTGGCGCACGAGTTGCCCACCGACGGGTTGAGCACACCGATGACGTTGACGGTGTTCCCGCACACGTTGACCGGCGCGTACACCGGCGCCTGCACCGAGTTCCCGGAGAGCACGCCGGGCGAGCCCGACGCGGAACCCTGCGCGCCCGAGTCGGCGTGCGCGGCGCCGCCCGCGGCGGCGATCACGCCGGTAGCGGCCGCCACGGTCATCAGACCCTTGCGGGTGACCTGTCGCATTTACTGAATACCTGCCTTCGACCCTGTCTCGAACTCTCGAATTCTTCTCGAATTCCCCGAAAGAAGCGTTCGGTCCCGGAGCGCATGGCACGCGCTCCGGGACCGATGGCTTTGACTCCCCTCAGCGAGGGGAAGGCATCACTTGTTGATGCAGGTGTTGCCGAAGGCGGGGTTCAGCAGCCCGATCACGGAGACCGTGTTGCCGCAGACGTTCACCGGGACGTGAACGGGCACCTGGACAACGTTGCCGGACAGGACGCCCGGGGAGTGCACGGCGGCACCCTGAGCACCCGAGTCGGCGACGGCCAGGCCCGCGCCCGCGAGAACCAGCCCACCGGTGGCAGCCGCAGCAGCGACGACCTTCTTGATCATTATTCCTCCTAGTTGGCAAAGCGACCCATCTTGCGATCGCATTACCTGTAACGAGGAGGGAGTAATGAGGCTACGAGCTTATGGTCGCATTCACTCTTCCCAGTCGGTTCCGCACGCGCGACCGAATACCGGCGTTTCGCGAGGGCGGTTCAGGACAGGTCGATGAAGCGGTCGAGCACCCGCACGCCGAACTGCAGGCCCTCCACCGGCACCCGCTCGTCCACGCCGTGGAACATGCCGGCGAAGTCCAGCTCCGGCGGCAGCTTCAGCGGCACGAAGCCGAAGCCCCGGATGCCCAGGTCGTCGAAGGACTTCGCGTCCGTGCCGCCGGAGAGCATGTAGGGGATCGCCTTGGCGGTCGGGTCCTCGGCCAGCAGCGCGGACTGCATCGCCCCCACGAGCGCCCCGTCGAAGGTGGTCTCCACGGCCTTGTCGGCGTGGACGTCCTCCCGGCGCACGTTCGGGCCGAGGATCCGGTCGAGGTCGGCGAGGAACTCCTCCTCGTGACCCGGCAGGAACCGTCCGTCGACGTGGGCGGTCGCCTCGCCCGGGATGACGTTGACCTTGTAACCGGCACCGAGCTGGGTCGGGTTGGCCGTGTTGCTCAGGGTCGCGCCGATGAACTTGGCGATGCCGCCGAGCCTGACGAGGGTCGACTCCATGTCCTCCGGGTCGAGCTCGGTGCCGAGCGCGTCGCCGAGCTCGTCGAGGAAGGCGCGGGTGGTCTTGGTGACCCGCACCGGGAACTTGTGCCGCCCGAGCCGCGCGACGGCCTCCGACAGCTCGGTGATCGCGTTGTCCCGGTGGATCATCGACCCGTGCCCGGCGGTGCCGGCCACGGTGAGCTTCATCCAGTGCATGCCCTTCTCGGCCGTCTGGATCATGTAGAGCCGCCGCTGCTCGCTGACGGTGAACGAGAACCCGCCCACCTCGCTGATCGCCTCGGTGACGCCCTCGAACAGCTCGGGGTGCTTGCGCACGAGGTGCTTGGCGCCGTAGGTGCCGCCCGCCTCCTCGTCGGCGAGGAACGCGAGGACGATGTCGCGCGGCGGCTTGCGCCCGCTGCGCAGCCGGTCGCGGACGACCGCCAGGGTCATCGCGTCCATGTCCTTCATGTCGACGGCCCCGCGGCCCCACACGCAGCCGTCGGCGACCTCGCCGGAGAAGGGGTGGTGGGTCCAGTCGTCCGCGTTGGCCGGTACGACGTCGGTGTGGCCGTGGATGAGGAGCGCGGGCCGGGAGGGGTCCTCGCCCTCGATCCGGGCCACCGTGGAGGCGCGGCCCGGGTGGGACTCGAAGATCTGCGGTTCGAGTCCGACCTCGGCGAGCTTCTCGGCGACGTACTCGGCCGCCTTGCGCTCGCCCGGACCCGAGTGGTCGCCGTAGTTGCTGGTGTCGATCTGGATCAGCTCGCGGCAGAGGTCCACGACCTCGTCCTCGCCGGTGACGCTCCTGGCCGTGTCCGTCTCGCTCACGTGCTTCCTCCCGGTGTCACTGCTGGTGGGTCCCCCTCATCCTCTCTCTCCCCGGCCCGCACCCCAAGAGCGCTCCCGGCCCGTCACACGCCGTTCACGCCTCGCCGGGGTGCGGACCGGGGGTGATCGGCCACCCCGGAAAGCCTGGTAATGTTTACGTCGTCGCCGCGGGGAGAACCCACGCGACAGACACCTTGTCCGGGTGGCGGAATGGCAGACGCGCTAGCTTGAGGTGCTAGTGCCCTTTATCGGGCGTGGGGGTTCAAGTCCCCCCTCGGACACGTGAGGCTGAGGGCCGTGACCGCGAGGTCACGGCCCTCAGGCGTTTCCCGGAGAGGTGACCATGACCAGGCGTTCCTGCCCGTGCGGGCTCCCCGAGGCCTACGAAGCCTGCTGCGGCCGGTTCCACTCCGGGGCCGCCGCGGCGCCGACCGCCGAGGCGTTGATGCGATCGCGGTACTGCGCCTTCGTGAAGGGGGACGCCGGTTATCTGCTGCGGACCTGGCATCCGCGGACGCGGCCGGGGCAGCTGGAGCTGGATCCGGGGATGCGGTGGACCGGTCTGGAGATCCTGGGCACGAGCGGCGGCTCGGCGTTCCACTCCAGCGGGACCGTGGAGTTCCGGGCGTCGTACCGGGGCGGGTCCCTGCACGAGCGGAGCAGTTTCGAGCGGGTCGACGGGGCATGGGTCTACGTCGACGGGGAGTTTCCGGCCTAGCGGCGCTACGGCGCCAGGATGTCGAGTTCCTGGAGGGCACCGACCGTGATCTCGCGGGTCAGCTCCTCCGCGCGGGCGGCGTCGCCCGCGCGGACCGCCTCGGCGACCTGGACGTGCAGCGTGACGGCGGCCGGGTCGGGGTCCTCGAACATCACGTCGTGCTGGGTGCGGCCGGTGAGGACCTCGGCGACGACATCGCCGAGACGGGCGAACATCTCGTTGCCGGAGGCCTCCAGGACGACGCGGTGGAAGGCGACGTCGTGCAGGAGGTAGCCCTCCAGCTTGTGGCCGCGTGAGTGGGCGACCATGCCGAGGGCGCACTCGGTGAGTTCGGCGCACTGCTCGGCCGTGGCGTGCCGGGCGGCCAGGCCGGCCGCGACCGGTTCGACGGCCGAGCGCAGCACCGTGAGGGACCGCAGCTGCCGGGGCCGGTCCGCTCCGGCCAGGCGCCAGCGGATGACCTGCGGGTCGTAGACGTTCCACTCGGACCTCGGGCGGACCGTCACGCCGACGCGGCGGCGGGACTCGACCAGGTACATGGACTCCAGGACGCGGACGGCCTCCCGCATCACGGAGCGCGACACGTCGAAACGCTGGGCGAGCTCGTCGGTGCGCAGGACACTGCCCGGCGGGTACTCACCCGCCGTGATCGCGGGGCCGAGGGTGTCCAGTACGTGGCCGTGCAGCCCCCGGCCCGGTGTGCTCATGCACTCAGCGTACGGGGTAGATCACGGAGACAAAAAGTCAGACTTATTGATGACGAGCCCTTGAATTCGTCGTACCTAATGCGTTTCAGTTGCGTCGACATCACGTGTCGACCTCGGACAGCAGACAGTGAGGCAGCGATGAACACCCCCCACGTCGTCGTGGTCATGGGCGTAGCGGGCACCGGCAAGACCACCATCGGTCCCCTGCTCGCGGCCCGGGCCGGCGTTCCCTACGCCGAGGGCGACGACTTCCACCCCGAGGCCAACATCGCCAAGATGTCGGCGGGCACACCGCTCACCGACGAGGACCGCCTGCCGTGGCTCGACGCCATCGGCACATGGGCGCACGGGCGGGCCGGGCTCGGCGGGGTGGTCAGCTGCTCGGCACTGAAGCGGTCGTACCGCGACCGGCTGCGGGCCGCCGCACCCGGCGTGGTCTTCGTGCACCTCGCCGGTGACCGCGCGCTGATCGAGGACCGGATGTCGCACCGGCAGGGGCACTTCATGCCCACGGCGCTGCTCGACTCCCAGTTCGCCACGCTCCAGCCCCTGGAGGCGGACGAGGCGGGGGTCGAGGTGAACGTCTCGGGCAGTCCTGAGGAGATCACCCGGCGGGCGGTTCTCGCCCTGACGGACCTCACCGAACCCGTCCGGTAGCCCCTGGCGGCCTTACCTCCCCACTCCCCCAACGCAAGGGAACCCACCCCGTGACCAGACTCAGCGTCGAGATGCTGGCAGCGGACGCACCCGAGCCGATCACCTCGGCCGGCCACGCTCAGCTGGGCATCGCCGTCCTGGCGGGCATCGCCGTCATCGTCCTGCTCATCACGAAGTTCAAGCTGCACGCCTTCCTGTCGCTGACCATCGGGTCACTGGCGCTCGGCGCGATCGCCGGGGCGCCCCTGGACAAGGTGCTGCTCAGCTTCAGCGCCGGCCTCGGCACCACCGTCGCCGGCGTCGGTGTGCTGATCGCCCTCGGGGCGATCCTGGGCAAGATGCTCGCCGACTCCGGCGGCGCCGACCAGATCGTCGACACCATCCTGGAGAAGGCCGGCGGGCGGTCGATGCCGTGGGCGATGGTGCTGATCGCCTCCGTGATCGGTCTGCCGCTGTTCTTCGAGGTCGGCATCGTGCTGCTGATCCCCGTCGTGCTGATGGTCGCCAAGCGCGGCAACTACTCGCTGATGCGCATCGGCATCCCGGCGCTCGCGGGCCTGTCCGTGATGCACGGCCTGGTGCCGCCGCACCCCGGTCCGCTGGTCGCGATCGACGCCGTCGGCGCCGACCTCGGCGTGACGCTGGCGCTCGGTGTCCTCGTCGCGATACCCACCGTGATCATCGCCGGCCCGGTGTTCTCGAAGTACGCGGCCCGCTGGGTCGACGTCCAGGCCCCCGAGAAGATGATCCCGCAGCGCCCCTCCGAGGAGCTCGACAAGCGCCCCGGCTTCGGCGCCACGCTCTTCACCGTGCTGCTTCCGGTGCTGCTCATGCTCGCCAAGGCGCTGGTCGACATCGTCGTGGACGACCCCGGCAACCCCGTACAGCGCGTCTTCGACGTCATCGGCGCCCCGATGATCGCCCTGCTCGCCTCGGTGCTGGTCGGCATCTTCACGCTGCTTCGGCCCGCCGGGTTCTCCAAGGAGCGGATCTCGCCGCTCGTGGAGAAGGGCCTCATGCCGATCGCGGGCATCCTGCTGATCGTCGGCGCGGGCGGTGGCTTCAAGCAGACGCTGATCGACACCGGTGTGGGACAGATGGTCCTGGACATCTCCGAGGACTGGGCCATTCCCGCGCTGCTGCTGGCCTGGCTGATCGCGGTGGTGATCCGCCTGGCGACGGGGTCGGCGACGGTGGCCACGGTCTCGGCGGCCGGCCTGGTCGCCCCGCTCGCGGCCGACATGTCGACCACGCACGCCGCCCTGCTCGTCCTCGCCATCGGCGCCGGCTCGCTCTTCTTCAGCCACGTCAACGACGCCGGGTTCTGGATGGTGAAGGAGTACTTCGGGCTGAGTGTCGGCCAGAACATCAAGACCTGGTCCGTGATGGAGACGATCATCTCGGTGGTCGCGGGCGGTCTGGTCCTGCTGTTGTCCCTCGTGATCTAGGAGTACGGCGATGACGGCTCACCCCCTCTTCGACATCGGCGGCCGTACGGCCCTGGTCACCGGCTCCAGCCGGGGCATCGGACTCGCCCTCGCGCGTGGTCTGGCGGAGGCCGGCTGCACGGTCGTGCTGAACGGGCGCGACGAGGACCGGCTCGCCGAGGCGGCCGCCGGGCTGCCCGGCGGCCGGGTGCACACGGCCGCGTTCGACGTGACCGACGGATCGTCGGTGGCCTCGGGGGTCGCCGAGGTCGAGGAGCGGGTGGGCCCGCTCGACATCCTCGTCAACAACGCGGGCATGCAACTGCGCGCCCCGCTACTGGAGTTCGGGGAGTCCGACTGGCACCGGATCCTGGACACCAACCTGACCAGTGCCTTCCTGGTCGGCCGGGAGGCGGCGCGCCGGATGACGGAACGCGGCCACGGGAAGATCATCAACATCTGCTCGCTGCAGAGCGAGGTGGTACGGCCCGGGATCGCGCCGTACGCCGCGACCAAGGGCGCGCTGAAGATGCTCACCAAGGGCATGTGCGCGGACTGGGGGCCGTACGGGGTGCAGGTCAACGGGCTGGGCCCGGGCTACATCGAGACCGAGCTGACCCGGCCGCTGGTGGAGGACGAGGAGTTCAGCGCCTGGGTCCGGCGGCGCACCCCGGCCGGGCGCTGGGGGCGTACGCAGGACCTGGTGGGCGGGGTGTTGTTCCTCGCCTCCCCCGCGGCGGACTTCGTCAGCGGGCAGGTGCTGTATGTCGACGGCGGTATGACGAGCGTGCTGTGACCTGCCGGGAGGCGGCTGTGATGCTGGGGTGTGTGATCCACGGTCAGGGCGATCTGCGGGTGGCGGAGCTGCCGGTGCCGCGGCCCGGACCGGGTCAGGCGCTGGTCGCCGTGCGGTACGGCGGGGTGTGCGGGTCCGATCTGCACTACTGGCGGCACGGCGGCGTCGGTGACTTCCGGCTGCGCGAGCCGATGGTGCTCGGGCACGAGGTCGTGGGGACGGTGGTGGAGTACGGCCCGGGCGGTGAAGGTCCGGCTCCGGGCAGCGCGGTCGCCGTGCATCCGGCCACTGCGTGCGGGGTGTGCCCGGAGTGTGCGGCCGGGCGGCGCAACGTCTGCCGCGACACCCGGTACCTCGGGAGTGCGGCGCGGTTTCCCCATGTTCAGGGGGGTTTCGCCGGTCAGGTGGTCGTGCCCTCCGGGCAGGTGCGGGCGCTGCCCGCCGGGCTGGAGCTGCGGCGGGCGGCGCTGGCCGAGCCGTTGGCGGTCGCTGTCCACGCGGTGCGGCGGGCCGGAGGGGTTGCGGGGCGGCGTGTGCTGGTGACGGGCGCCGGGCCCATCGGGTGTCTGGTGGTCGCGGCGGCGAGGGCGGCCGGGGCCGCGCACGTGACGGTCTCGGATCTGCTGGCCGAGGCGTTGGAGTACGGGCGGATCGCCGGGGCCGGGAGTGCCGTTCGGGCCGATGATCCCGATGACCGTGGGTGGCCGGAGGAGGTCGATGTGGCCGTCGAGGCGTCCGGGGTGGCCGCGGGGCTGGACGCGTGTCTGCGGCGGGTGCGGCGGGGTGGGGTCGTCGTGCAGCTGGGGATGTTGCCGGCGGGGCACAGTCCGTTCGCGGGGAACCTGGTGGTGAGCCGGGAGATCGAGTTGCGGGGGGCGTTTCGCTTCGACGGTGAGTTCGATGAGGCGTTGGCTCTGCTGGCGCGGGAGTCGGCCTTCGACGGGCTGATCAGTGCGGTGGTTCCCGTGGGGGAGGCGGAGTCGGCGTTTGCTCTGGCCTCTGACCGGAGTCGGTCGTGCAAGGTGCTGTTGGATTTCGCCAGCGCGCCGTAGGGCTTCACGTCGTGGGGCGACCGCGGGTGCGTTGTGGTTGTTCGCGCAGTTCCCCGCGCCCCTGAGGCATGGAACTACTGCGCCTCGAAGGGTGCGGGTGGGTTGTGGTTGTTCGCGCAGTTCCCCGCGCCCCTGAGGCATGGAACTACTGCGCCTCGAAGGGTGCGGGTGGGTTGTGGTTGATCGCGCAGTTCCCCGCGCCCTTGGACACCTACTCGCGCCAGAGAGAGTGCTCTCGGGACGCCCACTCTCTGCTCACCGATCCCCTGCGCATGCCTCTTCTGGACTCCGGGTCCGCCAGGGCCATGCCGATGTGGCCGGCCAGGACGATGCCGATGGTGAGGGCCAGCCAGTCGTGGACGAAGGTGGCGCTGGTGCGCCAGAGCAGGGGGGTGAGGTGCGTGAACCACATCAGCAGGCCCGTGGCGAGCATGACCAGCGTGGCGCCGCCGATCCAGGCCGCGTAGAGCTTCTGCCCGGCGTTGAACTTGCCCGCCGGGCGGGACGAACGGCGTTTGTCGCAGTGCAGGGCGGCGCGCAGCCAGGTGCGGTCGTGCGGGCCGAAGCGGTTGAGGCGGCCGAGGTCCGCGCGGAAGGCGCGGGAGGCCAGCGCGGCCAGGACGGGGACGGGCAGGGCGAGACCGGCCCACTCGTGCAGGGTGACGACCAGGGCGCGGCGACCGACGAGTTCAGCGAGCTGGGGGATGTAGAGGCACGCCGCCGTGACGACGCAGACGCCCATCAGCGCGGCCGTGGTGCGGTGGGTCCAGCGCTGCAGCGTGGTGAAGCGGCGCACCCGGGCCGTGTCCGGGGGCGTGTCAGCTCGTGGGGTCATCGTCGCGTCCGTTCGAGCGGCCCACCCAGGCGTCGACGTCGTAGCCGCGCTCCTCCCAGTAGCCCGGCCGGACCTCGTCGGTGACGGTGATGCCGGAGAGCCACTTGGCGGACTTGTAGAAGTACATGGGCGCCACGTAGAGGCGGACCGGGCCACCGTGGGAGTGGCCGAGGTCCTTGTCCTGCATGCGCAGGGCGACCAGGACGTCCGCGCGGCGGGCCTGGTCGAGGGTGAGGCTCTCGGTGTACGTGCCGTCGAAGCAGGTGAAGCGGACGGCTTTGGCCGTGGGGCGGACCCGGGCGGCATCCAGGATGCGGGACAGGCGTACGCCCTCGAAGGGGGTGTGGGGGACGCGCCAGCCCGTGACGCACTGGACGTCGCGGACCATGCGGGTCTGGGGCAGGGCCCTGAGGTCGTCGAGGGTGTAGGTCGTGGGGCGGTCGACCAGGCCGTCGACGGTGAGGCGGTAGCTGCCGGCGTTCTTGCGCGGGACGGAGGAGGCGACCGAGTAGTAGCGGAAGCCGCCGCCGTTCGGGAGCAGGCCGGTCAGTCCGGTGGGGTCCTTGTCGGCCGCGCCGCCCAGGAAGCCCTCCAGGCCGCGTTGCAGCGGTGGGGCCGCGACCACTCCGACGGCGCCCAGGGCGAGGGTGCCGAGGAAGACGCGGCGGCCGATCGGGGTGCCCCGTTCTTCGGGGTGTTCGTCGCTCACACCCTTGGATACGTCCTCGTTCACGTACTCATTCGAACACCCGCGGCCCCGGGACGACAGGGAACGCGGGTGCTCGTCAGACTTCCGTAACCACTTCTTACGGGTGCCGCCTCAGGAGGAGGCGGCCTTGTCCAGCTGGAACGCCTCGTTGCCGAGGCCGATCCGGGCGTGCTTCTCGGGGGCCCGGGCGCGCAGCACCAGGCCGAGGGCCGCGCCGACCAGCGCGGCCAGGCCGATGATGCCCGGCAGCACCCAGCTCAGCGAGGAGCCGGGGCCGGCGCCGACCAGCACCTCGAAGTCCTTCACCGTGTAGCCGGCGATCACCAGCAGGGCGATGCCCGCCAGCGTGGACGTGACCAGCCGCCAGGCCTGGGCGCCGGCGGCGCCGCGGCGGACGAAGAAGACGACCACGGACAGGGACGCCGCCGCCATCAGCACGATCACGCCGAGGGCGCCGACGTTGCCGAACCAGGTGAACAGCTGCAGGACGGGCGCGGTCGGATCGCCGACCGGCTTGTCGTCGGCGATCGCGAAGGCGGCCACGACCACCACGGCCACGACGGTCTGGAGCAGCGAGCCGGTGCCGGGGGCGCCGCTGCTGCCACTGGTGCGGCCGAAGGCGGCGGGCAGCAGGCCTTCGCGGCCCATGGCGAAGGCGTAGCGGGCGACGACGTTGTGGAAGCTGAGCATCGCGGCGAACATGCCGGTGACGAACAGGACGTGCAGGACGTCGGTGAAGGTGCCGCCGAGGCGGGACTCGGTGAGGAAGAACAGCAGCCCGGCGCTCTGCTTCTGGGCCGTGCCGACGATGGCGGCGGGGCCGGTGGCGACGGTGAGGGCCCAGCTGCTGAGGGCGAAGAAGACGGCGACCCCGCCGACGGCGAGGAACATCACGCGGGGCACCAGGACGTGCGGGCGGCTGGTCTCCTCGGCGTAGACGGGGGCCTGCTCGAAGCCGAGGAACGCGGCGATGCAGAAGCACAGCGCGGTGCCGACACCGGCGCCGGTGAGGGTGTCGGGGTTGAAGGCGTGCAGCGACAGGCCCTCCGTCCCGGGGTCGGCCAGGGCGGCCACGTCGAAGACGACGACCAGCAGGACCTCGATGACCAGCAGCACACCGAGCACGCGGGCGTTGACGTCGATCTTGAGCCAGCCCAGGAGCCCGACGGCGAGTGCGGCCACGAGCGCCGGTATCCACCAGGCGATCCGCAGGTCGGCGTAGGTGGCGAGGAGGCCGGAGACCTCGAAGCCGAAGATGCCGTAGATGCCGACCTGGAGAGCGTTGTAGGCGACGAGGGCCACCAGGGCGGCACTCGCACCCGCGGTGGCGCCCAGGCCACGGCGGATGTAGGCGTAGAAGGCGCCCGCGTTGTGGACGTGGCGGCTCATCTCGGCGTATCCGACGCTGAACAGGATGAGGACGACGCCGAGGACGACGAAGAGCAGCGGCTGGCCGACGATGCCCATCACCGCGAATGTGGTGGGCATGACACCCGCGACCACCATGAGCGGGGCGGTCGCCGCGAGGACGGATAGCAGGAGTCCCCCGGTGCCGAGCCGGTCGGCCCGCAGGGCGCGCTCCTGCCCCTTGAACGTGCTGATGCCGCCGGGGGCGGAGGTGGTCGTGTCCGGACTGTCCGTGGTCATCGGGGGAGCGTCCTCACTCTTCGGGTCGGGGGGTCAGGCCGTGCCGAGCGCGGCGGCGCGGGCGGCGGCGAAAGCGGTGTGCGGGTCACGGTCCGGGTACGACCAGGGAGCCGGTGTGGCGTGCCGGCCGATCCGGTGGAAGAGGGCGGCCGCCTCGGCCCCCCGCCCCTCGCAGAACTTGGCGTGGGCGAGGAAGTTCAGGTCGATCAGCCGCCGCGGGTGCCCCTCCAGCTCCCATTCCAGCCACCAGTCGAAGGCGGCCTTCATGACCTGCCGGGCGCGGCGGCCCGTCCAGTGGCCGGAGGCGGCCGGGTCGGCGGGTCCGTGTCCGGCGGCGGCCAGCACCCGGTATCGCTCGGCGTGCGCGATCACCGGCAGGATCGCGAGCGGGGAGTCGGCGGGCGCCTGTTCGGCGGCCCAGCCGGCGAAGTCGTAGACCTCGTGCAGCGGGTCCGGGCCGGCCTCGGTCCGGCGGGAGGCGAGCCGGGCGACCATCAGATGGTGGGCGTGGTGGTGGTCGGTGTACCGGCCGCGGACCGCCTCGAAGCTGCGGACGGCGTCCTCGTCGCTCCCGACCGCGCACTCCAGCATCAGCAGGCCCAGCCAGGGCGTGGGGTCGGCGGGGATCCGGGCCGCGGCGGTCCGGCAGGCCTCACGGGCACGGTCGGCCTTGGCCCTGCCCCGCAGGGCGCGGCGGACCTGGGCGAGGGCGAGCAGGACGGAGGCGTCGGCGGACTCGGGTTCGGCGAGCAGCCACTCCTTCGCCCACGCGGCGCAGGAGGACTCCCGGGCGAGGACGGTGACGCGGTGGCCGCGCCGGTCCCAGTCGTCCCCGGTGTGCACCAGCAGGGAGCGGGCGTTCTGCCAGCGGCCCTGCGCCAGTGCGGCGCGCGCGGTCACGAGATCGGCGTCGTCGAGGGCCTCGTCGAAGGCCTGCGCCGCACGTCTGCGGCCACGGCCGAAGGGAGGCGGGGGTGGGGACACCGCGGGACTTCCTCACGCGCTCTTCTGGTGTTTCGGCTCACGGCGGCAGGAGGAGCGCGTATGTGCGCATCGCCATGGGCTGATCACGCACAGCCAACCCCCAGCCAATGGTCGGCGTCAAGGGCTGCCAGGGCGTTACACGCGTCAACTGCCGTTACTCGTGAGCCTTTTGTGACCCGGGAGACCAGAGAGGCAAGCGTGGTCGACGTCCATTTTTTCCGTTACGTCCTTTGTGACGTACGTCATAGCGGCGGCTGTCGCCGCCCCCGACGATGGCATGACGTACGGGCGCGCCGGGTGGAGCCGACCGGTACAGTCGGCCCCTACGCAACCGTGACCCGACCTGACGATCGAGGTACACCGCGTGTCGGTTCTAGTCCTGGCGCTCGCCCTGGGTGCCGCCTGCTGTCTCGGCTTCGGCTTCGTCCTCCAGCAGAACGCGGCCCAACGGGCCCCGCTGAGCGATTTCCTCTCCTTCCGCCTGCTGCTCGACCTCGTGAAGGTGCCCCGCTGGCTCGGCGGCATCGCGCTGATGGTGGTCGGCATGGGCCTCGGCGCCGCCGCGCTGGGGCAGGGCGAGCTGTCACTGGTGGAACCCCTGCTGGCGACGAACCTCCTCTTCGCACTGGCGCTCTCCCGCAAGCAGAGCCGGCAGCCGCTGGGACGCCAGGGCTGGGCGGGTCTCTTCCTGCTGGCCGGCGGGGTGACCGCGTTCATCGTGGCGGGCAGGCCGGAAGGTGGCGCGGCCACGGCCGATCCGGTGCGGCAGTGGCTGATCATCGGGATCATGATCGGGCTCGCCCTGCTGCTCACGACGCGCGGCAAGCGGTCCCGGCTGAGCTCGGGCCCGGTGCTGCTGGCCCTGGCCGCCGGGCTGCTGTACGGCGTGCAGGACGCACTGACCAGGGTCAGCGGGCAGAAGGTCTCCGACGGCGGCTTCGCCGGGTTGCTCACCGGCTGGGAGCCGTACGCGGTGCTCGCGCTCGGGGTCACGGGGCTGGTCCTCGTGCAGAGCGCGTTCGAGACCGCGTCCCTGCGCAAGTCGCTGCCCGCCCTGACCGCGGCGCAGCCGCTCGCCGGGATCGTCTGCGGCGTCGGCTTCCTGGGCGACCGGCTGCGCACCGACGCGGTGGCCCTGAGCTGGGAGGCCGGCGGCCTGCTGGCCGTCGTCGCCGGGATCGTGCTGCTGGGCATGCATCCGGCGATGCCGCACGGGGCACCGGAACGGGCCCGTGTGAACACGCCCGCGGTGAGCCCGGCCTCACCCTGAGGGGCCCGGCCACCGGACCCGGGCAACTCGTACCGGCCCTCGCGCCGTGAGGGCTCCCTCCCCGACTTCCCCGACCTCCCCGACCTCCCCGACCTGACTTCACCCTTCGGGCGGCCCCTCCCCCTCGGCGTTCCCCGCCCTGCTTGGATGAGGGCATGAGCGCTGCTGACGAGATCCTCGACATCGTCGACGAGAACGACCGGGTCGTCGGGCAGTCCCCGCGCGGCGAGGCCTACGCCCTGGGGCTGCGCCACCGTTGCGTCTTCGTCATTGCCCGGGACGCCGAGGGCCGGATCTTCGTGCACCGGCGCACCGCGACCAAGCTGGTCTTCCCTTCCCTGCACGACATGTTCGTCGGCGGGGTCGTCGGCGCGGGCGAGTCCTACGACGCGGCGGCCCTGCGGGAGGCCGAGGAGGAACTCGGAGTGACCGGCCTGCCGCAGCCGCATCACCTCTTCACGTTCCTGTACGACAACGGCTCCGGCCGGACCTGGTGGTCGGCGGTCTACGAGGTCCGCTGCGCGCTTCCGGTGCGCCCTCAGGTCGAGGAGGTGGCCTGGCACGACTTCCTGCCCGAGGCCGAGGTCGAGCGGCACCTGGCCGACTGGGAGTGGGTGCCGGACGGGCTCGCGGCGTACGAGCGGCTCAAGGCGTTCCGGACGTCCGGCTGAAGAGGGCCCGGCGAGGCTCCCGGGTAGGGTCGCTCACGTGATCGAGTTCGTACGGAACGTCCGGTTGTGGTTCGCGCCCGCGGAGGTCAGGGAGGACGGCGAGACGCCCGACTACCGTTTCTCGCTGGCCAACGAACGCACCTTCCTCGCCTGGGTGCGCACCGCCCTCGCACTGATCGGCGGCGGTTTCGCCGTGGACCAGTTCCTGCCGGACCTGCGCTGGGGATGGCGGGTCGGGCTCGCGCTCGCGCTGCTGGCCGCGGGCGTGCTGTGCTCCCTGCGGGCCGTCAACCACTGGGTGCGCTGCGAGCGGGCCATGCGGCGCGGCGAGGACCTGCCGGTCTCCAGGTTCCCGGCGCTGCTGAGCCTGGTCGTCGCGGTGGTGGCCGTGGCCATGGTCGTCGTGGTGCTGGTGGGGTGGGAGGGGTGAGTGTGCCGACCGCCGGGCAGCGGGATCCCGACCGCGACCCCGGACTGCAGCCCGAGCGGACCCGGCTCGCGTGGCGGCGTACGACGCTGTCGGGCACGGTCGTCGCCGTGCTCGCGGTGAAGACCGTGCTGCACGGCGGTGCCTCCGCCGCCGGGGTCGTCGCCTGCGCCGTGTGCTGCGTGCTCTGGCTGGGCTTCCTGAGCGTCGCGCACCGGCGTATCCGCGCTCTCGCGGTCGCCCCGAGCCCCGCGGCGTTCGCGCCCCGGCACGCGGTCGCCGCGGTGTTCTGCACGGTGGCGATGGCGGTGTGCGGCGCGGCCCTCGTGCTGTGAGGCCTTCCGAGGTGCGGGCCCTCCGAGGCGCAGGCCTCCCCAGGTTCAAGCCTTCCGGGTGCAGGCCTCCCGAGGTGCAGGCCCTCCTCCCGTGCGGCCTTTTGAGGTTCAGCCCCTCATTCCTCTGCGCTCTCCCAGTCCACCGTCACGACGATCTTGCCGCGGGTGCGGCCCTCCTGGTTCAGCCGGTGCGCGTCGGCGGCCCGCTCCAGGGGGAACGTCTCGTCGACGTGCACGCCGACCACGCCCTGCTCCGCCAGGTCGGCCAGGCGCTGGAGGTCCTGGGCGTCGGGGCGGACGAAGTAGTAGCGGCCGCCGTAGGTCACGACGTCGTTGTCGGCGATCGACGCCAGGCGGCCCTCGGGTGCCAGCAGGTTCGCCGACACCTTCAGCGCGTCTGCGCCGACCGTGTCGAACACCGCGTCCACACCCTCCGGGGCCAGTCCGCGCACCCGCTCGCCCAGGCCCTCGCCGTACACCACCGGCTCCCCGCCCAGGCTCCGCACGAAGTCGTGGTTGGACTCGCTCGCCGTACCGATCACCCGGGCGCCGAGGTGGACACCGAGCTGGACGGCGATCGAGCCGACGCCGCCGGCCGCGGCGTGCACGAGCACGGTCTCGCCCCGCTTCACCTGAAGCACCTTGACCAGCACCTGGTAGGCGGTGAGCCCGGCCAGCGGCAGCCCGGCCGCCTCCTCGAAGGAGAGGTTGCGCGGCTTGCGGGCCAGGGTGCGCACGGGCGCGGCCACGTACTCGGCGAAGGTGCCGCGGGAGAGGAAGTCCTCGCGCACGTATCCGATGACCTCGTCCCCGACGTCGAACTCCGAGACGGCGACGCCCGGGCGCACCACGACGCCCGAGACGTCCCAGCCGGGCACCACCGGGAAGACGGGGGCGAGGATGCCGTCGAGGTAGCCCTCGCGGGCCTTCCAGTCGACGGGGTTGACGGCCGCCGCCCGCACCTTGACCAGCACCGCGTCGGGGCCGACCTTCGGGTCGCGCACCTCGCCGAACGCCAGCGCCTCGGGACCGCCGTACCGTGAGTAGCTGATGGCCTTCATGGCTTTGACCTTCCGGGCTCGCCGGGCGGCGCGCAAGCCGGATGGCCTGAACGAACCGGCCGAAACCTCCCCGGCCGCCTCGCGAGGCGGGTCGTCGGCCTATCGTGGCTCCGATCACGTTTCGGTCCCGCTCTGGACGACATACCGACCGGTCGGCATCATGAGTCGGGAACTGTTCACCTGCCCGTAGGAGCGACGCATGAGTCCCGACCATCCGCCCGGACTGGATCTCGAACGGTTGCGCGACCTGCTCGACCGCGAGCGGCCCGGCCTGGTGAACGGCCCGCTGTCCGGCCGGCTGATCGAGGGCGGACGGTCGAACCTCACCTACGCGGTCTCCGACGGCACCTCCCGGTGGGTCGTCAGACGGCCCCCGCTCGGCCACGTCCTGGCCACCGCGCACGACATGAAGCGCGAGCACCGGGTGATCAGCGCCCTGCACCCGACCGCCGTGCCGGTTCCGCGGCCGGTGCTGCTGTGCGAGGACGAGGAGGTGCTCGGATCGCCCTTCTACGTCATGGAGTTCGTCGAGGGCACCCCCTACCGCACCGCCGACCAGCTTCTCCCGCTCGGTGCGGAGCGGACCCGGGGCGCGGTGCTGAACCTCGTCGACACGCTGGTGGAGCTGCACGCGGTCGACCCGGGCGAGGTGGGGCTGGCGGACTTCGGCCGCCCCGAGGGCTTCCTGGACCGGCAGCTGCGGCGCTGGGGCAAGCAGCTGGACGCCTCGCGCAACCGGGACCTGGACGGCATCGACGAGCTGCACGCCGCCCTCGGGCGCGAGCTGCCCCACTCCCCCGCCCCGGCCGTCGTGCACGGCGACTACCGGCTCGACAACGTGCTGATCGGCGAGGACGACCGGATCAAGGCCATCCTCGACTGGGAGATGTCGACGCTGGGCGACCCGCTCACCGACCTCGGTCTGCTGGTCATGTACAGCATGCCGCTGGGCATGACCGACTCCCCCGTCTCCACGACCGCCGAGGCTCCCGGGCACCCGGCGCCGTCGGAACTGATCGAGCGGTACGCCGCGCGCTCGGGGCGCGACGTCTCCGCGGTCTCCTGGTACACGGCGTTCGCCTGGTTCAAGCTCGCCGTGATCCTCGAGGGCATCCACTACCGCTACACGCTGGGCCAGACGGTCGGACAGGGCTTCGACCGCATCGGCGACCTCGTCCCCGTCTTCGTCCGGCACGGACTGACCACGCTCCACGAAGGCCTCCAGGAGGGCTGATCCACATGGACTTCGCTTACGACGCGCGCACCGAAGAACTGCGCGGCAAGCTCCTCGCCTTCATGGACGAGTACGTCTACCCGGCCGAGTCCGTCGCGCACGAGCAGCGCGAGCGGCTCGACTCGCCCTGGGAGACCGTGCCCGTGGTCGAGGAGCTCAAGGCCGAGGCCCGCAGGCAGGGCCTGTGGAACCTCTTCCTGCCGGACTCCGAGTACGGGGCCGGGCTGACCAACCTCCAGTACGCGCCGCTCGCCGAGATCATGGGCCGCTCCCCGCAGCTGGCGCCGACGGTGACGAACTGTGCGGCGCCGGACACCGGGAACATGGAGGTGCTCACCCAGTTCGGCGACGAGCAGCAGCAGAAGCAGTGGCTGGAGCCGCTGCTGGCCGGCGAGATCCGCTCGGCGTTCGCGATGACCGAGCCGGACGTGGCCTCCTCCGACGCCACCAACATCACCACGCACATCCAGCGGGACGGCGACGAGTACGTCATCACCGGCCGCAAGTGGTACATCTCCGGGGCGATGCACCCCGACTGCAAGATCTTCATCGTGATGGGCAAGACCGACCCGGACGGGGAGGACATCCGCCGCCAGCAGTCGATGGTGCTGGTCCCGCGTGACACCCCGGGCGTCACCATCAAGCGGGCCATGCAGGTGTTCGGGTACGAGGACCACTACCACGGCGGTCACGCCGAGGTGATCTTCGAAAACGCGCGCGTGCCGGTGTCGAACCTGGTCGGCGAGGAGGGCGGCGGCTTCGCCATCGCGCAGGCACGGCTCGGTCCCGGGCGGATCCACCACTGCATGCGGCTGATCGGCATGGCGGAGCGGGCGATCGAGCTGATGTGCCGGCGGGCGGTGTCCCGGGACGCGTTCGGCAAGTCGCTGGCGCAGCAGGGCGTGGTGCACAACTGGATCGCGGACGCCCGCGTGACGGTGGAGCAGCTGCGCCTGCTCGTGCTGAAGACCGCGTGGCTGATGGACACGGTGGGCAACCGCGGTGCGCACACCGAGATCCAGTCGATCAAGATCGCCACGCCCCGGGCGGTGGTGGACATCCTCGACCGGGCGATCCAGCTGCACGGCGCCGGCGGCGTGAGTCAGGACTTCCCGTTGGCGGAGCTGTACGCGGGGGCGCGGACGCTGATGATCGCGGACGGTCCGGACGAGGTGCATCAGCGGTCGCTCGCGCGGCGGGAGCTGAAGCGGTACATGTGACGGCCGCGTGGGGGGGGGGCCGGCCCCCCCCCCCCCCCCCCCCCCCACCCCCCCCCCCCCCCCCCCGCCGGGGGTGGGGGGGTGGGGTATTAACAAAATTAGCGGGGGGCGCTAGGGGGGGGGGTGTGTGAGGG
>NZ_JBHJPX010000010.1:276428-369552 GCF_042262425.1 Streptomyces sp. NPDC056373
CCCGGGGGGGGGGGCCCGTGTCTTCGCGGGTGGGCTCGGGTCGTGCTTACTCCGCGGTGGCGCGGGGGGGGCCTTAATACTGGTATCTAGTCCCGGCGGGGGGGGGGGGGCCCCGCCCCCCCCCCACCGCTCACTCCTCACGACCGAAGACCGCACCAGGACGATTGTGGGCGGGGTGTGAAACTTCGCACGGACTCGTGAACGCCCCTCTGGGTAGGGCGGACGTTTCGCGGGGTTTGCCGCCCCGGACCCGCTCTTCGTCTCCTCCCGGGCCGGTCCGGTGGTTGCACCGCCCACCCGGACTGCGGGACTGTGCACGAGACAGTCGTCGTCCGTCTTCGCTAAGTGAGGTGTGGGTCACGCGTAGGGGCCCCGTACATGACTCCTTCCCCGGCCAGGCCCCGCACCCGTGCGGTGAGCACGGTGAGCGCCGCCTCCGCCCCCTGCCCGGTGGTGGTCCTGGACGCGGACGGGCACGTCACCGAGCTCAACGACGCGGCCCTTGCCCTGCTGCCGACCGCCCGCGTCGGGCAGCCCCTGTCCTCCCCGGCCTGGCTCGTCGCCGCCGACCGCAGCCGGCCGGCCCCGGTCGGCGGGGAGGTGGACGGCCGGTCCTTCTCGGCGCATCCGTCCCTCGTGGCGGGCGGCAGCACGGTCTGGTGGCTGATGGAGGAGACCGCCTACCGCTCCGCCGTGGGAGAGCTGGCGGCCGAACGCGGACGCACCCGGTTCCTCACCGAGGCCTCGACGGCCCTGCTGGCCTCCCTGAACCTGGAGCGGTGCATGGAGGTGACGGCGCGCCTGGCCACCGAGCATCTGGCCGATGCCGCCCTGGTCATCGCGCCCAACGCCGCCAGGACACTGCCGGTGGTCTCCTGTGACCACCGGGGCGGGCTCGCCCGCAGCACGGTGTCCGAGGCGCCGGACACCGTGCCGGGCCTCGCCGAGGCGCTGCGGGGCTTCCCCCCGGTTCCCTCCCGGTGGATCGACCCCGCGACGGCCCCGGACTGGCTGATCCCGGCGGGGTTCGGCGACGTCGGCTCGCTGGTGATCACACCGCTTCCGGGGCTCGGCGTACCGGCCGGCGCGCTGATCCTGCTGCGCCGGGCGCAGCAGCATGCGTTCACCGAGGCGGAGGAGTCGCTGGCCGGGCTGTTCGCCGCCCGGGCCGGCGCGGCGATGTCGGCGGCCCGCCTCTACGCGGAACAGAACTCGATCTCCGACACCCTCATGCGGGAACTCCTGCCGCCCACCCTGCGGCAGACGGAGGGCGTCGAGTTCGCGGGCGGCTACCGGGCCAGCAAGGACACCGAGCGCATCGGCGGCGACTTCTACGACGTCCACCCGCCCACCGAGGACTCCCCCGAGACCCTCGTGGTGCTGGGCGACGTGGCCGGCAAGGGGCTGGAAGCCGCGGTGCTCACCGGCAAGATCCGTAACACCCTGCACGCCCTGCTGCCCATGGCCGACGACCACGCCCGGATGCTGCGTCTGGTGAACAACGCCATGCGGACCAGCCACCACACCCGTTTCGCCACCCTGGTGATGGCCTCGGTCCGCCGGGAGGAGCGCGAGGTCGTGCTGCGGCTGACGTCGGCCGGGCACCCGGCGCCGTTGATCATCCGGCGGGACGGGACCGTGGAGGAGGCCGACACGGGCGGCACCCTGATCGGCGTCCTGCCGGCCATCACCTCCCGCACCGCGCGGGTCCGCCTCGCCCCGGGGGAGACCTGCCTGCTGTTCACCGACGGCGTCACCGAGGCAAGGGGCGGCCCGCTGGGCGACACCATGTTCGGCGACCAGCGCCTCAGGCGCGCCGCGGCCGAGTGCGCCGGCATGCCCGCGGAGGCGGTCGTGGAGCGGGTGCAGATGGTCACCTCGCAGTGGATCGGCGACGGGCGCCACGACGACATCGCCGTCCTGGCCATCACCGCGCCGCGCGGTGCCCACCTCAGTGCGGTGGACGGGGCGACCCGGGGCAGGTACACGGCGTGACCGGACACCTCACCGGCCTCGACGAGGGGCCGGGCCGTCACGGCGTGGGCGGCCGCGGCTCGGCGGCGCACGACGGCGGCGGATCCGCTCGGTGGGCGGACGAGCTGTGGGCCGCCGTACGGGCGGCGGACGAGTACGCGGCCGTCGACGTCGTCACCGGCGCCCTGGCCGACGGGCTGGCGCCCGAGTCGGTGCTGCTGGACGTCATCGGCGCCGTCCAGCACAAGGTCGGCGTCGAATGGGCGGCCAACCGGATGAGCGTGGCCGACGAGCACGCCGCCACCGCCATCAACGACCGTGTCATCGCCGTCCTGCCGGCCCGGCGCCCCGCGCACATCCGGGGCCGGATCACGGTGGCCTGCGTGGACCAGGAGTGGCACGCCCTGCCCGCGCGCCTGGTGTCCGAGACGCTGCGGCTGCGCGGCTGGCACGTGGACTACCTCGGGGCGCAGGTCCCCACCGCCCACCTGATCAGCCACATCCACCGCACCGGCCCGGACGCGGTGTGCCTGTCCGGCTCGCTGCCCACCCGGCTGCCCCTCGCGCACAGCGCCATCACCGCCGTCCAGGCGGCCGGCACCCCGGTCATGGCCGGTGGCCCCGCCTTCGGTGCGGACGGCCGCTACGCCCGGCTGCTGGGAGCCGATGCCTGGGCACCCGACGCACGCGCGGCCGCGGACCGGCTGGCGGCCGGCCCCCTGAGCCGGCCGGGGCCCGCCCACCAGGCGACCGACGACCTGCCGCATCTGCGCGACCAGGAGTACACGCTGGTCGCGAAGTCCTCCACCCGCCTGGTGCGCGACACCTTCCGCTCTCTCGAACAGCGCTTCCCCGCGATGCGGGACTACAGCGAGGAGCAGCGCGAGCACACCGCCGAGGACATCGCGCACATCGTCAGCTTCCTGACGGCCGCCCTGTACGTGGACGCCGACGACGTCTTCAGCGGCTTCCTGGTCTGGACCGCCGAGGTGCTCACCGCCCGCGGCGTCCCGGCGCGCTCGCTTCTGCCCTGCCTGGACCTGCTCCGGGAGCAACTGCACGACTTCCCCCGCGCCTGCCGGCTGCTCGACGCCGGGCGCGACGCGCTCACCCCCCGCCCCTGACCCCGAGACGCTGGACGGACCCGTGACCCCCTCTTTCGGCACCGGCCCGCACACCGTGCGGCTGGCTCTCACCGGCGATCTGGACTACGACTCCTGCGCGGAGCTGCTCCAGCGGGTGCGGGTGGCTCTCGACGGCGGCGTGAGGGTCGAGGAGCTGCACCTGGACTGCCGGGAGCTGGGGCTGGTCGATTCCATGGGGCTGTCGACCCTGCTGCAGATCCACCGCTCCGCCTGCCGGGACGGCATCGCGTTCCACCTGGACGACGTCGGCCAGGCGCTGCGGCGCCTGCTCGAACTCACCGGCACGTACGAGTATCTGACGACTCCCCGGCAGTCCGGGCCGGCCGCGGAGAGCCGTCGCGGCCGTTCCTGAACGGCAGGCGGCGCGGCTGCTACGGGCGCAGGGCGCGCAGCAGCAGATCGGCCAGGTGGTCGGCGACCTGCTGGGGCGTGAGGGGGCCGTCGGGGCGGTACCACGTCGACAGGTGGTGGACCGAGCCGAAGTGGTAGTCGACCACCAGGTCCGCCGGGGTCGCCTCGGAGAAGACGCCGGACTTCTGGCCCTCCTCGACGAGCGCGCGGAAGCGCTCGTGGTAGCGGCGCCGCTCGGAGCGGACCTGCTTGTTCTTCTCGGGGCTGAGGTGGTGCATGGAGCGCCAGAAGATCATCGCGTCGTCGAGGTTGTCGATGGTGGTCACCACGACGTCCGCGGCCGCGGCCCGCAGCCGCTTCTCGACCGGCTCGTCGGCGCCGGCCACGGCGTCCAGCCGCTCCTGCTGGATGCGCAGCACGCGCGCGTACACCTCGTGCAGCAGGTCGTCCTTGGAGCCGAAGTAGTGGTACAGCGCTCCCTTCGTGACACCGGCCGCCTCGACGATCTCCTGCACCGAGGTGCGGTCGTAGCCCTGCTCGGCGAAGAGCCGGGTGGCGGCGGCCAGGAGCCGCTGAGGCACGGGCGTGCCGTCCGAGTCCGTGGTCCTGGGCACTGCCGCCACCTGCCTTTCCGTTCTGCTGTCAGTTGCCTTGCGTACGGGAACGCAGTTCCCGCCGGAGGATCTTCCCACTGGCCGTCTTCGGCAAGTCCGGCAGGATCTCCACCTGGCGCGGATACTTGTAGGCGGCCAGTCTCTCCTTGCAGTAGGCGGCGAGTGCATCCGGGTCCGTGTCGGCGTCCGGGCGCAGGCTGATGTAGGCCTTGACGGTCTCCCCGCGATACCCGTCGGGCACCCCGACGACGGCGGCCTCGCGCACCGCCGGGTGGGTGTAGAGGACGTCCTCGACCTCGCGCGGCCACACCTTGAAGCCGGACGCGTTGATCATGTCCTTCTTGCGGTCGACGACGTACAGCCAGCCCTGCTCGTCCATGAAGCCGATGTCGCCGGTGCGCAGTTCGCCACCGGGGAACGTGGCGGCGGTGGCGTCGGGGCGGCGCCAGTAGCCGGGCACGACCTGCGGGCCGCTGACGACGATCTCGCCCTGCTCGCCGAAGGGCACCTCGGCACCGGCGTCGTCGACGATCCGCACGACCGTGTCGGGGCCGGGAAGTCCCACGGCGAGGGTCCCGGACACCGGGTCGACCGGTGCCTCCAGGCCGGGCGGCACCGAGGCGCAGGGCGCGGTGCACTCGGTCAGCCCGTAGCCGTTGCGGATGTACGGCCCGAATCCGGCCCGGAACTTCTCCACCAGCGCGGGCGGCAGCGGGGCGCCGCCGGAGGAGATCACCCGGAAGGAGGAGAAGTGGTCGCGGGTGACGGAGGGATGGGCGGCCAGCGCCATGAAGGCCGTGGACGGTCCCACCGTGTAGTGCGGACGGTGCTCGGCGAACGCGTCCAGCACCACGCCCGGCTCGAAGCGGTACGCCAGCACGAGCGTGCCCCCGCTGGTCAGGCAGGCGCCGAACTGGCACACCATGCCGGTGATGTGGAACAGCGGCGCCAGCCCGAAGTAGACGGGCCGCTCCGGCAGTTCGAGGCCGGTGCGCTGCCGCTCGGCGTTGTACATGATGTTGCCGTGCGTGTTGGTGGCGCCCTTGGGCGTGCCGCTGGTGCCCGAGGTGTAGCTGATCAGCGCGATGTCCGCGGGGCCGGGATCACGGCCCTCGGGCGCCTTGTGGCCGGCCCGCGCCACGCTCACCAGGTCGTCGGCGTCCGGGGCCTGCGACAGGCGCTCGAAGGTCAGCACGCGCGCGTCGTCGCGGCTCTGGAAGTCCAGCTCGCATCCGGTGAGCACGATCCGCAAGGGCGAGTCCGACGCCGTCTCGCGCAGATACGACTCCCAGGCCCGGTCCGAGCAGATCAGCGCGGCGACCTCGCCGTCCCGCAGGACGTGTGCCACCTCGCCCGACTTGTACATCGGGTTGACCGGCACGACGACCGCGCCCGCCTTCCACGCGCCCAGCAGGGCGAGCACGAAGTGCGGGGAGTTCTGCAGCAGCACCGCGACCCGGTCGCCGCGCCGAAGACCGCGCGCCGCGAGGTGCCCGGCGATGGAGTCGCTGAGCTCGTCGACGTCCCGGTAGGTCAGCCGGCCGTCGAAGTAGGCCAGGAAGTCGCTCCCGGGGGTCTCGGCCACGGCCCGGCGCAGGGCGTGCACGAGGGAGTCCGCGGGGCTGATCGCGCCCTTCTGCGCGTCGCCGAGCAGGGCGAGCCAGGGCTTGGCCGCGTAACGGGAGTCGGTCACCGGGCCTCCTCCCACTGCTGCTGGATGCGGTTCATGCCGGACAGCCACCGGTCCGGGTCGCCGGCCCGGGCTTGATGGTAGGCGGCGACCTCCGGGTGCGGCAGGATCAGGAACCTGTCCTCCTCGATGCCCTTCAGCAGCGCGTCCGCCACGGTTTCCGGCTCGACGGCGGTCGGCTGGAGCACGAGGTCGCCCGCGCTGCCGGTGGCGGCGAGCATGTCGGTGCGCACGCCCTGGGGGCAGATGGCGTGGACCTTCACACCCCGGTGCCGGTACGTCAGCGACAGCCACTCGGCGAAGGCGAGCGCGCCATGCTTGGTGACGGCGTAGGGGGCGGCCCCGATCATGGTCAGCAGCCCGGCGGCGGACACGGTGGAGACGAACCGTCCGCTGCCGCGCTCCAGCCAGCCGGGCAGCAGCGCGTGGGCGGCGCGGACGTGCGCCATCACGTTCACGTCCCAGGAGGCGGCCCAGGCCGTCTCGTCCAGCGGCCCGTCGGCGGCCCCGCCCTCGAAGGCGACACCGGCGTTGGCGCAGTAGACGTCGACGGTACCGGCGAGCGCGTCCCGGGCGTCCGCGACGATCGCGGAGGCGTCACCGGGCACGGCGATGCCACCGACCTCGTCCGCGACCCGCTTGGCCCGCTCGGCGTCCAGGTCGTTGACGACGACCCGGGCCCCCTCGGCGGCGAACCGCCGGGCCAGCGCTGCCCCGATCCCGCCGCCGCCCCCCGTGACAACGACTCCGGCCTCTTGAAAGGCTCCCACCATCGGTCTCCTCAGTCGCGGCTCTGCAATGCCGCCAGACTAACCGGTCGGTATGTACCAGGGAAGAGGCGCCGGGAACGCCCCCTGAAAGGGGAGCACGCCCCAATAGGGGCGCGGGGAACTGCGCGACCGGCCACACACCGCCCGCAGCCTCCCCACAACCCGCGGAAGCACGCCCCCGACAGGGGCGCGGGGAACTGCGCGACCGGCCACAGACGGCCCGCAGCCTCCCCACAACCCGCGGAAGCGCATACCGTGCCCATGCCGACCGTCCCCGCTCAAGGAGGTCACCGCATGCGCCCTTCCAGACGAGCCGTCCTCACCACCGCCACGGCGGCAGCCGTATCAGCGACATCGACCGCATCCGCCGCCGAGCGCCGCAGGCACCTGCGCACCGGGTTCGAACGCCTCGCCCACGACGGCTACTCCCTGCTCGACGGCCAGAAGGCCGGCATCGTCACCAACCCGACCGGCATCACCCGCGACGCCCGGCACATCGTCGACGTCATGCACGCCGACGACCGCGTCGAGCTGACCGCCGTCTTCGGCCCGGAGCACGGCTTCCGCGGCACCGCCCAGGCCGGCGGCTCCGAGGGCCGCTACGACGACCCCGCGACCGGCCTGCCCGTCTACGACACCTACCTCAAGAGCGGCCGGCCCCTCGCCGACGTCTTCACCGCGTCCGGCGTCGACACGGTCGTCTTCGACATCCAGGACGTCGGCGCGCGCTTCTACACGTACATCTGGACCCTTTACGACTGCATGGAGGCCGCCCAGCTCGCCGGGAAACGGTTCGTCGTGCTGGACCGGCCGAACCCGGTGACCGGCCGGGCGGCCCTCGGCCCGGTCCTGCACAAGGAGTTCGCCACGTTCGTCGGGCGGCAACCGGTCGCCCAGGCCCACGGGATGACCGTCGCCGAACTGGCGCGGCTGTTCAACGGGGAGTTCCTGACCGACCCCGTGCCGCTTCGGACGGTGACGATGTCGGGCTGGCAGCGCTCGGATTTCCACGACGCCTCCGGGCTGCCGTGGGTGCCGCCCAGCCCGAACATGCCCACACCGGAGACGGCCCTGGTGTACTCGGGAACGTGCCTGTTCGAGGGCACGAACCTGTCCGAGGGGCGTGGCACGACCCGGCCGTTCGAGCTGCTGGGCGCGGAGGGCGTCGACCGGCGCTGGGCGGCAGCGGCGAACGAACTCGCCCTGCCCGGCGTGCGGTTCAGGGAGGCGTACTTCGCGCCCACCTTCTCGAAGTTCCAGGGGAGGACGATCGGCGGTGTGCAGGTCCATGTGCACGACCGGGCCGCCTTCGATCCGGTCCGCACGGGGATCGCGCTGCTGGTCACCGCCAAGCAGGTCTGGAGCGGTTTCGCCTGGCGCCCGGACAACTGGATCGACAAGCTCACCGGCTCCGCGCGCGTACGAACGATGATCGACGCGGGCGCCGACACCGAGGAGGTGGTGGCCGGGTGGCAGGAGGACCTGGCGGCGTTCCGCAGGACGCGGCGGAAGTACCTTCTCTACCGCTGAGCCGCCGCCCTCGGTGCAGGCCCAAGCTCCCCCGTGGCAGGACGATGCGCCCGAGGAGCCACGGGACGTCTCCATACCCGGTGTTCCGCCCGTGCCGCCGCCCGGGCGACGGCAGCGACATCCTGGGCGCGGAGCCGGCCCGGCTGGTCCCGGCGGCGGGTCGCGTGCGCCGGCCCGCCGCCGGGACGGTGCCTCACCGGTGCGAGGTGAACTCCACGACCTGCTGGTAGGTCGGCCGGTTCTGCCAGCTGATCTTGCCGTGCTTGATGCCGCCGAGGGTGCGGTGGTTGATCGAGTCGGCGCACCACTGGTCGCCGGCCGAGCACACGTCGTCGCCGGGGTAGACCTGGGCCGCGGTCCGGCCGGCCGCCTCCTTCAGGGTGCTGAGGAGGGTGTCCCGGCAGGCGCCGAGGCTGCCGTCGCCGCAGTACTTTTTCGCGAGCGGCCCCTTGACCTGCTCACCGAGCACCGCGCGAACGTCCTTGTCGACGTAGCTCCACCAGCCGTACTGGAAGGAGCTTCCCGCGTGCGAGCCGGTCGGGCCGTGCGCCGCCGACGGGGATTCGTCGACAGGGAGGTTGGCCGTGACCGCTTCGTACAGCTCGCTGCCGAGGCCCGGTTCGAACTCGGCCTTGACCAGCAGCGGCCACCAGGCGTCCAGGATGCGGATCGCGTCGGCGTCGGCGTACTTCTTGGAGCCGGCGGCGGTCTCCGTGCGCTTGCCGCCCGCCGCGACCCATGCCTGGAGTTTGCTCACCGCGGCGGCGGCGGCCGGGTCGGTGACGGGGGAACCGGTGACGACCTTCAGCAGTTCGGGCAGCACGTCCTCGGCCCGGAGGTCCGCCAGCCCGGCGTCGGCCATGGCCTTCACCAGGGCGACGCGGGTCACCCCGCCCTGCTGGACCAGCTTCTTGACCCGGTCCTCCAGGAGGTTGCCGCGGTGCACCGAGCCGTTGCCCCAGGGCGCGGTCGTGTAGTCCCTGGCCTGCTTGTTGTTCCAGGAGACGTAGTAGTCCTGGTCGATGGAGTTCGGGTGGGCGGAGGGCGGGGTGTAGTCGGCCGTGTTGGTCGCCGGGTCCCAGCCGCGCCACTCGTAGGCCGGCCTGGCCCACGCCGGGAACTCGGAGTCGACGCCGGCCGCGCGCACCGGGTTGTCGCCGCTGTTGTAGTACGCGGTGTGCTCGGAGTCGGCGTAGAACCAGTTGAAGGTGTAGTTGATGTGCTGGACGGCCTTCTGGAAGGAGTCCGGGCCCTTGACGTAGTCCGGGTCGTTCAGCATCTGGAAGCCGATGATGGAGTCGGCCTCGTGCAGGAAGGACGAGCGCAGGGTGGTGTAGGCGACCTTCTTGCCGCCGACCGTCGCGCGGTACTCGACGGGCCCGTACTTCGTGCGCCAGACGCGCATGGTGTACGAGCCGGCGGCGGTGCCGTCGGCGGTCGTGGGCTTCCAGGCGTTCTTCTGCTCGATCTTCTCCATCGGCGTGCAGGTGCCGCGGTACAGGTAGTGGTAGTCGTCCTGGCACAGCTCGACCGCGTAGGAGTCGATGATGTCCTGGCCGGAGGTGGTGGCGCTCCAGGCGTAGTCCTGGCCGCGGCCGAGTTCGACGTACATGCTCAGGCCGGCGAAGGATGCGCCGCGGGCGCTGATGCCCGGGCCCTGGATCTCCTGGAGCAGGAGCAGTTGGGGGGCGAAGTAGCCGGTCTGCGGGCCGAACACGGCGACGGGGTGGCCACTGGCCGTGTGCTTGCCGCTGACCACGAGGGCGTTGGACATGCCGCGCTTGGCGGACGACGTGGCGGTTTTCGCGGCCTGAGCGGACGCGCCGGTCGCACCGGCCGTCGCGGCGCTGCCGGTGCGGTCGTACACGAGCGGCTCGGGCTGCACCGAACCGGCGTCGGGCAGCGCGGCGCCCTGCGGGTCGGCCGGCTTGGTGCCGTAGGGGAAGCTGCCGTCGCGCTGGGTGAGGACGGCCTCCGGGTCGTTGCGCATCCGGAAGGACTCCCAGACCTTGGTGCCCTCGGTGACGCCGTACTTCTCCTGGGCGGCCATGAGCGAGAGGGCGTTGTTCACCTCGCCGCCTCCGCCCGAGCCGAACAGCGCGCCGATGACGGAGGCCAGCGCGACCAGGTCGGTGATCTTGAAGTGCTCGATCGTCCCGGCGTTGGTGACTGAGTCCTTGTGGCCGGTGAGTACGTACTCACCGGGGAAGGTGCGCCCGCTGTCGGAGGCGTCGATGTAGGAGTTGATGCCGTCGAGGTAGGCCTTGACGTCGGCGAGGGCCTGCTGCCCTCGCTCGCCGTTGGTGGCGACGGCGTTGTCGATCTGCGCCTGCAGATCGGCCTCGCTGTACGGAGCGTGCCGCCAGAACTGCTGCTCGAGGCCCTGGTTGGAGGGCGCACCGCCCGCGAAGGAGGTCAGCTGACCACGCCCGACGTGCCGGAAGACGTCCATCAGCCACAGCCGGTCCTGGGCCGCCGCGTATCCCGCGCCGAACTCGGTGCCGTACCTGGTGGTACCGGTGATGTGCGGCACGCCGGTCTTCTTGTCCCGGACGATCGTCACGTCGCTGCGCCCGGCGGGTTTGACGCTGGAGGCGACCTGGTCGGCGGGGACTCCGAAGGAGGCGTCGTTGAAAAAGGTGTTGATCTTGTCGTTGGTGAGGGCGGGATAGCCCTTGGCGAGGTTGGCGTAGGGGCCGAGCTGGTCCTCGGCGTGCTCGGGCTGGGTGCCGAAAGCCTGGTTGAGGAGGATCTGGGCGAGGGTGGCGTTGCCGTTCTGACCGGGCGGGAGGATGTCCGAACACTGGTTGCCACAGTGGTCGTTCGCCGCGGCGGTGGCCTGGGCGGTAGCTGTTTCCGATGCGGCAGCCGGGGCAAGCGGCGACAAGAGACCTGCGATCAGGGTGCATACGGATGCTGTCTTCAGGAACCCGGGGATTCCGCTGGGAGTTCTCATTCTGTCGAGAACGGTGCGTGGGGCACGCCGTGGCATGGGGGGCTCCTCCCGACGGGGGTGGGCGGGATGTTACCGCCGGTATCCCCCGGCTTGAAGATGAACAAGCGTCACTTTTTGAAGTCGGCACAACAGACACACGGATCACGGCAGTCGACCGGCGAGCCTCTTCGGGCCGCTTATGGAGGCCATTTGAAATCGGATGGAGCCGATTCGCTTGTCGATACGTCTATTCGGCGACGTCCGTACGACGACGCCGAAGTGACCGGATTACAGGTGCAGGTGTGACGGAGGTGCAGGACGATGGCCGGTTTCCGGAGTCTGGCGAGACAGGTCCGCGATCCGCGGTGCGATCTGGCTCTGCGGCGCTATTCGCTGCGTAAGTGCCTTGAGCGGTTCGCCCCTTACGGGCACAGGGCGACCTGGGACCATCTCTGCTCGCGGGCGGGGTTCGGTCCGGAGGACCGCTCCCCCGATCCGGTGCGGCTCGTGGCCGCACTGGACGAGCTGGAGGAGGCGCGGGCGGTCTGGCTGGCCTACGAGGTCGAGTTCGCCGAGCGCCGCAAGAAGGAGAAGCACGACGGGCTGCGCAGGCCGGGCAGTGTGGACGACTGGCACCGGCTGACCTGGGGCGGTTTCGGCGTGGCCTGGTGCGACGACCCGGCGGTCCATCCCCGTGAACCGCTGGCCGAGGTGCTGCGCCGGCTGATCGCCGCGCTGGAGCGCGAGCCGGGCTCGGCGTGCCCGGTCTGCGGCGGCGAGCAGCTCTACTGGAGGTACGACCTGGACCACGAGCCCTCGTGCGGTCCGGTCTGCGCGGACTGCGGAATCCTGGTGCCGCGTCCCGTGCTCACGCCCGAGGCCCTGGCCTACGCCAGGCGGACCAGGTTGCTGGTGTCGGCTTGACGGATGCGGGTGCGCGGGGGGTGCGCCGGGGATGCCGCACCCCCACTGTCGGTGGTGACTGGCACCATCGACGGCATGATGCAGGGGTGCCTGAACGGTTCGCGGACGGCCGCTGACGGCGTGGCCGTGCCGCTGACACCCGAGTCGACGGCCGACTCGGCCGCCGGAGCCGTGGCCGCCGGGGCGACGGACCTCCATGTCCATCCCAAGACGCCCTGCGGACAGGACACGTTGTCGCCGCGGGTGCTCGCGACGACGCTGTCGGCGATCCGGGCGCGAGTGGCGGTGCCCGTGGGTGTGACCACGGGCGCGTGGACGGAACCCGACCCGGCCGCCCGGCTGGAGCGGATCCGCGGCTGGACCGTCCTGCCCGACCACGCCTCGGTCAACTGGCACGAGCCGGGGGCCGAGGAGACGGCCGCGCTGCTCATGGAGCTCGGAGTGGGCGTGGAGGCCGGTATCTGGTCGGGCACGGACGGGGCGGAGCGGTTCGCGGCCTCGCCGCTCGGGCCGAAGGTGCTGAGGGTCCTGGCGGAGGTGACGGACCCGGACCCGGTGAGCGCGGCCGACTCGGCACGGGGGCTGCTGTCCGGCCTGGGGTCCGCGCACGGCCGTCCCGTGCTGCTGCACGGGGAGGAGGAAGGCGCGTGGCCGGTGCTGCGGCTCGCGGGGCGACTGGGGCTGGCGACCCGGGTCGGGCTGGAGGATGTGCTGGTGCGGCCCGACGGGGTGCGGGCGCGGTCCAACGCGGAGTTGGTCGCGGTGGGGCTGGTGGAGTACGGGCGGCGGTGAGGTGACCGGCTTCGACGAGGCACGCGTGCCCGCGGGCAGGTGCGGTGCGCTCAGGCTCGGCCTCGACGGTCCGGTTCCACAGGTGCGGAGCGCTCAGGCGCGGCCCCGGCGTTCCCGTTCCACCAGCAGGCGGGAGCCCGCGCGCCGTTCGCCGAACGCGTCGTCCGGGTTGGACAGGACACAGGAGTCGAGGGAGAGGCAGCCGCAGCCGATGCAGTCGGCGAGGTGATCCCTCAGGCGGTTCAGCTGCTTGATGCGCTCTTCCAGCTCGGTGTGCCAGGCCTCGGAGAGGTGCGCCCAGTCCTCCCGGGTGGGCGTGCGCTCCTCGGGGAGTTCCGCGAGCGCCTCGCGAATCGTCGCCAGCGGGATGCCGACCCGCTGCGATGCCCTGATGAACGCGACGCGGCGCAGCGTGTCACGGGAGTAGCGGCGCTGGTTGCCCGAGGTCCGGCGGCTGCTGATCAGGCCCTTGGACTCGTAGAAGTGCAGGGCGGAGACGGCGGCGCCGCTGCGCGCCGCGAGCTGGCCGACCGTGAGCTCGTGGATCTTCTCTGGAATCCGGTGCACCCCGCGAACCCTACCGAGTCCGTTGACACAGCCACCGCGGCCGACCATGCTAAGCAGTCGCTTAGATATATGAGGGCGCAGACTCCCCGCACACGAGAGGCCTGGAAGACATGGCAGAGCCGAGGATCTTCACGTCCGTCGACGACCTGAAGTCGGCGGTGGGCGAACAACTCGGGTACACCGACTGGCTCGACATCGACCAGAAGCGCATCGACCTCTTCGCGGAGGCCACCGGTGACCACCAGTGGATCCATGTCGACGCGGAGAAGGCCGCCGCCGGCCCGTTCGGCACCACCATCGCGCACGGCTACCTGACCCTGTCCCTGCTGCCCCTCTTCGGGCCGCAGCTGATCGCCGTCGAGGGCGTGAAGATGGGCGTCAACTACGGCACCAACAAGGTGCGTTTCCCCGCCCCGGTCCCCGTCGGCTCCCGGCTGCGCGCCACCGCGACGATCAGCGGCGTCGACGAGGTTCCCGGCGGCGTCCAGGTGGCCGTCGCCTTCAGCGTGGAGCGAGAGGGCGGCGACAAGCCGGTCTGCGTCGCCGAGTCGGTGGCGCGCTACTACTTCTGAGACCGGGGCCCGCTCCGGGGCCGGGGCCCGCTACGGGGTCGGGGGCCTGCTCCAGGGCCGGGGCCCGGTGTCCCTCAGGCCGTCCGGCCCCGGGCTCCGACCATCCGCAGCACGAGGTCGGCGTACAGCTCGCCGACCTCCTCCGGCGTCCGGGGCCCGTCGACGTTGAACCACCGCGCCACGTCGATGCAGAGGGACAGCACGGCCAGCGTGGTGCCGTGCACGTCGATGACGTCGAACTCGCCCGACCGCACGCCCTCCTCGATGATGCCGCGCACCTCGCCGTCGACCTCGCGGCGCAGCGCGAGGATCTCGGCGCGGGCGTCGGGACCCAGCGATTCGAGTTCGTACTGCACGACGCGCGCGGTGGTGCGGCCGCCCGCGTGCCAGCGCACGAAGGAGCTGACCGCGTCGGCGAGCCGCTCGGTGGGGGTGCCCTCCCGCCGGGACGCCACCTGCAGGATCTCCAGGGCCTTCTCGTGCCCGATCCTGCTGATGCGGTGCAGCAGTTCTTCCTTGGTCTTGTAGTGGATGTAGAGCGCAGCCGGGCTCATCCCGGCGCGGCCCGCGATGTCGCGGGTCGTCGTGGCGTGGTAGCCGCGCTCGGCGAAGGCCTCCACCGCGGCGACCAGCAGCCGCCGCGCCGCGTCGGGCGTGACCTCGCCCCACGCCTGCGCCTCGCCGCCGGCCGTCTCCTCCGCCGTACTCATCGCTCGCCCCTCTCCACTGGCAGGAGCAACACCATACCGCCGAAGGTGAGCGAGCGCTTAGTGTGGCCGCTCAGCGCTTCTCGAAGGGGGTGTACGCGGGAGCGGCGCCCTCCTGCCGGTCCCGGATCACCTTGGCCAGGGTGAAGGAGGACGTGACCAGGTAGAGGACGGCGATGGCGAGGAAGGCCCGCACCCAGGCGTCGGCGCTCAACTGGTAGATGCCGATGGCCGTGGCCGCCATGGCGACGGCGAAGGAGGCGACGGCCTGACCGTAGAAGGCGGCCGTGTTCTGCTGCTTGCCCGGTGTGTCACTCATGGGGGAAAGCATCGGCGGACGTGGTCCGCGCCACATCCGCCGAGATACTCAGAGAGGTACTCAGAACGCCGAGACGCCCGTCAGCGCCCGGCCGATGACCAGCTTCTGGATCTGGCTCGTGCCCTCGTAGAGGGTCATCACCCGGGCGTCCCGCAGCAGCTTGCCGACCGGGTACTCGTCGATGTAGCCGTAGCCGCCGAAGACCTGGAGCGCGTTGTTGGCGGCACGGACGGCGGCCTCCGAGGCGAACAGCTTGGCCTTGGACGACTCCACTGCGAACGACTGCCCCCGGTCGATCAGGTCGGCGACCCGCCAGGTCAGCAGCCGGGCCGCGTCGACGTCCAGGGCGATGTCGCTGAGCAGCTCCTGGACGAGCTGGTGGTGGGCGATGGTCCTGCCGAACTGCTCCCGCTCCCCCGCGTACCGCACGGCCGCGTCCAGGGCGGCCTGGGCGATGCCGACGCAGCCCGCGGCGACGGACATCCGGCCCTTGGCGAGGGCCGACATGGCGATCGAGAAACCCTTGCCCTCCTCCCCGAGCAGGGCGGAGGCCGGTACGCGCACGCCCTCCAGGACGAGTTCGGCGGTGGCCTGGCCGCGCAGCCCGAGCTTGCCGTGGACGGTGCGGCGGGTCAGGCCGGGCGTGTCGGTGGGGACGAGGAAGGCGGAGACGCCCTTGTGGCCGGGGGCGTCCGTGGAGCGGGCGAAGAGCAGGACGACGTCGGCCCAGGTGCCGTTGGTGATGAACATCTTGGTGCCGTCGAGGACGTAGTCGTCGCCGTCCCGCACCGCGCGGGTCGCCAGACTGCCCGCGTCCGAGCCGGTGCCGGGCTCGGTGAGGCCGAAGCAGCCGACCGCGGCGCCGGAGGTCAGACCGGGCAGCCAGCGCCGCTTCTGCTCCTCGCTCCCGAAGGCGGCGACGGTCTTGGCGACGAGCCCGAGGGAGACGGAGACGATGCCGCGCACGGACGAGTCACCCCGGCCCAGCTCCTCCGTGACCAGGCAGTACGCGAGGTGGTCGCCGCCGGAGCCGCCGTACTCCTCGTCGATCGTCAGGCCCAGGAAGCCGACCTCGCCGAGCTTCTTGACGATGCCCCGGTCGACCTCCTCGGCGCGGTCCCAGGCCACGACGTGCGGGGTGATCTCGCGCTCCACGAAGTCCCGCGCGAGCTGCCGGGCCGCGCCCTGCTCTTCGCTGAGCTCCAGATTCACCACAGGTCACCCCACTGAAAGCCGTAAGTGTAGCTTTAAATTAGCACTGCTAGTTTCTCGGTGCAGCCCTACTATGTGCGCCATGGCCCGACCGCGCAAGCCCTTGCTCAGCACCGACCGGATCGTCGAGACGGCCCGCGCGCTCGTGGACGCGGAGGGACTGGCCGCCGTCTCCACGCGGCGCCTCGCCGCCGAACTGGGGGTCAGCGGGCCCTCGCTGTACAACCACTTCCGCACCAAGGACGAGATCCTGGAGGCGGTCGCCGACTCGGTGAGCGGCCAGGTGGACCTGTCGATGTTCCAGGACGGCCGGGACTGGCGGACCGCGCTGCACGACTGGGCCGTCTCCTACCGGGCCGCGCTGCGCGACCACCCCAACATCGTCCCGGTGCTGGCCCGCGGCCCCGGCCGCCGCCCGGCGGGACTGCGCCTCGCGGACGCCGTCTACGGCGCGATGGTCGCCGCGGGCTGGCCGCCGGCGCAGGCCACGTCCATCGGCGCGCTGATGCGGTACTTCGTGATGGGCTCCGCGCTCGGCTCCTTCGCCGGGGGCTTCGTGGACGACGCGAACGCGTACGACCCCGCCGACTACCCCCACCTCCAGCAGGCGCACCTCCTCGCCGAACGGCAGGAGAAGATCGACGAGAGGGCCTTCGAGACCGGGCTGACGGCCCTGCTGGACGGGCTGGCGCGGCAGTTCGAGCAGGTGCGGCGCACGCCGTAGCGACGCTTCGGCACCGGCCGAACCGTCCGTGTCCCATGCTGGAAGGCATGACGACGAGGGATCCGCAGGCGGTGGCCCTGGCCCGGCTCGCCGCGCTGTTCGCGGACGAGACCCGGGCCGCGTGCCTGCTGGCGCTGCTCGACGGACGGGCCTGGACCGCGAGTGAGCTGGCGCGGCACGCGGGCGTCGCCGCGTCGACGCTGAGCGAGCACCTGGGCCGGCTCGTCGGGGGCGGACTGCTCGCCGAGGAGCGGCAGGGCAGGCACCGGTACGTCCGGCTGGCCGACGCGCGGGTCGCGCAGCTGCTGGAGGACCTGGCCGCGCAGGTCACGCCCGGCACGACCGTACGGCCGCGCACCCTGCGGGAGTCGAGCGCCGGCTCGGCGATGGCCCGTGGCCGCACCTGCTACGACCATCTCGCCGGGCGGCTCGGCATCGCGGTCACCGACGCGCTGACGGCACGGGGTCTGCTGGAGCAGGAAACGGGGTTCGCGCTCACCGACGCGGGGCTGACATGGTTCGCGTCGGCCGGGATCGGCCTGGAACGCCGGGGTCGGCGGCCGTTGGCCCGGGGATGTCTGGACTGGACCGAGCGCCGTCCCCATCTCGCGGGCGTGGCGGGCGCCGCGCTGTGCCGGCACGCTCTGGACTCGGGGTGGTGCGTGCGCATCGGCTCCGAGCGGGCCGTGAAGGTGACGGCGGCGGGCGAAAGGGCCCTCTTCGATCTGCTGGGCGTGGCGGCGACGACCCTGCGCTGAGACCCCGAATCCAATCCCCTGAGCGCTACGGCCACGACCCTGCGCCGAGACCCCGAATCCAATCCCCTGAGCGCTACGGCCACGACCCTGCGCCGAGACCCCGAATCCGATCCGCTGAGCGCTACGGCCACGGCCCTGCGCCGAGACCCCGGAACGGGCCCCGACCTGCCGCGACACTCGTCGGTCAGCCCGCACCGCACCGCCCGAAAACCGCGAGCGTTCGCCCCTGCGCGCCCCCTAGCCTCGGAGACATGATGATCAACTCCCCCCGCCCTCCCGCCCGCCGCGCGGATCTGCTGGCCGCCGGTGCGGCCGCGGTGACCGTCGTGCTGTGGGCCTCCGCCTTCGTCTCGATCCGCAGCGCGGGTGACGCGTACTCACCGGGGGCGCTGGCGCTCGGACGGTTGCTGGCCGGGGCACTGACGCTGGGGGTGATCTGCCTGCTGCGGCGGGAGGGGCTGCCGCCGCGCTCGGCCTGGCGCGGGATCGCGATATCGGGCGTGCTGTGGTTCGGCTGCTACATGGTCGTCCTGAACTGGGGCGAGCAGCAGGTCGACGCGGGTACGGCCGCCCTGGTCGTGAACACCGGCCCGATCCTCATCGCGCTGCTCGGTGCCCGGCTGCTCGGCGACCCGATGCCGCCGCGGCTGCTGGCGGGGATGGCCGTGTCGTTCGCCGGCGCCGTGACGGTGGGTCTGTCGATGTCGGGCGAGGGCGGTTCCTCGGTGCTCGGGGTGCTGCTGTGCCTGCTGGCGGCCATCACGTACGCCGCCGGTGTCGTGGCGCAGAAGCCGGCACTGGGCACCGCGAGCCCGTTGCAGGTGACGACGTTCGGGTGCCTGGTCGGCGCGGTGCTGTGCCTGCCGTTCGCCGGGCAGCTGGTGCAGGAGGCCGCCACGGCGCCCGCCGCCGCGACGCTCAACATGGTGTACCTGGGCGTCTTCCCGACCGCCCTGGCCTTCACGACCTGGGCGTACGCCCTGTCCCGGACGACCGCGAGCCGGATGGGCGCGACGACGTACGCGGCGCCCGCACTGGTCGTGCTGATGTCCTGGCTGTTCCTCGGCGAGGTGCCGGGGGTACTCACGCTGGTCGGCGGTGTGCTGTGCCTGGCGGGCGTGGCGGTGTCCAGGTCGCGGGCGCGGGCAGCGGCTCGGGCCGTGGCTCCGGGAGCGGTTCCGGAGCCACGGCCCGAGGAGTCAGCGGACTCAGCCCGCTGACTCGGCCTTCGCCTCCGGCTCTGGCTGCGTCTCCGGCGCGGCCTGTGCCTCGGCCGCGCGCGCCCGCGCCGCGAGGATCCTGATCGACACCAGGGCGATCACCGAGAGCACCACGATGTAGCCGGACACGGCCATCGAGGTGCCGGTCGCCTCCAGCAGCAGCACCATCATGAAGGGCGCGAGCCCGCCGCCCGCCACGGCCGCGATCTGGTAGCCGAGGGAGGCACCGGTGTAACGCATCTCGGGCGTGAACAGCTCGGCGAACAAGGCGGCCTGGGGGCCGTACATGATGCTCAGGAAGCAGCTCGCGACGAACGTGCCGACGGCGAGCCACAGCAGCGAGCCGGTGTCGATCAGCAGGAAGAGCGGCACGGCCCACAGGGCGATGCCGGCCGCTCCGAAGGCGTAGATCCGGATGCGGCCCACGCGGTCGGACAGGGCCGCGGCGGCCGGGATCAGCACCAGCTGGGTGAGGCTGACACAGAGCGAGACCATGAGCACCGGGCCCTTCTTCATGTCCAGTTCCCGGGTCGTGTAGTCCAGGACGCCCGTGATGAGGATGTAGAAGGTGGCGGTGTTCACGGCGAAGGAGCCGCCGGCCAGGAAGACGGTGCCGAGGTGGCCGCGCAGGATCGTGCGCAGCGGTGAGCTCTGCTCGGTCTTCTCCTTCTCGGCGAGGGCCCGTTCGGCCTCCCGGAACGCCGGGGTCTCCTCGACGCGGGTGTGGATGTACCAGGCGAGGGCGAGGACCAGCAGGCCCACCAGGAACGGCACCCGCCAGCCCCAGGCCGCGAACGCCGAGTCGGTGGTGAGCGCGCCGGCCAGCAGGAAGACTGTGTTGGCGGTGACCACGCCGATGGGGACGCCGAGCTGGACGACGCTGCCGTAGACACCGCGCTTGCCTTCCGGGGCGTACTCGGTGGCCAGGAGCATCGCGCCGCCCCACTGGGCGCCGACGGCGACGCCCTGCGCGACCCGGAGCAGGACGAGCAGGATCGGGGCGGCGACGCCGATCGTGTCGTACGTCGGCAGCAGGCCGATGGCGGTCGTGGACACGCCCATCAGGGTGAGGGCGAGGACCAGCATCGGCTTGCGGCCGCGCTTGTCGCCGAGATGGCCGGCGACGATGCCGCCGACGGGCCGGGCGAGGAAGCCGACGGCGAAGGTCGCGAACGAGGCGAGAACGCCTGCCGTGGCGCTGCCGGCGGGGAAGTAGAGGTCGCCGAGCACGAGGGCGGCGGCGATACCGAAGACGAAGTAGTCGTACCACTCGACGGCCGAGGCGAGCGCCGCCGCGGTGGCGACCCGGCGTCGGTTGCCGACGGCGGGCGTGGTGGTGACGGGCTGAGCGGAAGGTGCCGTGTCCATGCGGTGCACGCTCCGGTGGGTGCGGGGGACGGAACGGGGGGTGGCTCGAGTTCCGGGGAACGTACTGACCGGACGGTATGGACGTCAACGGGTCGCGCACCAGGACTTTTACCTGTGGTTGGCATCGACCACGGGCCCGGGCACGCCGAAGGCCCCGGCCTCGCGCGGAGGCCGGGGCACCGCGATCGCGGGCTAGAACACCACCAGGGCCCGGCCGCCCTTGCCCGCCAGCATGTTCTCGAATGCCGCCGGAATGCCGTCCAGGGAGATGCGTTCCGTGACCAGCGCGCTCAGGTCGAGGCGGCCCGCCCGGACGTGCTCGGCCAGGACCGGGAGGTCCTGCGCCGGATCGGAGTTGCCGTAGACGCAGCCGGAGAGGGTGCGGCCCCAGTGGAAGATCTCCAGGGCGTTGAAGGTGACCTGCTGGTCCGTGCCGCCGATGCCGACGACCGTGGTGCGGCCGCCGCGGCGGGTGGAGTCCCAGGCGGTGCGGATGCTGACCGCGCGGCCCGCGCACTCCACGGCGACGTCGACGCCCTGCTTGCCGGTGAGGCCGCGGATCTCGCGGGCGGTGGTGTCGGAGGCGACGACGTAGTCGGTGGCGCCGGCCGCCCTGGCCAGCTCCTCCTTCCCGGCGGACACGTCCACCGCGACGATCTTCGAGGCACCCGCGATCCGGGCCGCCTGGAGGGCGGCGAGGCCCACTCCCCCGGCGCCGAACACCGCGACCGTCTCACCGGCCCGGACCCGGGCCGAGTGGTGGACGGCGCCGTAGCCGGTGAGGACGGCGCAGCCGAGGAGGGCCGCGTCGGTGAGCGGCACACCGTCCGGGACCGGCAGGACGCAGGACGCGGAGACGACCGTCTCCTCGGCGAACGCGGCCACGTTCAGGCCCGGATGGAGGTCGGCGCCCTCGGATGTGCGGGCGTAGACGTCGGCGGCGCCGCTGAGGGCGTTGGCGCACAGCCACACCTCGCCGAGCGTGCAGGCGTGGCAGACGCCGCAGGACGGGGCCCAGTTGAGGACGACACCGTCGCCGGGTGAGACGTGGCCGACCCCCTCGCCGACGGCGACGACCGTGCCGGCGCCCTCGTGTCCGAGGACGGCCGGGACGGGCACGCGCATGGTGCCGTCGGACAGGGACAGGTCGGAGTGGCAGACCCCGGCGGCGGCGAGCCGGACCCGGACCTGGCCGGGGCCGGGGTCGGGAAGCTCGATGCCGGTGATCTGGAGCGGGGAGCCGACGGCGGGCAGGACGGCGGCGCGGACAGCCATGACGGAGGGACTCCCCTGGGCTAGAACTGGAGGGACTTGGTCTGGAGGTACTCGGCCAGGCCGTGCACGCCGAGTTCGCGGCCCACACCGGACTGCTTGTAGCCGCCGAAGGGGGCGAGAGGGTTGAAGCGGCCGCCGTTGATGTCGACCTGGCCGGTCTCCATGCGGCGCGCGAAGGCCACCGCCTCGGCCTCGTCCCCGGCCCAGACGGCGCCGGCCAGGCCGTAGACGGTGCCGTTGGCGATGCGCAGGGCGTCCTCCTCGTCCTCGTAGGCGAGGATCGACAGGACGGGGCCGAAGATCTCCTCCTGCGCGATGGTCATGTCCTCGGTGACGTCGGCGAAGACGGTCGGGCTGACGAAGTACCCCTCCTCGCGGGGGGCTTCGGGGCCGCCGGCGACCAGGCGGGCACCCTCCGCGACGCCCTTCTCGATGTAGCCGCGGACCCGGTCCTGCTGCTTGGCGTTGACGACGGGACCGATGCGGTCGCCGTACTTGGCGGCGGCGGCCGCGGCGAGCTCGACGGCCTCGTCGTACCGGTCGCGGTGGACCAGCATCCGCGTCCAGGCGCTGCACGTCTGCCCGGAGTTGGACATGACGTTGGCGACCCCGACGTTGACCGCCTTGGCCAGGTCGGCGCTCGGGAGGATGACGTTGGCGGACTTGCCGCCCAGTTCGAGGGCGACCTTCTTGACCTGCCCGGCGGCGATCGCGGCGAGCTGCCGGCCGACGGCGGTGGAGCCGGTGAAGGAGACGAGGTCGACACCGGGGTGCTCGGCGAGGGCCTGGCCGGCGACCGGGCCGAGACCGGTGACCAGGTTGAAGACGCCCGCCGGGATGCCCGCCTCGTGCACGGCGTCCGCGAAGAGCCGGGCGACCAGCGGGGTGTCCTCGGCGGGCTTCACCACGATCGTGCAGCCCGCGGCGAGGGCCGGGGCGACCTTGGCGACGATCTGGTGCAGCGGGTAGTTCCAGGGCGTGATCGCGGCCACGACACCGACCGGCTCGTGGTGCACGACCGAGTTGCCGGTCTTCTCCTCGAAGGCGTACGTCGCCGCCAGCTCCGCGTAGGAGCCCGCCACGGCGATCGGCACGCCCGCGTGGACGGCCTGCGAGAACTTCAGCGGCGAGCCGAGTTCGGCCGTGACGGTCTCGGCGATCTCGTCGGCGCGGGCCGCGAGCACGTCCCGCAGGGCGGCCAGGCGTGCCGCGCGCTCGGCGGGCGGGGTCGCCGCCCAGTCCGCGAGGGCGGCGCGGGCGGCCCGTACGGCGGTGTCGACGTCCTCGGCGGTGCCCGCGGGGACGGTGGCGATGACCTGCCCGTCGACCGGGTTCACGACCTCGATCACGTCCTGGCCGGCGGCGGGGCGCCAGGCGCCGTCGATGTACATGCCGTCGTGTGCCTTCATCGCGCTTCCTCCGGTGCGGGGCGTCGTCGTCCGACACATAAACTAGCGGCGATAGTTTTCCGGCGCCAGACGTCCCGGGGCGCCGGGACCCGGATGCCGCCGGGTCATCACAGCACGGCGCGGGTCCCGTCCGAAGGTGCCGCTCCTCACTCCCCCAGGTCGGGCTGGCGCGCCGGATGCGGGCAGATGCGGTCGCCGTGCCGGTCGAACACGAAGAGGTGGGCGAGGTCCACGAGGAGCGGCACCTGCATGCCGTGGCGCAGGGCCAGGTCCGGGGTGGTGCGGACGATGAGATCCCCGGGCAGGCGGGCGTCGGCGGTCGCGGTCCGCTGTGGGTCCTCGGGGCGGTCCAGGGCGATCACGGGTCCGGCGCGTCCGACCCGTACGGCCCCGGACCGCTCCCGCAGCCGGGTGAGGACCGAGCCGTCGCGGCGTCGCCGGGCGGGGCGGCCGGCGCGCGGGCGGGGGGCCTCCAGGTCGGGGACGACGGCCGGGCTGGACCCTGTGTCGAAGTGGACGAGGATCTCGTGCCCTTGGAACTCCACGTGCTCGACCAGGCCGGTGATCGGCACCTCGCCGGGGCGGGCGGAGCTGTGGTTGGCGATCCGGACGGCCTCCGAGCGCAGGCCGACGATGACCTCGCGGCCCTGCTGGACGCGCAGCAGCTGGTGGTCGAGGGAGAGCGGCTCCGGCAGGCGCAGGAACTGCTTGCCCAGGCTGATGGTCATCGCCCCGTCGAGCGGAGCACGCACCAGGCCGCGCAGCAGATTGATGCGCGGAGTGCCGATGAACGCGGCGACGAAGACGTTGCTGGGCAGTGCGTAGACCGCGCGGGGGCTGTCGACCTGCTGCAGCACACCGCCGCGCAGCACCGCGACCCGGTCACCGAGCGACATGGCCTCCGCCTGGTCGTGGGTGACGTAGATCGTGGTGACGCCCAGCTCCTGGGTGAGGCGGGATATCTCGGCCCGCAGATGGGTGCGGAGCTTGGCGTCGAGGTTGGACAGCGGCTCGTCCATCAGGAAGGCGGAGGGGTGGCGGGAGATGGCCCGGCCCATCGCGACCCGCTGGCGCTCACCGCCGGACAGCTGCCCGGGCAGACGGTCGAGGAGGTCCTCGATGCCGAGCATGCGGGCGGTGGCGTCCACCCGGGGGCGGTGGTCCACGCCCGGGGACTCGATGCGCAGCGGGAAGCCGATGTTGTCGCGGGTGGTCATGTTCGGGTAGAGGGCGAAGTTCTGGAAGACCATCGCCATGTCCCGGCCGGAGGGCGGCAGGTCGTTGGCGTACTGGCCGTCGAGCAGCAGCCGGCCCTCGTCGATCTCCTCCAGTCCCGCGATCATTCGGAGCACGGTCGACTTGCCGCAGCCGGACGGGCCGAGCAGCACGAGGAACTCGCCGGGCGTGATGTCCAGCGTCAGCCGGTCCACCACGCGGGGGCCCCGCGAGTAGGTCTTGCTCACGTCGTGCAGGGAGATGGCGCGTGTCATGAGGGGCCCCCGAGGGGTCATCAGGGCGATGGTGCTCCGCGGTCGGAAGTCCCGTGCGGGTCGTACGGGGCTGTGGGTCACGGAAGTTAACGGAATGTGTGCGGCCAGGGGAAGACATCGGGCGAGATCGGGGGCTTCGGTCCATCTGGTGAGAAGGCGGACGGCCGATCCGGCCGTCGCGCGGGGCCGCCGGGCCGGGCCGGGTCAGCGGATGCCGGTGAGATGGGCGAAGACGACGAGGTTTCCGGAGTAGCCCTTCCTGCGGTCGTAATTGCCGCCGCAGGTGATCAGCCGCAGCTCGGGGCGGCCCCGGGCGCCGTACACCTCCTGGCTCGGGAAGTGCGCCTTCTCGTACGACTTGATCCTGTCGACCGTGTAGACGGCGATCCGCCCGTCCGCGCGGCGGGCCTTGATGATCCGTCCCCGCTTCAGCTCGGTCAGCCCCGCGAAGACCGCGGGCCCGCTGTCCGTGTCCAGGTGCCCTACGGCCACGGCAGTGCCCCGCTCGCCGGGCGAGGCGCCGTGCCGGTACCAGCCGACGAGCTTGGGGTCGTCGTCCGGCGGGGCGGTGAGGCGGCGGTCGCGGTCGAGTCCGAGGTCCATGACCGGGGCGTCGAGGTCGAGGTAGGGGATGAGGAGACGAGTGGCCCGGGAACGGGGCAGGGGCCGGAGGCCGGCCGACGGGCGGGGCTTGCGGACGGCGGGGGCGGCGCGCTGCGGAGCGGGGCGCGGGGTGGTGGCCGGGGGTCGGCCGGGGGGCGTGGCGGGCCTGGCTCCGCGGACCCCTGGTGCGCCGGGGCCAGGGGCGCGGGCCCCGGAGGTGGCGGGACCCGGGGCGCGGACCCCGGGGGTGACGGTGCCGGGGCTGCGCGATCCGGGTGTGCGGGGCCCGGGAGTGCGAGCCGGTGTCGTGGCTGATGCGGGGGGCTTGGCCGGGCCGGTGCGAGTGCCGGGGGTGGGATCGGCCGGGCCGGCCGGGCGGGCAGCGGTGTCGGGGGCTCCGGGCACGACGCTCCTGCCCGGTCCGGAGGTGCCGGGCAGGGCGGCCGTGCCCGTGGGGGACACGCCCGTGGGGGACGCGCCCGTGGGGGACGCGCCCGTGGGGGACGCGCCCGTGGGGGACGCGCCCGTGGGGGAGGTTCCCGGCGGCGCGGCCTTGCCCGTGGGGGGCGTGCCCGGCAGGGCGGCCGTGCCCGTGGGGGGCGCGCCCGGCAGGGCGGCCGTGCCGGGGCCGACCGGGCGGGCACCCGTGCCCGGGCCTTCGCCTGTGCCCGTGCCCGACGGCCGGCCGGCCGTGCCGGAGCCGGCCGGGTGGGCGGCCGTGGTGAGGTCCGGTGGCAGGGCCGTGACCGTCGTCGCGCCGGGCTCTTCGCCCCGGCCCCAGCAGACCCCGGCCACCACCAGCAGCGAGACGGCCATCGCGATCGTCCGCGCCAGCCGGAAGGCACGTGTCCGGTACCAGGGCCTGCGCGACCGCCGGGGCCGCCCCCCGGGCACGCCGGCGGGCGCCGCGTACCGTCTCGCCGGGACGGCGCCGGTGCCCGGGCCGGAACCGCGCCCGACCACCGGGGCCGCGGCACGCCCGGCCCCACGCCGAAACTCTCCGACCTCGTCACGGCCGGTCCAGCGCCGCCCCGACGGCACTCGAGCAGGGCCTCGCTCTCCCCCGCGCCGAACGACCGGCGCACCGCCAGGCCAGGAGCCGGGCCTGGCCCGCAGGCCGGCGCCGGAGCCCCGCCTCGCCCCGGGAGCCGCTCCGGACCCGCTTCCGCCCCCACGCCGCTCCGTCGGCACATCGACGGAATTGGAACCCACCCCACGCCGAACCGCCGAGGCGGCGCCGGACTCAGCACCGCCTCCCCGCCGCCTCGACGCCCCGGCACCAAACCCGGCACCATCCCCGCGCCGCCCCGACGCCCCGACATCGAACCCGGCACCGCCTCCCCGCCGCCTCGACGCCCCGGCACCAAACCCGGCACCATCCCCGCGCCGCCCCGACGCCCCGGCACCAAACCCGGCACCATCCCCGCGCCGCCCCGACGCCCCGGCATCGAACCCGGCAGCGCCAGCTCGCCGCCTCGGCCCCCCGGCATCGGACCCGAGCGGGCCCCCGCCCCGGCCCAGCGGGGCGGGGCCATCCGCGGAACCCGGCCTACGCGGCGCCATGGGGGCGGCGACGGAGCCGGAACCAGACCGTCCCGGCGACGGCGGCCAGACCGACCGCGGCCGCGCCGGTGACCGGCGTGAAGGCCTCACCGCGGGCGATGCCACCGCCACCCGCGGGCGGGCCGCCGACCGGCGTCGCCGGCTTGGAGGTGGCGCAGTCGACCTTGAACACCTTGAACTTGCCGGCGCCGTGGGCCAGGTTGGTGAGCCACGTCAGCTTGTACTGCCCGTTGGGCAGATCGATGGCCTCGGTACGGCCCATGCCGGTCGGGTCGGCGACGAAGCTGCCCGTGCGCGTGGCGCCGCCCGGGACCTCGGGCTGGGTCTGGATGGTCCAGTTGACCTGCTCACCCGCGTCGAAGTTGAACGCGGCGAGATAGAAGTCGCAGACCTTCGGGTCGTTGCGCTGATTGACCGCGGCCGTCGTGCTGGCATGGATCTTGACGTCTCCGTTGTCCCCCGGGAGGGGAGCGGCGACGGCGGACAACCCGCTCAGGGTGGTCCCTGCGAGGATGAGGGCGGCGAGGACGCCGGTGCGGGCGCCGGCGCGACGCGCGAGGGGTACGACGGGCATGAACATGCCTCCAAGTCAGATGATTTTCATACAAACACCTCGTCACCTGACTCTCTGGCACCTCACCGTCGAAAAGACCGCAGCACCGCCCTACGACGCGTCAGATATCGCTCTTCCGGCGCAGCGGCACCCCGCGCCCGAGGCCCCGCCGCCCCTCACCGCCCTCACCGTCCGACTCCCTCGGCCCGTCCGCCTTCGGCCAGTCCGCCTTCGGCCCGTCCGTCCCTGTCCGGCACGTCCCGGCCGCCCGGCTCATCCAGCTCGCCCGGTTCGTCACGCTCACCAGGCTCACCCGGTTCATCCGGTTCGCGAGGCGACCGCACGGCGACCCCGGAGGACAGCAGCAACAGCACCCCCAGCATCACGAACGGCGCCGCCACACCCGCGACCCCGGCGATCAGCCCGGCCGCCGCGGGCGCGGCGACCTGGCCGAGCCGGTTGCCGGTCAGGCGCAGGGCCAGGGCCGTGGAACGGGCGTCGTCGGGGGCGGCCTGGACGACCGTCGTCATGGACAGCGGCTGGCCGACCCCGAGGCAGAAGCCGAGCGCGACCAGCAGCAGTCCGAGCGCCCACACCGGCACCGGAAGGGCGACGGCCGCGCACAGCAGGGCCGCCAGCAGACAGGTGAGCGTCAGCAGCCGGGGCCGGCCGAGGAGCCGCAGCAGGGGCGTCAGCACCAGGCGGCAGGCGATCGTCGCCGCCGCGCGCAGACTGAGCAGGACGCCGATCACGGACGGCGCGATGCCCCGGTGCTCGCCGACCACCGGCAGATAGGCGGTCAGGATGTCGGTCGCGGACAGTACGGCCAGGCTGATGAGGATGCCCGCCGGCACACCGCGGGTGCGCAGGATGCCGCGGACCGGGACCCGGTCCCCCTTGTCCGCGCCGGACGAGGACTCCGTACGGCGATGCTCGATGCGCCACAGCGAGGTGAACGCGACGGCCGCGGTCGCGCCCGCCACGATCAGGGCGAGCGCGCTGCTGCCCGCCATGTCCTCACCGCCGATCAGCGCGCCCGCGGCGACGGGGCCGACCAGCTGGCCGAGGGCGGCGCCGATGGTGAAGTGGCCGAAGTTGCGATCCTGTTCGTGGGGCGCGGACTGGCGGGCGACCAGGGACTGGGATCCGATGACGAAGCACAGGTGCCCGAGACCCATCACCCCGCTCCACAGGGCCATCGTCCACAGGGAGCCGGCCACACCGCTCAGGGCGCAGCCGCCGGCTATGAGCACCACGCCGACCGGCAGCAGGGGCGCGCAGCGGCCGTGGTCGGTGCGGCGGCCCAGGGGCACGGCGGCGAACAGGGGCAGCAGCGCGTACACCCCGGCGATGACACCGACGGCGCGCTCGTCCGCGCCCAGCGCGAGGGCCCGGTAGGAGACGGCGGGCCGGGCCATCGACACCGCCCCCTGCGCGAAGCTGAAGGCGATGACGAGGCGGAGCAGCCAGCCGCGGTTCCCACCGGGCCTCACGATGACGTCCTCCATGAAGTGGTTCAGATGATCCCGAACAGCATGCCCGCGCCGAGGATGACCAGGCAGGTGAGGGCGGCCCACTTCACGACGAACTTGGTGTGGTCGCCGAACTCGACCTTGGCCATGCCGACCAGGACGTAGACGGCGGGGACGAGCGGGCTGGACATGTGCAGCGGCTGACCGACCAGCGAGGCGCGGGCCATCTCCAGCGGGGTGACGCCGTGCGCGGCACCGGCCTCGGCGAGGACGGGCAGGACACCGAAGTAGAAGCCGTCGTTCGACATGAAGTAGGTGAGCGGCAGGCTCAGGACGCCGGTGACGAGGGCCATGTGCGGGCCCATGCTGCCGGGGATGACGTCCACCATCCACTTGGCCATGTGGTCGACCATGCCGGTGCCCTGGAGGACGCCGGTGAAGACGGCGGCGGCGAAGACCATGCCGGAGACGTTCAGGACGTTGTCGGCGTGGGCGGCCAGGCGGGCCTTCTGGTCGGGGATGTGCGGGAAGTTCACGGAGAGGACGAGCGCGGCGCCGATGAGGAACAGCACCGGGATGGGCAGCCACTCCATGATCATGGCGGTGAGCAGGCCGACCGTGAGCAGCGCGTTGAACCAGTACAGCTTGGGGCGCAGGGTGGCCCGGTTCGGGTCGAGGCCCTGGAAGGTGTCGTCGTCACCGGAGGCGTCCGAGCCGGCGGAGGCGGCGGAGGCGGAGCCCGTGCCGCCCGCGGGGGCGTCCGTGCCGGAGCCGGCGGCGGCCGCGCCGCCCTTGCGCATCGAGACCTTGCCGTCACCGGAGGCGCCGGAACCGACGAGGACCGTCTCGGTCTCCTTCTCCTCCTCCAGCACCTCGTCCAGCGTCAGCACGCCCAGCCGCCGGCGCTCACGCACGCCGAGCACGTAGGACAGGACGAACACGAAGGCCAGGCCCACGAGGAGCGCCGGGATCATCGGGACGAAGATGTCGCTGGCGTCGAGCTTCAGCGCGGTCGCCGCGCGGGCGGTCGGGCCGCCCCAGGGGAGGGTGTTCATCACGCCGTTGGCCATGGCGGCGACACCGGTCATCACGACCAGGCTCATCTTCAGGCGCTTGTACAGCGGGTACATCGCCGAGACGGTGATCATGAAGGTGGTCGAGCCGTCGCCGTCCAGCGAGACGATGGCGGCGAGCACGGCGGTGCCGACGACGATCCGCATCGGGTCGGCTTTACAGAATTTGAGGATTCCGCGGACGATCGGGTCGAAGAGACCGACGTCGATCATCACGCCGAAGTAGACGATCGCGAACATGAGCATCGCCGCGGTGGGGGCGAGGTCGGTCACGCCGTCGAGGACGTAGTCGCCGAGGTGGGCGCCCTTGCCGACGAACACGCAGAACAGCGCGGGAATCAGCACGAGCGCCGCGATCGGCGACATCTTCTTCATCATGATCAGGACCAGGAAGGTCGCGATCATGGCGAAGCCGAGGATGGTCAGCATGAGTGGATACCTAACGTTCGCCCTTGAACATCCCACCAGGGCCGGCGGTTCCCGAGACGTTAGGTCCCGTCAAGCAGCGTTAACAAGACGTTGACGTGCGAGCAATAAGCGCAAAACTGCTGGTCACAGCTTTGCTCAGGTCAGAGCGGTGAGCTTTTCGGTCACCGGAGCACATTCGGCGGGGCTCGCGGGGCCGACTTCGACGGGCACGCCGTTGAGAACCGCGTTGCCCGACAGCGGGTCCAGAAGGCGTCCGTCGAGGAGCTGGTTGACGTTGACGCCGGGCTCCTTGGAGGCGTGGCCGAGTCGGGCGCCGGGGCGGTCGTGACCCCAGCCGTGCGGCAGGCTCACCACGCCCCGGCGAACGGTGTCGGTGACCTCCGCGGGCGCGACGACCTCTCCCCCGGCGCCCTTCACGCGCACGGCGGCCCCGTCCTCGACGCCCAGCCGCTCGGCGTCCTCGGGGTGGAGGTGCAGGGTGCAGCGGTTGGAGCCGCCGGTGAGGGCGGGCACGTTGTGCATCCAGCTGTTGTTGGAGCGCAGGTGGCGGCGGCCCACCAGGACCAGTCCCTCGGGGCGTTCGGCCAGGGCGGCGCGCAGCCGCGGCAGGTCGGCCGCGATCGGGCCGGGGAGCAGTTCCACCTGTCCGCTGCGGGTCTTCAGGGGCTGCGGCAGGCGGGGCCGCAGCGGGCCGAGGTCGATGCCGTGCGGGTGGGCCAGGAGCTTCTCCAGGCTGAGTCCGTCGGGCCGTGCGCCGAAGCCGTCGCCGTAGGGGCCGAGGCGCAGCATCATGTCGAGCCGGCGCTCGGGGCCGGTGTCGCCGGTGAGCCGGCCGGCCAGCTCGCGCGGGTCGCTGTCGTATACGAGCGAGTGCGGGTCCTTCACAGCCTTGCCGAGGGTCTGGTCGATGACCATCTGGTCGACGGCAGCGGGATCGGCCCCGTGCATACCGGTCACGGCCAGGATCAGCCGGGCCAGGATCTCCGTCTCGGCCATGCGGCCGGGCTCCAGCGGGATCGCCGGGCGCGTGTAGCGGACCTGGTTGCGTACGGCGAGGGTGTTGAAGGCGAAGTCGTGGTGGGGGCTCTGGGAGGGCGGGGGCGGAGGCAGGACCACGTCGGCGTGGCGGGAGGTCTCGTTGAGGTAGGGGTCGACGCTGACCATGAAGTCGAGCGAGTCGAGCGCCTTGTCGAGCCGGTCGCCGTCGGGCGCGGACAGCACGGGGTTGGCGGCTACCGCGATCAGCGCGCGGACCGGTTCGCCCTCCTCGGTGGCGGTGTCGATCTCCTCCGCGAGGGCCGACAGGGGCAGCTCGCCCTTGGCTTCGGGGTGTCCGCTCACCCGGGAGTGCCAGCGCCCGAGGGCGAAGCCGCGGCCGGGCCCGGCGGGGCGCGGGGTCCTGTCGGTGGCGGCCTGCGGGAAGAGTGCGCCACCGGGCCGGTCGAGGTTGCCGGTGAGGATGTTCAGGACGTCGACGAGCCAGCTGGCGAGGGTGCCGTGCGGGACGGTGCAGCTGCCGATCCGGCCGTAGACGGCGGCGGTCGGGGCGGCGGCCAGGTCGCGGGCGAGGGCGCGGATGACGCCGGCCTCGACGTCACAGGCCCCGGCGACGGCTTCGGGGGTGAACTCGGCCAGTTCCGCGACGAGTTCCTCGACGCCCTGCACGTGCTGTATCGGCTCGACGAGGCCCTCGTCGAAGAGCACCCGTGCCATCGCCGCCAGCAGCAGCGCGTCGGTGCCGGGCCGGACGGCGACGTGCCGGTCGGCGAGCTTCGCGGTGCGGGTGCGCCGCGGGTCGATCACGACCAGGGTGCCGCCCCTGGCCTTCAGCGCCTTGAGCTTGCCCGGGAAGTCGGCGGCGGTGCACAGACTGCCGTTGGACTCCAGCGGGTTGGCGCCGATCAGGAGCAGATGGTCGGTGTGGTCGAGGTCGGGCACCGGGATGGCGTTGGCGTCGCCGAAGAGGAGGCCGCTGGAGACGTGCTTGGGCATCTGGTCGACGGTGGAGGCGGTGAAGACGCTGCGGGTACCGAGTCCGGCGAGCAGGACGGCCGGGTAGAGGGCGCCGGCCATGGTGTGCACGTTGGGGTTGCCGAGCACGACCCCGACGGAGTTGGGGCCGTGGCGCTCCACGACGGGCCGGACACCGGCGGCGACCGCGTCGAAGGCCTCTTCCCAGGTGGCCTCGCACAGTTCCCCGTCCCGGCGCACGAGCGGCGTGCGCAGCCGGTCGGGGTCGGAGTCGACCGCCCCGAAGGAGGCACCCTTGGGGCAGACGAACCCCCGGCTGAACACGTCGTCGCGGTCCCCGCGGGCGTGGGTGACGCGCGTGCCCTCGATGGTGAGTGTGAGGCCGCAGGTGGCCTCACACAGGGGGCAGATACGCAGGGCGGTGCGGGACACGGGTCCTCCCGGGGCGGCGGCTACGGTGACGCGCTGACGCGCCCGAGCATACCGACCGGTATGAACGGCGGGGAGGCTCCTGACGGGATCGGCGTCAGTCGAGCACCCGGGCGAGATAGGCCCGCAGCATCTCCCGGGCCTCGTCGATGATCCGCTGGTCCCCCTCCGGAGCGACCCGGAACGCCAGGTGCACGAGGGTGTCCGCGGTCTCGACCGCTATGAGGAAGACACGCCGCAGATCGTCGTCGGGTTCGCGGTCGAGATGGCCGGAGAGGAGTTCGGTGAGGCGGTCGGCGACGCGGTGGTTGGGTTCGGCCTGGCGGGCGCCGACCGGGATCTGATTGCCGAAGTCGACGAGGGAGAAGCCGGGCGCGGTGCGCTTCATGTCCAGGTACTCGTCGAGCACGGCGTCCATGGCCGTGCGCCAGCCGCCGTCCTCGCCGGCGTCCCGCAGGCGCTGCGTGACACGCTCGGAGTACCGCTCCAGGTTGCGCTGGGCCAGGGCGTCGGCCATCTGGCGCTTGTTGCCGAAGAAGCGGTAGACCGAGCCGATCGGGACCGAGGCCCGCTGGGCGACGGCACGGGTGCTCAGGGCGTCGTAGCCCACCTCGTCGAGGAGGTCGGCACAGGCGTCGAGGATCCTGGTCAGGCGTTCGGCACTGCGCCGCTGCACGGGCGCACGTCGGAGCGATGTCGCGTGGGGCACGGGCTTCATGATGCCCCTCGGCCACGGTCCGGTGAACCCGGGCCCCCGGACACGCCCGGGCCGCCGTCCGGTGAACCGCGCCCCTCCGATGCATCCCGGCCGCCGCTCGGTGCGTCCCGGCCCTCCGATGCATTCCGGCCGCCGCCCGGTGCTCCCCGGCCGTCCGGTGCATTCCGGCCGCCGCCCGGTGCTCCCCGGCCGTCCGATGCATTCCGGCCGCCGTCCGGTGCTCCCCGGCCGTCCGGCGAGCCCCGGCCTCCAGTGCCCCCGCCCAGGGTCCGGGCCTTGCGCCGGGAGGCGGCGTCCGGCGTCACCCCCGGGCCCGGCTCGGACGCGGTGATATCGGCCGTGCTCTCCACGGGCTTGCCGTCCACCGCCCACACGGTGCCGTCGTCGGCGTGCAGACGAGCCGTGACGTGGTGCGTGCCGCGCGGCACGAGGCGGGCGTCCAGCCGGTACGTGGAGGTGCGGAGCCGGGTCACGGGGCGGCCGTCGACGAAGAGGCGCGCGAGGCCTCGCCCGGCCACCGCGCGGGCTGCCCCGCCGGCCGGTGAGAAGTGGAAGTTGTGCACGGTCAGGCGTACGTCCCAGCCGCCGGCCGCGTCCGGCTGCACCTCGATCCCGACGTCGGGGGCGCCCTCGGGTGCCACTTCACGAAGGGGCTGCCCGCCCTCCCGGCCCTCGAGGATCTTGCCGACCGGTGCGGGCGACGCACCGCCTTCCCGGGCGGCACCGGTGCCGCAGCCCACGGATCCGGCCAGAAGGAGGACACAGCCCGCGAGCGCGGCGCAAAGTCTCCGTGTCCACGACATGTTCGGGAGCGTAGAACACACGTCCGCCCCCGCGGATCATTCTCAAGTCGGGTTCCGGTCATCCGTGAAGAGGAGGGGCGCGCCCCTCTTGCGTCGGTGACATCGCAATCCTACGGTGTTGCATAGGAATCAGACCAAGGGAGCAGCGATCATGGGCGATGGGGGCACCACCCGCGCGAGCGCGTTCGAGCACGGTGGAGCGCGGAAGGCCGCCGAAGGGCTGGCCTACCTCTCCGGCTTCGGCAACGAGCACAGCTCGCAGGCCGTCCCGGGCGCACTGCCCGAGGGCCGCAACTCGCCGCAGCGGGCCCCGCTCGGACTGTACGCGGAGCAGCTGAGCGGGACGGCGTTCACCGAGCCGCGAGCCCACAACCGCCGCTCATGGCTGTACCGGATCCGCCCGTCGGCCGCGCACCCGGCGTTCACCCGGACCCACAACGGCACACTCCACACCGCACCCTTCACCCAGACCGTCCCCGACCCCAACCGGCTGCGCTGGGACCCGCTGCCCGACCCGGCCCCCGAGACCGACTTCCTGGCGGGGCTGTGGACCCTGGGCGGCAACGGCGACGCCGCCCGGCGCACGGGAGTCGCCGTGCACCTGTACGCGGCCAACACCTCCATGGACCGTGTGTTCAGCGACGCCGACGGCGAACTGCTGATCGTCCCGGAGCGCGGCGGCCTGCTGCTGCACACCGAGTTCGGTCTGCTCCATGTGGAGCCGGGACATGTCGCGCTCGTCCCGCGTGGGGTCCGCTTCCGCGTGGACCTCCTGGACACGGCGCCCGACGGCGGGCAGAGCCCGGTGTCCCGCGGCTATGTCTGCGAGAACTACGGTGCACCCTTCCGTCTCCCCGACCTCGGCCCGATCGGCGCCAACGGGCTCGCCGCCCCCCGGGACTTCCGGGCGCCCGTCGCCGCCTACGAGGACGTCGAGGGCCCGGTGGAGGTGGTGAACAAGTTCTGCGGCAACCTGTGGACCGCCACCTACGACCACTCCCCCCTCGACGTGGTCGCCTGGCACGGAAACCATGTGCCGTACGTCTACGACCTGCGGCGCTTCAATGTGCTCGGCACCATTTCCTACGACCACCCGGACCCGTCGATCTTCACGGTGCTGACGTCCCCGTCGGACACTCCGGGCCTGGCGGGTGTCGACTTCGTGGTGTTCGCGCCGCGGTGGCTGGTGGGCGAGGACACGTTCCGGCCGCCGTACTTCCACCGGAACGTGATGAGCGAGTACATGGGCCTGATCGAGGGCGCGTACGACGCGAAGACCGCCGGAAAGGGGGGTTTCGTGCCGGGTGGCGGGTCGCTGCACAACATGATGTCGGCGCACGGCCCGGACCGGGAGACCTTCGACCGGGCGAGCGCCGCCGAGCTGAGGCCGCAGAAGATCGACGACGGCCTGGCGTTCATGTTCGAGACGCGCTGGCCGCTCACCCTCACCCCGCACGCGGCCCGAGCGGAACACCTCCAGCAGCGCTACGACGACGTCTGGCAGGGCCTGGAGCGGCACTTCCGCCCCTAGGCCGCGTCCGCGGAGCCCCGCCCGCCGCGGCACCGGGCCCACAGCCGAGCCCCTTGCACTGATCATTTCCTACCGGTACGGATGGCCCGTGACCTCCTTCGCCCCGGACTCGATCGTCCTGAACCGCAAGCTGCCGCTCTGGTACCAGGTGTCGCAGTCGCTGCGCGCCTCGATCCTCGGCCGCTCGCCCCAGGACCCGCTGCGGCTGCCCACCGAGGAACAGCTGGCCGGGCACTACGGCGTGAGCGTGCTGACGATGCGGCAGGCGCTGAAGGAGCTGGAGGACGAGGGGCTGATCACGCGCCACCGCCGGCGGGGCACGTTCATCGAGCCGCACGCCCGCCGGGGTTCCCCGGTGCGCCTGCTCGGCTCGGTGGACGCGATCGTGGCGCAGCAGTCCGGCATGACGACCGAACTGCTGGACCACGGCAGCGCACCCGTACCGAGTGAACTCGCCGAGTTCTTCCCCGACGTGCGTCAGGTGGCGACGTACCACCGGCTGCGCAGCGACGAGAAGACCGGCGAGCCGACCAACCACGCCCGCAACTACGTCCGCCCCGAACTGGCCGCGCGGGTCGACCTGGACGACCTCGTGCGGTGGCCCATGACCAAGGTGCTGCGGGACGTGGTGGGGGCGGACATCAGCCGCATCACGGACACGGTGGAGGCGCGGCTGGCCGACCCGGAGACCGCGAAGCTGCTCCAAGTCCCCCTGCTGAGCCCGATCCTGCACTACACCGGGGTGACCTACGACGCCGCCGGGCGGCCCCTGGACGTGGCTGTCATCCATTACCGCGGTGACCGGTTCTCCTTCACGGTGACCCTGGACGCCACGTGACCGCCGCGTGGGGAGCGCCGTGCGGATCCGCGCGCCCGCGGGGGCCCGTCGCGCCGTTCCCCGCGCCCTTTCGGGGCGCCGGACACGTCGTACGATGCCCTGCGTGACGCACGACGACACTCCGCTGCTGGCGGACCTCATGCCGTGGTCCGTCGCACCGCCGCGACTCGGCCGCGGCTGGACTGCGGCGCCGGACGCGGCGTCCCTGAAAGCCCGCTGGGACGCCTTGGTGAAGGCGGAGGGGCCGGACCGCGAGTTCCTCTTCGAGCCGACCCGCTCGCGCACGCTGCACACGGCGGTCGGCCGGTTGCCCGGCCGGGCCGGCGGCGGCACGGAGAAACTGGTGCGCGCCTCGGGGCCCTGCCCGGAGCCGGTGCGCGTCCTGCTCGCCCCCTACGACGAACAGTGGCTCATCCCCGACCAGCGGCTCATCGACGCGGCCCGTCCCGAGCTGTGGCGGGTGGCGGACGAGCAGCAGGTCTTCGTGGCGGAGATGCCCGAGGCCGAGCCGCCCCTGCTCGCCACCTCGCTGCTCCCGCTGATCCGCCCCGGCCGGATCCGCCCGCTGTTCCGGCGCCCGTGCGGCCGCGAGCCGAATCTGGCCCCGGGCCTGCTGGACCACCTCGGCACCCGTCTGGGCAGAACACCGGCGCCGCTGGACGTACTCGCGTGGATCACGGCCACGGCCCGCCCGGACCTCACCGTCCCGCTCACCGGGGACGCCGCCGGGTGGGAACGGGGCCTCGAACGGGGGCACCGGCTGCTGTGGCTGATGCGCCGCGACGGTGAACGCCCGAAGCTCCCCGGCGGGCGCCGGCCCTACGTCCGTGCCCCGCTGCCCTCCCGGCCGGTGGCGCTGCGCTACGACCGGGACGAGGAGGCCCTGCTGCTGGACGAGGGCCGCATCTCCCCGGTGCCGCCGGAGGCCTGGGACTTCGAGATGGGCGGGGTGCGCGTCCTGCAGGAGTGGTTCGCGACCCGCGTCGCCGCCCCCGAGCCGGGCACGCTGGCGGCGATCCGCCCCGCCACCTGGCCGCAGACCTGGACGTCGGAGCTGCTGGAGCTGATCACCGTCCTGGCGCTCCTGGCCGAGCTGCGTCCCCTGGAGGCACCGGAGGTCCCCGATCCGGTCACGGCGACGGAGCTGCGCGAGGCTGGCGTCCTGCCGGTGCCGAGCGGGGCCCGCCGCCCGGCGTCGGTGCTGGAGAGGCCCGAGGAGGGCCCCGAAGGACAGCTGGCGCTGCTCTGACCCCCGGCGTCTCCCTCTAGCGCAGCTCCGGGTCGAAGGCGTCCAGGACGCGTTCGAGTGCCCGCCGGAACACCGCCTCCAGATCGACCGGCCCGCTCTGCTGCGTGAACGCCGCGGTCAGCCGCGGATACGCGCCGGTGGCGATCTGGCTGCCCAGATAGGCCATGCGGACGGCGTTCTCCTCCTCGGCCGTCCACGGCATGGAGCGGGTGCGTTCGGCGGTCGCGATGTCGTTCCCGGTGTACGTGGTCACGACGCCGTTGAGCAGCGCGACCAGCTCCGTCTTCGTGCCGGCGGGCACGTCGAGCGGTTCGAGGCAGGCCAGACAGTGCTCCAGGTAGCGCAGGGTGTGGGGACTGAAGCCGAACACCCCCGGCATCAGGCGCGGCACCCAGGTGTGGCGGTGCATGATGGCGCGCGTCTCCTCGGCGTTGCGCAGCATGTCGGCACGCCAGTCGCCCGTGGGCTCGAACATCTCGTGCTCGGCACCGATGGCATCGATCATCAGCTCGTACAGGTCCTCCTTGCGGGGGACGTAGTTGTACAGCGACATCGTGCCGCAGCCCAGCTCGGCGGCGACATGCCGCATGGTGACCCCGTCCAGCCCCTCCGCGTCGGCGATCCGCACGGCCGCCGCCGCGATGTCGGCGCGGGTGAACGCCGGTTTCGGCCCACGGCCGGTGCGCTCGGGGCGCGCCCAGATCACTTCGGGTACGGCCGCTCGGCCCGCCATCGATCATCACCTCGGCCACCATCCTAGTTACGTACAGCGTACGTAGTGCGCTATGGTCCTTCCATGACTTCTACGTACGCTGTACTTAGTGAGGGTCTGGAGAAGCGCTTCGGGGAGGTCCCTGCCCTGCGCGGGCTGGACCTCGCGGTTCCCGAGGGGACGGTCTGCGGGATCCTCGGGCCGAACGGGGCGGGCAAGACGACGGCGGTACGGCTGTTGACCACGCTGCTGCGCCCGGACGCCGGCTCCGCCCGGGTCGCGGGGCACGACCTCGTCCGCGAGGCCGCCGCCGTACGCAAGAGGATCAGCGTCACCGGGCAGGACACCTCGATCGACGGGGACCTCACCGGACGCCAGAACCTTCAGCTGTTCGGCCGCCTGTACCGGGTGCGCGGGCCCGCCGACCGGACCGCGGAGCTCCTGGACCGCTTCGGTCTGGCCGAGGCCGCCGACCGCCCCGCGTCCACCTGGTCCGGCGGCATGCGCCGCCGCCTGGACCTCGCCGCGAGCCTGGTCCGCCGCCCGGACGTGCTGTTCCTCGACGAGCCGACAACCGGCCTCGACCCGGTCAGCCGCACCCTCATCTGGGACGCCGTGCGCGCCCTGACCGCCGAGGGCACGACCGTGCTGCTCACCACGCAGTACCTGGAGGAGGCCGACCAGCTGGCCGACGACATCGCGCTGGTGGACCGGGGGCGGGTCACGCACACCGGGTCTCCGGCGCAGCTGAAGTCGCTGGTCGGGGCGCACGCCGAGGTCGTCGTGCCGGACGCGGGCACCCTGGCGAAAGCGGCGGCCGTGCTCGACCGGCTGACGGGCGCGCAGCCGTCGTTCGACCACGAGCGCAACGCCGTCGGCGCGGTCAGCAAGGACCCGACGCTCACGATCCCGCTGCTGGTGCGCGCCCTGGACACGGCGGGCGTGCCGCTCCTCGACGTGAGCCTGCGTCCGCCGACCCTGGACGACGTGTTCCTGCGCCTGACGGAGACCACGCCGCCCAAACCGACAAAGACGACCGGGACGACCGGGACGACCGACGAGAGGGAGCGTGCCGCATGAGCATGCTGGCGTACGACGGGACCGCGATGCTGGGGCGCCAGCTGCTGCGACTGCGGAACAACCCGGGGCTGCTGATCCTCACCCAGACCATGCCGATCAGCATGCTGCTGTTCTTCGGCTACGTCTTCGGCAGCGCGGTGGCGGTGCCGGGCGAGGAGTACCGGTCGTTCCTCGTGCCGGGCCTGCTGGTGGCGACCGCCTCGGGCGGGATCATGGCCGGCATGTTCCAGGCGGCACAGGACACGCACCGGGGCGTGACGAACCGCTTCCGCACGCTGCCGATGAGCCGGGCGGCCGTACCGCTGGGGCAGGCTGCCGCGGATCTGGTGGCCACCGCCCTCGGGACGGTGCCGTTCCTGCTGGTGGGCCTGGCGGTCGGCTGGCGGGTCGAGGGGAGTCCGCTCGAAGCGGTGGGGGCGCTCGCGCTGCTGATGCTGTTCCGCTTCGCCTGCACCTGGGCCGGGATCTACCTCGGCCTGCTCACCCGCAACGAGGAGGCGGCAGGTCAGCTGGGCGGGGCGACGTTCCTGCTGCCGCTGCTGTCCAGCGCGTACATCCCGACCGGCGGATTGCCGGGCTGGCTGCGGACGGTCGCCGAGTGGAATCCGATCAGCGCGGTGGCGACGGCCCTGCGGGACCTCTTCGGCAATGCGCCGGTGCCCGACGGGGCGGCCTGGCCGGTGGCCCATCCCGTCGCGGGGTCGGTCCTGTGGTGCGCCGTGCTGCTCGGGGTGTTCGTGCCGCTGGCCGTGCGCCAGTACGCGCACGGGGAGCGGTGAACGGGCGGGAGTGACCGCGGACGTCGCCCCCGGTCGCTGCCGGGCGGGGATGAGGCACCGACAGGGGGCGTGCCGCGCTCGGGGTCACACCTGGCGCCGCTGCGTGCCGCGGGGATGACGGACGACGGGTGTCGCAGCGCCGGCGCCGGAGGCGGTGTGACCGCGCGAGCGCGGACCCCTACCTGCTGCCGAACAGGGAGCGGCGCAGTCGGCGCAGCGGCGCGAAGAGCGAGACGCGACGCACGCGCGCACCCCTGCCACTGCGGTCGTGCGAATGACGCGCGGTCAGTTCCTGCATCAGCGAGGTCGCCTCGACCGTCTCCCGCTGGGGGACGGCGGGGCCGCCCAGCACCGAGAGGTGGCGGTCGAGGCGCGAACTGGTCGCGCTGCTCCCGCAGGTGATCGCAGGGACCCTGGCCCTGCTGCGCACTGTTATCTGTTCCATGTCACTCCCCACCCGTACGAGTCCACCCGGCCCGGGCAGGTTAACCCTATCGCCCTGTCCGGGCACGCGTGTATCGCGGTCACAGGATTCACCTTCCCCATAAGGGGGTTGACGATGTATCTCCGATTACTCTCCGAATCCAACAGATTTCAGGGCGAGTTGGACGATCGGCTGGGTAGTGGGCTGCGGCGATCCCCCGGCGGGCTCGACAGTCACGGCCAGTGACGTCGCGGAGGTTCCCAAACCCGTTGCGACCAGGGGCGTGTCGCCCTCGAAGAGGCCGAGGGAGCGTGGTTGCGCGCCCGGGCGCATGAGCCACAACTGGTGCACGCGGCCGCCCGCCGGGGCGCCGTATCCGCCGAGGGTGACCACCGCACTCCCCTCCGTGGCGGAAGCGATCACTCCGAGGGTGCGGCCCCGCACGTCCCGGCCTCTGCCCGCACGGGCGTCCGGAGCTGCCAGAACGTGGGCGATCTCACGTGACCGATCTTGCTCGGCGGTCAGCCGGTCCTGGGCCCGGTTCGCCTGCACGGCGAACAGCGAGGCGACGACGAGGGCCGCTGCGGCGGTGGCGGTGGCGAAGGGCACGAACAACGGGATCCGGCGCCGTTGACGCTGCCGCGGCGGCGGCTGTGCGCCCCACACGTGCGGGGGCAGCTGCGCCGCCCGCGCCGGCTCCCTCGCCACCGCCCGCTGCGGTGCCGGGTCCTGCGGAGTGGTCCGCACGGCGAGCATGACCCGGTCACGCAGCGCGGCGGGGGGCGGTGCGGTCGTGGACCAGGCGAGCCGCACGGCGTCCTCGGTCAGTGCGCGCACCTCGGCGGCGCAGCGGTCGCAGTCCCGAAGGTGCTTCTGGAAGCGGACCCGCTCCGGGGGTTCGAGGGCGTCCAGCGCGTAGGGCGCGGCGAGCGAGTGCAGGTCCTCGCGGCGGAAGAGGCTCATGCCACACCTCCCAGGCACTCGCGCATACGGGTCAGTCCGTCCCGCATCCGGGTCTTGACGGTGCCCAGCGGCAGGGACAGCTGCTCGGCCACCTCACGGTACGTGTAGCCCTCGTAGTAGGCGAGGGTGACCGACTGGCGCTGCAGCACGGTGAGCCGGTCCAGGCAGCGGCGCACCCATTCCCGTTCGAGTCCGGCCTCGACCTCTTCGGTGACCTGGTCGAAGGCGGGCTGGTTGGCGCGCAGCGCCTCGCGCTGCTCGCGTTCCCCTGCCGCACGGGCACTGCGGACCCGGTCGACGGCGCGGCGGTGGGCGAGGGTGAGGATCCACGACATGGCGCTGCCCCGGCCCGGGTCGAACCTCGCTGCGGACCGCCACAGTTCGAGCAGCACTTCCTGAGCCACCTCCTCCGACTGGGCGGGGTCGCGCACCACACGCCGTACGAGACCGAACACCGGGCCGGACACCAGTCCGTACAACTCCTCGAATGCCTTCTGGTCCCCACCTGCCACGAGCAGCAGCAGCTCGTCCGCCTCCACTCGGTCCCCCTCTCCGAGCCCGCACCGGGCCTGTCCTCTCGCACGAGGCACTCGCAACGCACACACCTCCGGACGGGGTTACGGATCAGCGCGCCGAAAACGCGGGTCGCCCGGCGATGAAACAACTTTCCCGATCCGCCGTAAGAACGTTTGAGATTCGACCAATCCGCTTCGCCGACCGCTCCGAATGGCGTGTGTCAGGCAAGTTGGCACGGAGGACGGACGGCATGACACCTATCTCCAGGACCGGTGCGGGACGCGCGAGCATCGCGACCGTGATCTGTGGCGCGCTGGCCGCCGGCGGGCTCGCGGCCGCCGGCGTGACCGCGCTGGCACCCGAGGAGGCCTCCGCCTCCAGCCACCGCGAGGCCCCGCTGATCTCGGGGACCCCGCAGTACGACAACACCGACGTGTACGCGTTCGTCAGCCCGGACAAGCCGGACACGACGACCATCGTGGCGAACTGGATCCCCTTCGAGGAACCGGCCGGCGGACCGAACTTCTTCCCCTTCGCCGAGGACGCCCAGTACGACCTGCGCATCGACAGCAACGGTGACGCGCAGGAGGACCTGCTCTTCCGGTACACGTTCAAGACCCATACGAAGAACGAGAAGACGTTCCTCTACAACACGGGCCCGGTCGAGAGCCTCGACGACCCCGACCTCAACATCACGCAGACGTACGACCTCGAGCTGATCAAGCTGAAGCACCTGAAGGCCGTGTCGAAGACCAAGGTCGCCGACGACGTCCCGGTGGCGCCGTCCAACGTCGGCAAGGCGTCGATGCCGGACTACAACACCCTGCGCCAGCAGGCCGTCCACAAACTCGCCGGTGGCGCACAGACGTTCGCCGGACAGGCCGACGACCCGTTCTTCCTGGACCTGCGCGTCTTCGACCTGCTGTACGGCGGGAACCTGTCCGAGGTCGGCAACGACACCCTCAAGGGCTACAACGTCAACTCGATCGCCCTGCAGGTCCCCAACAGCTTCATCACCGAGTCGCACGAGCAGCCGATCGTCGGCATCTGGTCGACGACGCAGCGCAAGAACGCCAAGGGCTACTTCTCGCAGGTCTCACGCCTCGGCAACCCGCTGGTCAACGAGGTCGTCAACCCGATCAAGGACAAGGACACGTTCAACGCGTCCACGCCGCGGGACGACGCCCAGTTCCTCAAGAACGTCACCAACCCGGAGCTGCCGAAGCTCATCGAGGCGATCTACAAGATCCCGGCGCCCGCCGAGCCGCGCAACGACCTGGTCGACGTGTTCCTCAAGGGCGTCAAGGACCTCAACCAGCCGCCGCACGTGACGCCGTCGGAGCAGCTGCGGCTCAACACCTCCATCAAGCCGGCCGCCAAGCCCAAGCGGCTCGGTGTGCTGGACGGTGACAACGCGGGCTTCCCGAACGGCCGTCGCCTCACCGACGACGTGATCGACGCCTCGCTCCAGGTCGTCGAGGGCGAGCTGCTCGGTGCGAAGAACGACCTCGGTGACGCGGTCGACAAGAACGACAAGAAGTTCGAGAAGTACTTCCCGTACGTGGCTCTGCCGACGGAGGGGTCGCGCGGCCCGCTCGCCAAGGGCGTGGACGGCGGCAACGACGTCCGCAGCCAGCTGGGCGACGCGCTCCAGCCGGCCGGCGCGCAGGGTTCGGACGACATGGGTCTGATGGCCGCCTCCGCGGGTGCCGGGGCGGGCGGCATCGTCCTGATCGGCGCCGCGCTGATGTGGTGGCGCCGCATGCGGAACCGGGCGTACTGACCCGCTCCGCTCCCCTGGACCGGCGCGGCCCGTTCCACATCCCCCACGGCGCGGGCCGCGTCGCCGACTTCCCCACCAGCACACCCGACCGAGGAGAGGTCATGCCTCCGCGTACGACCGACAGCACACCGGAGAGGCGCGACGGCGGCCGCGCCCCGTCGACGGCCCCGGAGCCCGAGACCACCGGGGATCGGGAGGGTGGCGCGGCTGCCGGGACGGAGACGACCGGGTCGCGGGGCGAGGCGGCCGAGGCCGGCCGGGACCGGCCGCCCGCCGACGGCGGGAGCGGGGGCAGGTCCGACGCTCGCCCCGCCGAGGGCCACTCCCACCCGGAGGCCGACGCCGGGCACGAGGCGCACACCCACACTCCGGCCGCCGGTTCCGAAGCAGGTCGGCGGGTCGCCGCCGTGCGGCGGGCCGCCGACGGGGGGCGGCGGTGGCGGGGACTGCATGTCGCGGGGTGTGCGGTGCTGCTGGCGGTCGCGGTGACCGGTGGGGCCATCGCCGCCGGGGGTGGGCAGGACCGGGGGGCCGGGGCCGACGCCGTGTCGGCGGCCGGGGCGCTGTCGCCCGGCGACCTCGCGCGCGGGGATCTCGACGCGGGGATCGCGTCCCTGCAGAAGCATCTGCGGGCCCAGCCGAGGGACTTCGGCAGTTGGGCCACCCTCGGGGTCGCATATGTCGAGCAGGCCCGCACGAAGGGCGACCCCTCCCGGTATCCGCAGGCCGAGCGCGCACTGAAGCGGTCCCTCGGGCTGGAGCCGGGCAACGACCAGGCCCTGGCGGGGCAGGCCGCCCTCGCCGCCGCCCGCCACGACTTCCACGGCGCCCTCACCCACGCCGGCCGGGCCCTGAAGCAGAACCCCTACAACGAACGCGCCCTGTGCACCAGGATCGACGCCCTCGTCGAACTCGGCCGGTACGACGACGCCGCGAAGGCCGCCGACACCGCCGACGACAGGCGCCCGGGCATCCCCGTCTTCACGCGGTACGCGTACGTGCACGAGCTGCGCGGCGACGTCCGTACGGCGCGTGAGGTGCTGGAGCGCGCCCTGGGCTCGGCCAACGCGCCCGCCGACGTCGCCTATGTCGCCACCGCCCTCGGACAGCTCGCCTGGAACCAGGGCGAGTACAAGACGGCCCTCGGCCACTACGCCCGTGCCCTCGCCGCCGACGACGCCTACCTGCCCGCCCTGGAGGGCCGCGCCCGCGCCCAGGCCGCGAGCGGTGACCGGGCGGCCGCCGTCAGGGGGCTGGAGCAGGTCGTCGCCCGGTTCCCGCTGCCCGGCCCGCTCGTGGCCCTCGGCGAGCTGTACGAGGACCGCGGCGCCGAAGGCGACCGGGCGAAGGCCGGCGACCAGTACGCCCTCGTCGACGCCTGGACGGCCCTCGCCCGCGCGGGCGGGGCCAACACCGACCTCGAGACGGCCCTGGCCGCCGCCGACCACGGCGACAAGAAGGAGGCCCTGCGCGCCGCCCGCGCCGAGTGGGAGCGCCGGCACAGCGTGCACACCGCCGACGCCCTCGCCTGGGCGCTGCACGCCAACGGCCGCGACGAGGAAGCCCTGCCGTATGCCCGCCGGGCGACCGCCACCGGTTACCGCAACGCCGTGTTCCTCTACCACCGCGGCGTCATCGAGCGGGCCACCGGCGACAAGCGCGCGGCCCGCACACATCTGAAGGCGGCGCTGGACCTGAACCCCGGCTTCTCGCCGCCCGGCGCGCGTGAGGCCCGTACCGCACTCGAGGACCTGGAGGGGAACCGGTGACCCTGCGCCGGCTGTTCGCGTCCGGCGCCGCCGTCCTCACGGCCGCCTGCGCGCTCGCCCTGCTGCCCGCCGCCACGGCGAGCGCCCACCCGCTGGGCAACTTCACCGTCAACCGCTACGACGGCCTCGTCGCCGCCCCCGGTGAACTGCGTGTCCACCACGTCGAGGACCTCGCCGAGATCCCGGCGACCCAGGCGGGGCCGGACATCAAGCGGCTCGGCATCGCCATGTGGGCGCGCGAGCGGTGCGCCACGGCGGCCGAGGACAGCCGTGCGACCGTCGACGGCCGCGGCGTCGATCTCACCGCCGAGCGCAGCACCGCGCGCGTGCGGCCCGGGCAGGCGGGACTCGACACCCTCCGGGTGGAGTGCGAGCTGACCGCGCCGCTCCCGTCGGACGGGAAGAGCCTGTCCCTCGGCTTCCGCGGCGCGGGTGCCTCCACCGGCCCGGGCTGGCGGGAGATCACGGCGCGCGGCGACCGTATGACTCTCGCCGCGTCGGACGTGCCGGAGAAGTCGGTCTCGGACGAACTCACCAGCTACCCGGAGGAGTTGCTGTCCTCCCCGGCCGACACCGCGTCGGCCGCCCTGCGGGTGCGCCCCGGCGGCGCCGCCCTGGCCGACGAGGAGTCGGACGCGCCCGCGGCCTCCGTGCTCCCGCGCGGTGCCGACCGCTGGACACGGGCCCTGGACGACCTGGTGGCCCGGCAGGACCTCACCGCCGGCTTCGCGGCGCTGGCCCTCCTCATCGCCGTCGTCCTCGGTGCGATGCACGCGCTCGCCCCGGGCCACGGCAAGACCATCATGGCCGCGACGGCGGCGGCCCGGGGCGGTGCGGCCCGGATGAAGGACGTCCTGCCCATGGCGGCCTCGGTGACCGTCACGCACACCCTCGGCGTGGTCGCCCTGGGCCTGTTGGTCACGGCCGGTTCGGCTGCGGCGCCCTCGGTGATCGCCTGGCTCGGTGTGGCCAGCGGCCTGCTGGTGACACTGGCGGGCGCGAGCCTGGTCCGCCGCGCCCTGCGCAACCGCGCGCACACCCACCACTCGCCCGGTCATCATCACGGCCACCGGCACGGCGACGGAAGCCACATTCACGACGCCACCCCCGGCCACGGAAGCCACACCCACGCCCACGACGGCGACCACCACGGTCACGCGCACGACCACAAGGAGCACCACGACCACGACCACGACCACCCGCACGACCACGACCACGACCACGACCACGCGCATGGTCACGCGCACCCGCACTCCCACCCCCACACGATCGAGCACACCCACGGCGGTTCCACCCACAGCCACGCCATCGCCCCCACCCTGCGCGGCACGATCCTCATGGGCTTCGCGGGCGGCCTCGTGCCCAGTCCGTCCGCCGTGGTGGTGCTGGTCGGCGCCGCCGCCCTCGGGCAGGCCTGGTTCGGTCTGCTGCTCGTCGTCGCCTACGGCGTCGGGCTGGCCCTCACCCTTACGGCCGCCGGGTACGCGGTCGTCAAGGCGGGCAGCGGCATGACCCGCCTCCTGGACCGGCGCCCACGCTGGTCGGCGGGCCCGATGGCGGCCCTGGTCCGCCGGACCGCCCCGCTCGGTTCGGCCTTCGCCGTCCTGGTGCTCGGAGCCGGACTGGTGTTCAAGGGGGCGGCATCCGCACTCGGCTGAGTTACGTTCGTGAGGCATCGGATGTCCGGAGAAAAGCGGATGTCGTGAGGAAATCCGACCACGTGGGGAAGACACACCCCATGGAGATTTCGCCCGGCTGCGAATGGGGGCGCCGTGTTCGAAGAACCGGGCCATGACCGTGTGATCGCCGGCCGCTACCGGCTCCTCGCACCGCTCGGCGAGGGCGGCATGGGGACGGTGTGGCGCGCCCGCGACGAGGTGCTGCACCGCGAGGTCGCCGTCAAGGAGGTCCGCGCCCCGTCCGGCCTGGCGGGGGACGACGTGCAGCGGATGTACGCGCGGCTGGAGCGGGAGGCGTGGGCGGCGGCCCGGGTCGCCAACCGCAACGTGGTGACGGTGTACGACGTGGCGACGGACGACGGCCGCCCGTGGATCGTCATGGAACTGGTCCGCGGCCTCTCCCTCGCCGAGGTGCTGGACGCCGAGGGCCCGATGGCACCACAGCGTGCCGCGCACATCGGCGCCGAGGTGCTGGCCGCGCTGCGGTCCGCGCACGAGGCCGGGGTGCTGCACCGCGACGTCAAGCCGGCCAACGTGCTGATCTCGAACGACGGCCGGATCGTGCTCACCGACTTCGGCATCGCCATGGTCGAGGGCAGCTCGGCGCTGACCATGACCGGCGAGGTCATCGGCTCGCCCGAGTTCCTCGCCCCGGAGCGGGCCCTGGGCCGTACGCCGGGCCCGGAGTCGGACCTGTGGTCGCTCGGCGTGCTGCTGTACGCGGCCGTCGAGGGCCACTCCCCCTTCCGGCACGACACCCCGCTGAGCACGCTGCGGGCGATCGTCGACGAGGAGCTGCCGCCGCCGTACCGGGCCGGGCCGCTCGCCCCGGTGATCGAAGGGCTGCTGCGCAAGGATCCCGAGCAGCGGCTGCCGGCCGGGCGGGCCGAGGAGGATCTGCGGGTCGTCGCCGCGGGCGGCTCACCGCGTGCGGACACCACGCGAGCGGTTCCGCCGGTCCCGCCGACGGTCGTGGGCCACCGCGAGCCCGCGCCCACACCGCCGATGCCGTACCCCAGGCAGCCGGCGGCGTCCGGTGCGGGTGCCACCACGACGGCCACCGGCCGTGGCCGGGACCGCCGGGCCGGCCGGGTGCTGGTCGCGGGCGTAGCCGCGCTGGCGCTCGCGGTGGGCGGGCTGACGTACGCGCTGCTCAACAACGGGGACGGTTCCGACGGCAACGACCAGGGGGCCGGGGACGGCACGCCCACGGCCCCCAAGAGCCCGCCGCGCAACACCGGGAAGGAGAAGTCCAGCCCGTCGCCGACCCCGAGCGAGTCGAAGGAGAGCAGTGCGCCCCCGCAGTCGGTGAAGGTCGCCGTGGAGGGACGGCGCACGGACTACTCGGGCCCGTGTCCGCCGCCGAACGCCCAGGCGCCCGAGTTCACGGCGACGCTCACGGTGGGGCGGCTCCCGGCCCAGGTCAGCTACCGCTGGGTGACGCAGGACGGCCAGGTGCTCGACGGGGGCTGGAAGACGCTGTCGTTCACGGAGGGCGGCGACCGTTCGAAGCGGGACACGGTGCGGGTGACGACGCGGGAGCAGACGGGGACGTTCGAGAACGAGATCAGCGTCGAGGTGCGGGAGCCGGTCCGGGAGACGTCCGAGTCGGTGCCGTTCTCGGTGACGTGCGAGACGGAGACCCCGACGGGCGGGGCCTCCCCTTCTCCTTCCGGCTCGGATCCGGACGCCCGGACCGGCTCGAACCCTGGGTCGGACGCGGACTCGGACGCGGATTCGGACTCCGGCTGAGCGGTCAGTCGTTGCTGTTGAGCACGGGCAGGTAACCGCCCGACTGGCCGGGGGCCTTCGGGTGGTACGACTCACCGATGTTGAGCCAGCTGACGCTGTGCAGCCAGGAGTCGCCGGAGCAGATCTCGTGGCCGTTGAAGGTGGCGCGGACGTCGCCGAAGGCGAAGCCGTGGTCCGCGGCGCGCTTGGCGACCGCGGTGTCGAGGTGGTCGGAGGCGTCGTTGATGGCCTTGCGCTTGGTCTCGGACAGGCCGAGACAGGTGGTGCCGAGCTGGTAGAAGCGGGGGTAGCCGAGGGCGACGACCCGGGCGGCGGGTGCCTTGGAGCGGATCGCCGAGTACACGCTGTCGAGCTTGCCGGGCAGCGTGGAGTCGACGTACGCCCGGGCGGTGTTGATGCGGGAGACGCAGGCGCTGTCGGACTGGGTCACACAGGTCGTCATGACGTCGGCGAATCCGGCGTCGTTGCCACCGATGGTGATCGAGACGAGGGCGGTGGAGGCGCTGAGCGGAGTGAGCTGACTCGCCAGAACATCACCCGTTCGGGCGCCCGAGCAGGCGGTGAAGTCGAAGCTCGAGGGTGAGTGGGCGGCTGCCCAGAGGTAGGGGTAGGCCTTGGTGCTGCGCTTGCAGTCGCCGCTGGAGCTGATGTAGCTGCCGGCTCCGACTCCGGAGGAGTAGGAGTCACCGAGGGCCACATAGCCGCCTGTTGCGGCGAGTGAGGACGCCTGCGCCGTCGCTGCCCCGGAGAGGGCGGTACCGACGGCGAGGAGGAGCGAGCTCACGAGGACGACAAGTCGGGAACGTCTCATGGAACCTCCCTTTAGCAGGATCTCTGCCATAACCGTCGTAGCAGCGACGCGCGTTGACAGGAAGTGTTCATGCCAAGTCTTTTCGGCCTCTCCCCCGACACTTGGCGCATTCACCACGGCTCGCGTTACACGCCGGACCTCTCTTGTTACGTGCTCATGACAGATTTGTTGACTGATGCTCAACTCTCTTGTTCTACGCCGGTAGTTGGTCGACGCTTTACTCCGGCCGGGAGCGGAACGCGACGCTCCCCGGTCCGTGTGCGCGACCACGCGCACACCCCCACATGACGCGTGTCCCACCCAGGCGCGCGTCGCCTAGAGGAGGACTCCCTCGCATGGCACAACTGCGTAGCAAGAGACTCGGGTTCGCCGCGCTGACCTCGCTGGCGACCGCCGCCCTCGTGGGCGGGCTCACCACCCTTCCCGCCCAGGCCGCACCGGCCGAGGGCCGGGTGCTCGCCGCGGACTCCCCGACCGCGATCAAGGACAGCTACCTCGTCACGCTCAAGAAGAGCGCGGGCCTGAAGGCGTCCTCGGCCGCGGGCAAAGGCCTGGTGAAGGAGTACGGCGGCTCGGTCGACAAGACGTTCGGCAAGGCGCTGAACGGCTGGTCCGCCACCCTGTCCGCCACCGAGGCCCGGCGGCTGGCCGCCGACCCGGCGGTGGCCTCCGTCGAGCAGAACCAGCGCGTCGCGCTCGCCGCCACCCAGACCAACGCCCCGTGGGGTCTGGACCGCATCGACCAGGCCTCGCTGCCGCTGTCCGGCACCTACACCTACCCGGACAGCGCGGGCAGCGGTGTGACGGTCTATGTGATCGACACCGGTGTGCGCATCACGCACCAGGAGATCAGCGGCCGTGCCTCACACGGCTACGACGCCGTCGACGGAGACAACAACGCCTCCGACGGAAACGGCCACGGCACCCATGTGGCCACCACCATCGCCGGCACGACCTACGGAGTCGCCAAGAAGGCGAAGATCGTGGGGGTGCGGGTGCTGAACAACAGCGGCTCCGGCACCACGGCCGGTGTGATCGCGGGCATCGACTGGGTCACGCGGAACCACTCCGGCCCCTCCGTCGCCAACATGTCGCTCGGCGGCGGCGCCTCCGCCACCCTGGACACCGCCGTCCGCAACTCCATAGCCGGCGGCGTCACCTACGCCGTCGCCGCGGGCAACAGCAGCACCTCCGCCTCCTCGTCCTCCCCGGCCCGGGTCGCCGAGGCGATCACGGTCGGCGCCACCACCAGCACGGACGCCAAGGCGAGCTACTCCAACTACGGTTCCGCCCTGGACATCTTCGCGCCCGGCTCGTCGATCACGGCCGGCTGGCACACCAGCGACACCGCGACCAACACCATTTCCGGCACCTCGATGGCGACCCCGCACGTCGCGGGCGCGGCGGCGGTCTACCTGGCGGGTCACACCTCCTCGACCCCGGCCCAGGTCGCGACGGCCCTGGTGAACGGCGCCGTCACCGGAAAGGTCACGAGCGCGGGGTCCGGTTCGCCGAACCGCCTGCTGCAGATCGTCCCGTGACCGACATCCGCACCTGAACACACGTTCCCCGGAGGCCCTGATCGCTTCCGGGGAACGCATGTTTATACGACGGAAACGTACAACTTGCGTCGCACGAGCGGTCCCTCGCAACGACCAAACCAACAAAAACGTGAGAGGCCGTTCCAGGTCTTGCCATACGGGTTCAATCGTCAATACCGTCATACATCTCACCCGCATCGGTCCGTAGTACGCGGCTCTAGGGGAGGGCTCAAGGACCGCGACGAACCGGCGCGGGGCGCGGTAGGGGGGTGCCGTGCTCGGTGACCGCATTGGTCTCCGGGCCGTGCCGCGCGGTCGGCTGCCGTTTTTGCGGCCGGCCAGCTTTGCCAGCTCACCCTGCGTGCCGGAGCTCCATCCCGGCATGCCTCGCCATCTCGGCGTGCTCCGGGTGAGAACCCCCCTTTCGAACCGGACTGGATCCGGACTGCCCTGGGGGGGCGGTCCACCGGACGAGAGGGACCAGACTCATGAGCTCAGTCCTGCAGCCGGCCGCGACGCAGCAGCGTCCGCCGACCGCCTCCAAGTACCGACCCGTCTCCTCTCACCTGGCCATCGCGCCGCCGGTGAGCGTGGTGATCCCGGCCATGAACGAGGCGGAGAACCTGCCCTACGTCTTCAAGACCCTGCCCGACTGGATACACGAGGTGGTCCTGGTCGACGGCAACTCCACCGACAACACCGTCGAGGTGGCCCGCGAGCTGTGGCCCGAGGTGAAGGTCGTCGAGCAGCGCGGCAAGGGCAAGGGCGACGCCCTGATCACCGGGTTCCAGGCCTGCACCGGCGACATCATCGTGATGGTCGACGCGGACGGCTCGGCGGACGGCGGGGAGATCCTCAGCTATGTCTCCGCCCTGGTCTCCGGCGCGGACTTCGCCAAGGGCTCCCGCTTCGCCAACGGCGGCGGCACCGACGACATGACCTTCATCCGCAAGATGGGCAACTGGGCGCTGTGCACGGCCGTCAACCGCAAGTTCGGCGCCCGCTACACCGACCTGTGCTACGGCTACAACGCGTTCTGGCGGCACTGCCTCGACAAGATCGACCTCGACTGCACCGGCTTCGAGGTCGAGACCCTGATGAACATCCGGGTCGTCAAGGCCGGCCTCAGGGTGCAGGAGATCCCGAGCCACGAGTACCTGCGCATCCACGGCGTGAGCAATCTGCGGGCCGTGCGGGACGGGCTGCGCGTGCTGAAGGTGATCCTGCGGGAGCGCTCCAACCGACGGGCGCTGCGCCGCCGTTCCTCCCGGTCGTCGATGCCCGCCGCGATGCGGGGAGAGGTGTCTTGAGCGGTCCCGGCATCTCCGTCGTGATCTGCGCGTACACCGAGGACCGCTGGGAGGACATCCTCGCCGCGGTCGCCTCGGTCCGCGCGCAGTCACGGCCGGCCCTGGAGACGCTGCTGGTCGTCGACCACAACGACACGCTCCGGGAGCGTCTGGCCAAGGAGTACAAGGAGCACACGGAACACACCGAACACACGATGACCGCCGGCGGTGCCGTGGTGCGGGTGCTCGCCAACGCGGGCCCCCGCGGCCTGTCCGCCGGCCGAAACACCGGAATCGCCGCGGCCCGGGGCGAGGTCGTGGCCTTCCTCGACGACGACGCCGTCGCCGAGCGCGACTGGCTGCGGCACTTCGCCGAGGCGTACACCGACCCGCGGGTGATGGCGGTCGGCGGGCGCACGGAACCGGTCTGGGCCTCCGGGCGGCGGCCCGACTGGTTCCCGGAGGAGTTCGACTGGGTGGTGGGCTGCACCTACCGGGGCCTGCCGCGCGGCCGGGTGCGGGTGCGCAACGTGCTCGGCGGCAACGCCTCGTTCCGGCGAAGCGCCTTCGACGCGGCGGGCGGTTTCGCCACCGGCATCGGCCGGGACGGCGACAAACGCCCGCTGGGCTGCGAGGAGACGGAGCTGTGCATCCGGCTGTCCCGGGCCCGGCCGGACGCGGTGCTGCTGATCGACGACCGGGCGGTGATCCACCACCGGGTGCCCGAGGTCCGCGAGCACTTCCGCTACTTCCGCAGCCGCGCCTGGGCCGAGGGCCTGTCCAAGGCCCTGGTGGCCCGGAGCGTCGGGGCGGAGAAGGGCCTGGAATCGGAGCGCCGGTACGCCACGCGGGTCCTGCCCGCCGGGGTGGCCCGGGGCCTGCGGGACGCCCTGCTGGCCCGGTCGGGCGGTGCGGGACGGGCCGGCGCGATCGTGGCCGGGGTGCTGACGGCGGCGGGCGGTTACGTCGTCGGCAGCGTCCGGGCACGCCGGGGCGGGACCACGTTCCAGGTTCCCGAGGTGGAGGTGACGGCCCGTGAGTGACGCCCGCGTCCCGATCCTGATGTACCACGCGGTCTCGACCGATCCGAACGAGGAGACACGCGCCCTGTCCGTGACCCCGGAGGCGTTCGCCGAGCAGATGGCGGTGCTCGCCGACCGGGGGCTCAGCCCGCTCACCACTGCCGGACTGGCGGCGTGCTGGCGCACCGGCCGTGCGCTGCCCGAGCGGCCGGTCCTGATCACCTTCGACGACGGCTACGAGGGCGTGCACCGGCACGCCCTCCCCGCGCTCGCCAAGCACGGCTTCGCGGCCACCCTGTTCGTCTCGACCGGGTGGCTCAGGGGGCCGCACGACACCGGCGGCGGCCTGGACACCATGCTGGACTGGGACCAGGTCCGCGACCTCGCGGCGGCCGGCGTCGAGATCGGCGGGCACAGTCACAGCCACCCGCAGCTCGACCAGGTCTCCGACGCCACACTGCGGTTCGAGCTGATCCACTGCAAGGAGATCGTCTCGGACCAGCTGGGCACCGTACCGGCGTCGTTCGCCTACCCCTACGGCTACTCCAGCCGCCGGGTCCGGCGAGCGGTGCGCGAGACGGGCTGGGCCCAGGCCCTCGCCGTCGGCAACGGCCTCGCGCGGCGTGCTCAGGGGCCTTACGCGCTGCGCCGGGTGACGGTGCGTCGCAGCACGGGCATCGGGGAGTTCGAGCGGCTGGTCGAGGGGCGCGCGATCGCCCGTACGTTCGCCGCCGACCGTGTGCTGACCAAGGGGTACGCCGTGGTCCGCAGGGCCCGGCAGACGCGCCGGACGGTCTCCCGCGCCGGGGGCTGACCTGCGCGGGGACGACATGCCGCGTGCACGCGGAAACCGGGTGCACGCGGCGTCCCCGTGCCGGATCATGGCGGCATGTCTGGAAACCCGCACGAGGCGCTGCCGATCCGGCTCAACGTCGACGACTCCGACTCTCCGTCCGATGTCGTCGACGCGCTGTTCCTCGGCCGCTTCGCGACGGGCGAGCAGCCTTACTCCCACGCGGTGAACATCGAGCGTGTGCGGTCCGGGGCGACGCTGATGCCGCCGGGCGCCCGGGTGCTGCGCGTCGCCCGGGACGACGACCGCAGCGCGACCCTCGCCGAGGGCGACGGATGGACGCTGCTGGTCTCCCGCTGGAACCGGGGCGCCGACGTCACCGTGACGGCGACCGGCGAGGAGCTCGCGAAGAAGATCCTCGACCAGGCCACGGACGGCGCGGCGGACGAGCCCGAACCGCAGCCGGAGAACGTCACGATGGGCTTCTGGTACGTCTCCCCGCGCCGTGGCCCGCACCGCACCACCCGCCAGATCGCCGCGGGCACCTGGGACGAGGTCCGGCCCAACTACACCGCGCCGGTGGCGGACGCCATGGACCGCCTGATGAAGACGACCCCCGAGGACATCGCGGGCCGTCTCCTGCTGCTGCACGGCCCGCCGGGCACCGGCAAGACCTCGGCGCTGCGGACGCTGGCCCGGTCCTGGCGCGACTGGTGCCAGGTGGACTGCGTCCTGGACCCCGAGCGGCTCTTCTCCGACGTCGGCTACCTCATGGACATCGCCATCGGCGAGGAGGACACGACCGGCAAGGGCCGCTGGCGGCTGCTGCTCCTGGAGGACTGCGACGAACTGATCCGCGGCGAGGCCAAGCACACGGCGGGCCAGGCCCTGTCGAGGCTGCTGAACCTGACGGACGGCCTGCTCGGCCAGGGGCGCAACGTCCTGGTCGGTGTCACGACCAACGAGGACCTGGAGCGCCTGCACCCGGCCGTCGTCCGCCCCGGCCGCTGCCTCGCCCGGATCGAGGTCGGCCCGCTGACCCGCTCCGAGGCGGTGGACTGGCTGGGCCGGGAGGACGGCGTCGGCCGCGAGGGCGCGACGCTGGCGGAGCTGTACGCACTGCGCCGCGGCACGTCCCCCACGGCCCTCCCCGAGCCGCGCGGGGGCGTGGACGCGGGGCTGTATCTGTAACGGGGCCGACCGCCGGGGTCTGCGGCGAGTCGACCGCCGGGCTCGGCTGCGGGCCGACTTCCGGGTTCGCGGCGGGCCGACCGCCGGGTTCGCGGTGGGCCGAGCGCCGGAATCCATGGCGGGCCGACCGCCGGAATCCGTGGCGGGCCGAGCGCCGGCGTCCGTCGCGGAACCCCCGCCGGTTCCGGTCACAACCGCCTCTCACCTGCCTGTTACCCAGGCGTGCCAAGGTGTGCGACGGAGCGACGCCGAGCTCCGTACGGACCAGGGAGGCTCTGATGGCGCACCCGGCGCCCGCCGTGTTCAGCGAACCCGTCCACCGTGTCGCGCGATGGGTCCTGCCCGTCGTGCTCGGTGTCGTCTACGGCAACTGGGTCGCGGTGAACCGGCGTCACGGCGGTCCGATCACCGGGCCGGACGTGGCGTCGGGCGTGTGGAGCGCGCTCGCCTTCATGGTCCTGTGCATCGCCGTGGTCCAGGCGACCCGGCGCCTCAGGCGGGACCTGCACGCCCTGCACGCCCTGCTCCGGGCGGCGTTCGCCGGCGCCGCACTGGGTTTCCTCTACAGCCAGACCGGCGACGACGTCCGCCCCGTGGTCATCACGTCGGTGCTGGTCACGGCGGCCGTCTTCCTGCTGCTGTGCTACCGCTTCCACACGCGCTCCGACGCGTAGCGAGGGCTGGTGCTTTGATAGGGGTATGACCCTGTTCGTCGGCACGTCCGGGTGGCAGTACAAGGACTGGCGGGACGTCCTGTACCCGTCCGGGCTGCCGATGCGGCTGTGGCTGGAGGAGTACACGCGGCACTTCGCCACCGTCGAGATCAACAACGCCTTCTACCGGCTGCCGGCCCGGGAGACGTTCGAGGACTGGGGGCGGCGGGTGCCCGGCGACTTCGTCGTCGCGGTCAAGGCGAGCCGCTATCTGACCCACATCAAGCGGCTCAAGGAACCCGGGGAGCCTGTGCACCGGCTGATGAGCCGCGCGGCGGGGCTCGGCGACCGCCTCGGCCCGGTCCTGCTCCAGCTCCCGCCCACGCTGCGCGCCGACCCGGGCCTGCTGGACGCGTGCCTGGCCTGCTTCCCGGCGTCGGCCCGGGTCGCGGTCGAACCGCGTCACGATTCCTGGTGGACACCGGAGATCCGCCGCGTCCTGGAGTCCCGGCGCGCCGCCCTGTGCTGGGCCGACGTCCTAACCCGCCCGGCGACGCCGCTGTGGCGCACCGCCGACTGGGGCTACGTCCGCTTCCACCAGGGCCGTGCCGAGCCGTGGCCGCGCTACGGCCGGCGCTCGCTGGCCACCTGGCTCGACCGCATCGCCACGACCTGGACCGGCGGGGAGGACGTCTACGCGTACTTCAACAACGACCCGGGCGGCGCGGCGGTCGAGGACGCGATGGCGTTCGCACGGGCGGGGAGGTCTGCGGGGCTGGACATCACGCGGACGCCCGAGCGTCTGGCGCGGGCCGGCTGAACCGGGTCTCCCTCTGCGCCGCGGCGGCGCTCGCCACGACGGTGTGCGGCGGGAGGCCGTAAGTCGGCTGCGGCGCCGTTCCGGCCGGTCGCGCAGTTCCCCGCGCCCCTTGAGGGCGTCGCCCAGGGGGCGCGGGGCTGTATCGATGTGCGGCTGCGCCGCCTGGGCGCGACCAACCCCCACCGGCCCGCGCCCGGCCGACAGCCCAACCCGACCAGCAGCCCAACCCGACCAGCAGCCCGACGCCCTACTGCCCGTAAGCCGCCCGCAGGGCGTCCCGTACCGCCGCCAGTGCATCGGCCTCCGTGAGCCCGAGCCTCCTGGCGCGCTCCGCGTAGGCCTGGGCGGCCGAGGCCGACTCGCGGTCCGCCGCCGATCCGGCGGCGGCCACGAACGTGCCGTTGCGGCCCCGCGTCTCGATCACCCCGTCCGCCTCCAGTGCCCGGTACGCCTTGGCGACCGTGTTCGCGGCGAGGCCCAGCGACTCGGCCAGCCCCCGCACGGTCGGCAGCCGGTAGCCCACGGGCAGCGCACCGGAGCGCGCCTGCTCGGAGATCCGCGCCCGCACCTGCTCGTAGGGCGGGGCGCTGTCGTCGATGTCGATCTTCAAGGTCACAGGCCGATTGTCGCGCACCCGGCGGAAAATGAGAGGCACCCCGGAAGGCTCCACACGTAGCGTGCGCCCTCATGACCGTGATCGTGCGCGACCTGCGTCCCGAAGTCCGAGCCGATGCCGAGGGGTTCTCCGACACCCGCCGCCTCGCCCTGCCCTACATGTTGTCCACCCCCGAGTCGGTGGTGCACACCCTGACGCACGTCCACCCGGACGCCCATTTCGGGCAGCTCATAGCGGAGGAGGACGGCGAGATCATCGGCACCGCCCAGGTCAGCGTCGCCCACGACAGTCCGGAACCCGGCCAGGGCTCGGCCAACATCTACGTACGCCCCGACCGCAGGAGGCGCGGCGCCGGTTCGCTGCTGCTGCGCACGGCGGAGGAGCGCCTGGGCCGTCTGGGCGTGACGAAGCTGTTCGCCTGGGTCCTGGACGAGCCGGACAACCGCGCCTTCGCCGAGCGGCACGGTTTCCGGGCCAGCCGCTCCGCCTGGTTCCTGCGCCTGGACCTGGCGGGCGGCACGCTCCCGCCCCGGCAGGCGCCGCCGTCCGGCGTCGAGCTGCGCACCGCCGCCGACTTCGCGGACGACCCGCGCCCCGTGTTCGAACTGGACGCGGCGACGTCGTCGGACGAACCGAGCGACATCGACGTGGAGTTCACGGACTACGAGGCCTGGCTCGAGGAACACTGGAAGCACCCGCTGCTGAACCGCGACCTGACCACCGTCGTGCTCGTCGACGGCCGGCCCGCCGCCTTCAGCGTGGCCTACACGGACGGCGACTCCCGCTATGCCACCGCGATGACCGGCACCGCCCGGGAGTTCCGCGGCCGGGGCCTGGCGAAGCTCGCCAAGAACGACTCGCTGCACCGCGCCCGCGCGGCGGGGTGCACGGAGGCGTTCACGGGCAACGACACGGGGAACGAGCCGATGATCGCCATCAACAAGTGGTTCGGCTATGAGATCTGCGCGAAGGAAGTGCGTCATGTCCGCGAACTCGGCTGACCGGAACCCGCAGCCGGCCGGCGGGAACCCCCAGCTGGACGTCGTCCTCGTCAAGGCGGGGCGTACGAAGATCCGTTACAGCGGCGAGCTGCTGGCGGACGACGGCACGCGCGTGGCGGTGCGCGCCGCGTGGGCAGGCTCCGGCGTCCGCGACTTCGGGTTCGTCCGCTTCGAGCCCGGGGACGTCTTCACGGAGTACTACTGGCGCGACCGGTGGTACGCGGTGAAGGAGGTCCGCTCCGCCACGGGCGCGCTGAAGGGCTGGTACTGCGACGTCACCCGCCCCGTCCGGCGCTCCGGCCCGGAGCTCGTGGTGGAGGACCTCGACCTGGACCTGTGGCGCTCCGCGGACGGCACGGACGTACGGCGCCTCGACGAGGACGAGTTCGCCGAGAGCGGCCTCGGCGAGTCGGACCCGGAGGCGGCGTCCGCCGCGCTGGCCGCGCTCGACGAACTGGAGTCACTGGCCCGCGGCGGCGGCTTCACGGCCCTCCTGGCCTGAGTCGCCGATCTCCGCGACCAGCGCGTACCGCTCGTCCGTCACCGGCCCGCCCCACAGCATCGGATCGTCGGAGAGCCGCTCCACGCGCACCCGTCCGGCGATCGGGGCGAGCAGGCCGGTGAGCCGCTCCGCGGGTATGCCGACCGGCTCGGTGCTCCCCCACACGCCCTCGACCAGCACCAGCCGTCCGCCCGGCCGCAGCAGTCCGCGCCAGTGCCCGAGGGCGCGGGCGGGGTCGGACAGGGCCCACAGGACGTGCCGGACGAGCACGGCGTCGAAGCGCTGCTCCCCGACCGGCGGTGCGGCGGCGTCACCGACGAGGAACACGGCGTCGCGCCCGGCGAGTTTTTCCCGGGCGCGCGTCACCATCGCCGGGGAGAGGTCCACGCCCGTCACGTGGTGCCCCTGTTCGGACGCGAGGAGTGACAGGCTGCCGGTGCCGCAGCCGAGGTCGAGTACGTCGCCCGCGCGGGCCGGCAGCCAGTCGCGCAGCCGCCCGGCCCAGGCACGGCGCACCTCGGGGTCGCGCAGGCCGTGGTCCGGCTCCTCGTCGAAGGAGGCGGCCTCGGCGTCCCAGTCCACGTTCGTCATGGGCCCCAGAGTGACACCCGCCACTGACAACCGGATCGTGACTGCCGCCACTGACAGACCGGGAGCGATGAGCAACCCTCCCCCGAAAGGTCTACCTCCGTGAGAACGCGGAACCCGGTAGACCCTCGAGGAGGCAGCCATGCGCCGTGTGACCGTGCAGAAGCCCCTGAAGAAGTCGGACGTCCGCCGGGTCCGCGAGGAGGCCGACGAGCGTCCCTCCGGGCGCCCGGAGGTCCGCAAGGACATCGCACGCACCTGGTGGCCGGAGGCCTGAGCGGCCGGCGCCGGCCATGAGACGCGACGCTCAGAGCAGCCGCTTGCGGTAGTGGACACGGTCGTAGGGACCCTCCACACGGCGCTCCACGAGTTCGTAGCCGTACTTCGGATAGATCCGCTGGTTCTCCCACATCAGCGCGTTCGTGTAGAGCCGGACCTCGGGCAGGCCGAGGGTACGCGCGTGTGCGTCGACGAATCGGAGCAGCCGCCGCCCCACTCCCCTGCCGTGCGCGGCGGGGTGGACGGCGATGGTGTCGAGGAAGAGGTGGTCGCCGTACGCCTCGACCACGACGAGCCCGGTGACGGGATCGCCCGTCACGAACACCTTGCCCGCGGCCACGTTCGCCGCGTGGTCCTCCTCCATGGGCTGGGGCACCCGCCCGATGCGCTCGATGTAGGGGCGGAAGGCCGCGTCGACCACTTCCGCGACGACCGGTACGTCGGCGGCGCGGGCCGGTCGGATCTCGTCGTCTGCCATGCCGCGACGCTACCTGCCTGATGCCAGTCCGAACACTCCCTTAAGCGGGCCATAAGGATCTCCTCCACCCGCCCTCCAGCAGGCGATTTCGCGGTTCTCAGGGGCTAGCTTCGAAAGCACCCCACGGGATTCCGGCCCACGTCGGCCCGGACCTGCCCCATGCACCGTTTCGAGGAGTTCCCGCATGCCCGCACGCCGCAAGGTCGCCTCCGTCGCCGCCCTCGGCAGCCTCCCGCTCGCCCTGACCGCACTGGCCGCCACGCCGGCCGCCGCGCACGGTTCCATGGGCGACCCGGTCAGCCGGGTCTCGCAGTGCTACGCCGAGGGCCCCGAGAGCCCGAAGTCGGCCGCGTGCAAGGCGGCGGTCGCGGCGGGCGGCACCCAGGCCCTCTACGACTGGAACGGCATCCGCATCGGCGACGCGGGCGGCCGGCACCAGCGGCTCATACCGGACGGCAAGCTCTGCAGCGCGAACAACGCGGAGTTCAAGGGGCTCGACCTGCCTCGCGCCGACTGGCCCGCGACCGCTGTCCGCAGCGGCTCGCACACCTTCAAGTACCGCGTGACGGCCCCGCACAAGGGCACCTTCAAGGTGTACCTGACCAAGCCCGGCTACAACCCGGCCAAGCCGCTCGCCTGGAAGGACCTGGATCTCGCGCACCCGGTCGCGACGTCCACCGACCCAGCCGCCACCGGCGGTTTCTACACCTTCTCCGGCAAGCTGCCCCAGCGCTCCGGCAAGCACCTGCTGTACGCGGTCTGGCAACGGTCGGACAGCCCGGAGGCGTTCTACTCCTGCTCGGACGTCAGCTTCGGCGGCGGTGGCGGCGCGGCAGGCGGCGCGGCGGCCCCTGCCCCGTCCGCCTCCGCTCCCAGCGAGAAGCAGATCAAGGACGGCAACGGCAAGTCGGCCATAGAGCACCGCGGGCACGGCGACGACGACCCCAGCACGTCGGCGGCGCCGGCCGCGGCCCCGAAGAAGGCCGCGCCCGACCGCACGGAGGCGGCGGCGCCCGCGCCCAACCGGCCGAAGGCCGCCGGTGCCACAAAGAACCTCGCCGAGACCGGCGGTGACAGCACCACCCCGTACGTCGCGATCGGCGGTGCGGCGGCGCTGGCCGTGGGCGCCTCGGCACTGTTCCTCTCGGCCCGAGGCCGGACGGTGAGCGGCGGACGACAGGGCCGCTGACCTCCACCGCCCCACGACTCGGGGCCTGTCCGGCGGCTCAGGCCGGACAGGCCCCGAAACGTTTCTCTGACACGTGTCAACGAGTGACACGTGTCATTCGAAGGCCGATGCACAGGTGGTGGGTGTGGCGTGCCCCGGGTCGAGGGCGTTGGCCACCTCGTGGAAGACGACCCGGTCCAGCAGCCCGGCGGCCACATGCTCGGACAGGTCGACGGCGCACAGGTCCTGGAGCAGGACGTTGCGCACGTCCGGTCCGCTCAGGTACTGGCTGCGCCACGGGGTGACCACCTCGTCGTACTTGGTGGCGATGACGGTGTAGCGCACGCCGGGCACGGTGTCGCCGCCCGCGTTGAGCTTGGCGAGGAAGGCGGAGCCGGTGACCTGGTCGGCGAGGGCGGGGGTGTTCTTCGACAGCAGGTCCGCCGCGCCCGGGAAGTAGGGCAGCAGCTCGGTGAATCCGTTCAGGTCGGTGCCGTGGTTGCTGGGCGCGATGCCGACCAGGGCGTTCACCTTGGCGGCTCCCCCGAGGAACTTCAGGTAGTAGCGGGGCATCATGCCGCCCTGCGAGTGCCCGACGACGTCGGTCTCCGCGGCTCCGGTCGCGGCGAGCACCTTGTCGACGAAGTCCTTCAGCTGTCCGGCGGACTTCTCGGCGGGTCCGAGGCCGTGGAAGAAGGGGACGCCCTCCAACTGGCCGTAGTCGAGGGAGAAGACGCAGTAGCCGCGGACCTGCAGATAGGGGGCGAGACCCAGCCAGTTGTCGACGGAGTTGCCGAGGGTGCCGTGGACGAGGACGACGGGGCGGGGGTGGGCGGCTGACGGCTTGCAGGAGTAGTCGTTCCAGCCGGAACTCGGGGCGCCCGCGGCCTGGGCGGTGGTGGCGGGGACGGTGAGGGCGGCGGCGGTCAGCAGCAGTGCGGACAGGGGTCCGAGCACTCGCTTCCAGGGCAGCATCGGGTGATCTCCTTGCGACTCAAGGGGGATACGACGGCACGGGGCCCTGTGATCCGGATCACGAGGATGCTGTTCACTCGTCAAGTTACGGGCGAGTAGCCCAACTGGGAAGTTACGCGTCAGTAAAAAACTCGCCGCGCACTCGGCGCCGCGAGCTCCGACGCCCCCCCGTCACCATGCGGGCCGAACGGGCCCGTGCGGAGCGATGCGCAGCAACTGCTCCCGCAGCGAACGCACTTCACGCTCCCCCAGCAGGTCACCCCACTCCCGCACGGCTTCCGCGGCCGCCTCTTCGGCCGCCCGCGTGCAGTCCCAGCCCCGCCCGGTCAGCACCACCAGTCGCGCCCGCGCGTCCCCGGGGTGCGGCCGCCGCTCGGCGTACCCCTTGCGCACCAGCTCGTCGACGAGCTGGCTCGCGGCCTGCTTGGTCACCCCGAGATGGGCGGCGAGGTCGGTGACCGTGGCACCGTCCGGAGCGAGCCGGGCGAAGGCGAAGCCGTGCGCGGGCCGCACCCCTTCGAAGCCGCGGGCGAGCACGCCCTCGTGGATGCGTTGCGTGAGCCCACCGGCGACGGCGAGCAGGGCGGCGGACAGGGCCATGGCCTCGGAGTTCTGCACGCATGCATTGAAACACCCTTGACGCGATGGTCAAGTGGCTTGACTATATAGTCAAGCTACTTGACCACTTGGAGGCATCGTGCCCATCGTCCGATCGTCCGAAGCCGTCATCCACGAGATCCACGGCGCGCGTTTCGTCTCGTACGCCACCCCCGGCAGCGGCAGCAAGGAGCTGTGCGCCTGGCGCGGTGAGATCCCGGCCGGTCTCAAGGCGCCCGCGCACACGGTCAGCCGGGAGGAGATCTTCCATCTGCTCGACGGTGAGCTGCTGGTCACCCTCGACGGCCGCACCGAGCGGATCGCCGCGGGCGACACGGTGATCATCAACCCCGGCACCACCCTGACCGTCGAGAACCCGACCGACCGCACCGCGTATTCCTGGGTCACCACGTCCATCGGCCTGGAGGCGCGGCTGGCCGACGGCACCCGCATCGTGCCGCCGTGGGCCAACTGACGTCACGGGCAGGGGGCTACGCCGCCCGCCCCCCTAGTCCCCCGGGCATCACCGCCCGCGGCCCGAACTTCGCCCGCGCCTGGTCCGCGATCTCCTCGATACGGCGGACCTTCTCGTCCACCGGGTCGAAGGTCAGCTGGCGGGAGGCCCGGTCGGCGGGGTCGAGCCCCTCGGCGCGCAGGGCGATGGCCCGCACCCGGGCCCGCTGCAGCCCGAGCGCCTCGTACATGCCGTACGCGGCCCTGGTCAGCGCCGGGGAGTGTGCGGTCGGTTCGGTCAGGGTGCGGCTGCGGGTGGTGGCGGACCGGTCGGCGTAGCGCACGGTGAGGGTGAGCGTGCGGCAGACCTTCTCCAGGGCGCGCAGCCGGGCGCCGATCTCCTCGGCGGCCGACAGCAGCGCCCTGCGGTGCCGGTCGGGGTCCAGTTCGTCGCGCCCGAAGGGGCGTTCCGCCGCCAGGGACCGGGAGACGGCGGTGGGCACGACCCGGCCGCGGTCGAGGCCGTTCGCCTTCTCGCGCAGCTCGCGGCCGGCCTTCGCACCGATCAGCCGCTGCAGTGTGGACAGCGGTGCGGCGGCGACCCGGCCGAGGGTGTCGAGCCCGTAGTCGCCCAGGGTGCGGGCGGTCGCGGTGCCCACACCGGGCAGTGCGGCGACGGGCTTGTCCACGAGGAACTCCGCGATGGCGTCCGGCTCGTCGGGCACCGCGCACGTCACTCCGGGCACGGCCTCGCGCAGTGCCATCCGGGCCAGCATCGGCCCGGGTCCGGCTCCGATCACGCAGTCGACGCCGTGGAGGGCGAGCGACCGCACCCGGATCACCGAGGCCAGTTCGACGGCGTCCCGCCCGAAGTACCGCTCGGCGCCGTGCAGATCGGCCAGCGCCCCGTCCGGTGGCAGGGCCTGGACGACGGGGGTGAACTCCTCGAGCATCCCGAGCAGAGGGGGCAGGTCCGCCTCGCTCGTCGGAGGCAGCTGGAAACGTACGCAGAGGATGGTCATCCCGCACTCCCCGGGCTCTGGTGCCACAACTTCCTTGTGTTCGCGGGCTCTTCGCCCGCCGGACGCAGATCGGCCCAGGGGTGCATCTCGTACCCCGTGGACATACGGATCTTCCGCCGCTCCATCGGATCCTTGGCCGCGGAACCGGTCGGCGCGGGCACACCGTCCGACCCGGCGAGGCGCCGCCGCACGGCTCCCTCGCCGCCGTCACCGGAACCGCCGTCGCCGGAACCACCGTCGCCGGAACCACCGTCGCCGGATCCCTCCTCTCCGGAGTCACCGGAGCCGGGTCCGGGCCCGGCCAGCCGGGCCGCGACCCCCTCCAGCCCCTCCTCCCGGCGCACTTCCAGCAGGTCCGCGAGGTTCCAGGCGGCGGCGCCCACCACGCTGAGGCTGCGCGGACCGCGGCGCTGCACCACCCCGCGCACCAGCAGCAGCCAGGAGTGGAAGACGGTGTGGGCGCAGGTGTCGTGGGAGTCGTCGAAGAAGGCGAGGTCGACCAGGCCCGTGCCGTCGTCCAGGGTGGAGAAGATGACGCGCTTGCCGGACCGGATCGGCGGCGTCTGGGTGGCCGCCTTGGCGCCCGCGACCAGCACGGTCTCGCCGTGCCGGGCCTCGCGCAGCCGCCGCGCCGAGACGACGCCCAACTCGTCGAGGAAGCCACGGTGGTCGTCCATCAGATTGCGCGAGGCGTCCATGGACAGCACGCCCAGCTCGGCACTGAGCCGCTCCGAGGAGGTGAGGTCGGGAAGCCCGGCCGGTGCGGTCTTCCGCCCTCCGGCCAACGGCAACTGGCCACCGCCCGAGCCCCGAGCGCCCCGGTGCAGCTCGGTCAGATGCAGTTGCAGATCACGGCGGTTGGCGCCGAACGCGTCCAGCGCTCCCACCTGTGCGAGCCGCTGGGCCACCGGACGGCTGGGCCTGCCCCGCTCCCAGAAGTCGACCAGCGAGGCGTACGGCCGGCCCTCGGCGATCCGCGCCGCCTCGGCCTCGCTGATGCCGTGCACATCGGAGAGGGCCAGCCGCAGCCCCCATTTACCGGACACCAGTTCGATACGGTGTGCGACACCCGACGCGTTCACATCCAACGGCAGCACGGGAACTCCACGGCGCCGCGCGTCCGCCAGCAGCAGCCGCTTGGGGTACATCCCGGGATCGTGCGTGAGCAGCCCGGCGTAGAAGGCAGCCGGATGATGCGTTTTCAGCCACGCCGACTGGTAGGTCGGCACGGCGAAGGCGACCGCGTGCGCCTTGCAGAAGCCGTAGGACCCGAAGGCCTCGACGATCTCCCAGGTCCGCTGAACCGTGTCCGCCTCATACCCCCGGGCCGCCGCGTGCCGCGCGAACCACACCTTGATCCGCGCCTGCGACTCCGGGTCCGACAGCCCGCGCCGCACCCGGTCGGCCTCGCCGCGCCCGCAGCCGGTCATGATGGCGACGATGTCGATGATCTGCTCGTGGAAGACGACGACCCCGTACGTGTCCCGCAGCGGTTCCTCCAGGTCCGGATGCGGATACCGGATCGGCGCCCGCCCGTGCCGCGCCTCGATGAACGGCCGCACCATGTCGGCGGCGACCGGCCCGGGCCGGAACAGCGAGATGTCGACGACGAGATCGTGGAACGTGGCCGGCTGGAGCCGCCCGACCAGATCCCGCTGCCCGGGCGACTCGATCTGGAAGCACCCGAGCGTCTCGGTGGACTGAATCAGCCGGTACGTCTCCTGATCGCCCGGCGCCAGGGCGTCCAGATCCACCCGGACGCCCGACACCCGCTCCACTTCCCCGACCGCGTGCGCCATGGCCGACTGCATCCGCACGCCCAGCACATCGAGCTTCAGCAGCCCGAGGTCCTCGACGTCGTCCTTGTCGAACTGGGACATCGGGAAGCCCTCGCCACTGGTCGGCATGACCGGCGTACGCGCGAGCAGCGAGGCATCCGACAGCAGGACCCCACACGGGTGCATGGCCACCCCGCGCGGCAGGGCGTCCAGCGCCTCGACCAGCTCCCACAGCCTCCCGTACTTCTCCTTCTCCCCGGCCAGCGCGCGCAGCTCGGGCAACTCCTCCAGTGCCGCACGGGCATCCCGCGCCCGGATATGAGGAAAGGCCTTGGCGACCCGGTCGATCTCGGCCGGGTCCATGGACAGGGCGGCCCCCACATCACGGATGGCGTGCCGTACGCGATACGTCTCCGGCATCGCGACCGTCGCGACCCGCTCGGTGCCGAACCGGTCGATGATCGCGCGGTAGACCTCCAGCCGGCGCGCGGACTCCACGTCGATGTCGATGTCGGGCAGCACGACCCGCTCCTTCGACAGGAACCGCTCCATCAGCAGCCGGTGCTCGATCGGATCGGCGTGCGCGATGCCGAGCAGGTGATTGACGAGAGACCCGGCCCCGGACCCCCGGGCTGCGACCCGGACGCCCATCTCCCGGACGTCGTCCACGACCTGGGCGACGGTCAGGAAGTAGGAGGCGAACCCGTGGTGGGCGATGATGTCCAGCTCGTGGTGCATCCGCTCCCAGTACTCCCGCTGCCGGTCGTACCCGCGCAGCACCATTCCGGCCGCCGCCCGCGAGGCCAGCGTCCGCTGGGCGGTGCGGCGCCCGGCGCCGACCAGATGCGGCTCGGGAAAGTGGACGGTACCGATCCCGAGATCGTCCTCGGGGTCGACCAGGCATTCGGCGGCCGTGGCCTGCGTCTGCTCCACCAGCCGGTGAGCGGTCTCCCGCCGGAATCCCGCGGCCTCCACGATCCGCTCCGCCACCCCGGCCATGTCCCCGGCACCCTTGAGCCAGGCCTGGCCGGAGTCCAGCCCCTTGGCCGGATCGACGGGCACCAGCCGCCGGGCGGCGTCCAGCACGTCGGCGACCGGCCCGAGACCCGGGTCGGCGTACCGCACCGCGTTGGTGAGCACGGGCCGGATGCGCTGCTCGGCGGCGAACCCGACGGTACGGGCGGCCAGCCGCAGCGACCCCGGCCCGGTACCCTCCCGGCCGTGCCAGACGGCCTCCAGCCGCAGGCCGTCGCCGTAGACGTCCCGCCAGGGCGCGAGCAGTCGCGCCGCCCGGTCGGGCCGTCCCGCGGCCAGGGCACGCCCGACGTCCGACGCGGGCCCGAGCAGCACGGTCAGCCCCTCGGCATGATTGCGCCCCCAGGACAGCAGGGGCGTCCCCTCCCCCTCATGGGCGGCCGAGACGAGCCGGCACAGCTCGCCCCACCCCCGGGCACCGTCCCGGGCGAGAAAGGTCACGCGGGGAGCCGACTCGTCGACAAAGGCACCACCCCGCACCGGCGTCCGCCGTCGCCGCTCGACCAAGGGCTCCACACCCGCCACCGCCAGATCGACCCCGAACAGCGGCCGGACCCCCGCCTTGCCGCAGGCCTTCGAGAACCGGACCGCGCCGGCGAGCGTGTCGCGATCGGTCAGCGCCAGGGCGTCCATCCCCCGCTCGGAGGCACGCTCGGCCAGCCGCTCCGGGTGCGTGGCTCCATGACGCAACGAGAATCCGGAGACGGTGTGCAGATGCGTGAACCCCGGCACACGCACCTCCCGCACTCGTGAGCCACACCAGCTCTCGAACATCTGTTCCCAGCTACCTCACCCCCACCATACCCCCATCCTCGAATGTATGTGCGACATCCGTTCGGCCCCGCCCCACCTGCGGAAACACCACGAACCCCCCGACCGTGGAGGCATGCCGCACAGCTCGTTCCTCGCTGAGGTGAGAGACGCCGTCACGCCGCGGGCCACCCTGCTCGTCGTCGGCGTGATCGCGCTCCAGCTGCTGTTCATCGCCTCGTACGTGGGAGCACTGCATGACCCGAAGCCCAAGGACGTGCCCTTCGGCGTGGTCGCCCCACAGGCCGTGGCCGGCCAGGCGGTCGCCCGACTCGAACAGCTCCCCGACTCCCCCCTGGACCCCCGCGCCCTGCCGAACGCGGCAGCGGCCCGCACCCAGCTCGCCCACCGCGACATCGACGCGGCCCTGATCATCGCTCCCGGAGCCGGCGCCGACACCCTCCTGGTCGCCTCGGGCGGCGGCAGGATCCTCTCCACGACGCTGACGGCCCTCGTCAGCACCTTGGAGAAGTCCGAGCGGCGCACCGTCCGGACGATCGACGTGATCCCGTCCGCGCCCCACGACCCCAACGGGCTCTCGTCCTTCTACCTGGTGATCGGCTGGTGCGTCGGCGGCTACCTGGGCGCCGCGGCCCTGGCCCTCAGCGCCGGGGCGAAACCCTCCAACCCCACCCGCGCCGCGATCCGCCTCGCGGTCATGGCCCTGGTCGCGATCATCGGCGGTCTCGGCGGCGCCCTCATCACCGGCCCGATCCTGGACGCCCTGCCGGGCAGCACCGCGGCCCTCTGGGGCCTGGGCACCCTGATCATCTTCGCCGTGGGCGCGGCCACCCTCGCCCTCCAGGGCGTCTTCGGCACGATCGGCATCGGCCTGGTCATCCTGCTGGTGGTCATCCTCGGCAACCCCAGCGCGGGCGGCGCCCTGCCCCCACCCCTCCTGCCACCCTTCTGGAAGGCGATCGGCCCGGCCCTGCCCCCGGGCGCCGGCACCTGGTCGACCCGCTCCATCGCCTACTTCGACAACAACGCGATGACCGGCCCCCTCCTCGTACTGGCGGCATGGGCCGTAGCAGGAGCCGCGATCACCATGGCAGCGGCCACCGTACGCAAGCGCGCGAAGGCGACGCCGTAATCACAGCGGGCCCCGCACCCGCCGTCGGACGCAAGGCCGTGTCGGGGGGTGTCCGCCCGCAGCGGTTGTCGCGTCAACGAACAGTCGGTCGGCGTGCAAGCCCATCGCGACGTTCCGAGGACGGACACCCCCCGACACGGCCCCGACCCCCACCCCGCGCAAGGCGAAGACGCGCACCCCCACCCGGCGAGACGGCACGCAAAAGTCCCGCCCCTCGCACAAGGGGCGGGACTTCACACACTCATGTGTCAGCCGATCTGCGTCCCGGTAGCCGACAGCGCCTCGGTCACCGGCTGGAAGAACGTCTCCCCGCCCGAGGTGCAGTCACCGCTGCCGCCGGACGTGAGGCCGACCGCCTTGTCCCCGGAGAACAGCGACCCGCCACTGTCACCCGGCTCCGCGCACACGTCGGTCTGGATCAGCCCGTTCACGATGTCGCCGTTGCCGTAGTTCACGGTGGCGTCCAGCCCCGTGACCTTGCCGTCGTGCACCTGCGTGGTCGACCCGCTCCGGGTGACCGCCATGCCGACGGTCGCGTCCGCGGCGCCCGAGATCTTCTGGGCGGACCCGTTGTACAGGTTCACCTCACTCGGGTGGTCGACCTCCGCGGTGTACTTGACCAGCCCGTAGTCGTTGTCCGGGAACTGGGAGTCCGCGTTGGTGCCGATCTCCTTGCCGCTGGAGTCCGACCACGTGGAGATGCCCTCGGTGCAGTGACCCGCGGTCAGGAAGAACGGCTCACCGCCCTTGACCACGTTGAAGCCCAGCGAGCAGCGCCCGCTGCCACCGGTGATCGCGTCGCCACCGGCGACGAAGGGCTTGTACTCCCCCTTGGACCGCTTGAGTTCGGCCTTCGCCCCGAGCCCGTCCACGACCTTCGTCAGTGTCGCCCACTCGGCCTTGGAGACCGTACGGTCGGCGGTCACGACGACCTTGTTCGTGGTCGGGTCGGTCACCCAGGCGGTCCCGGGGATCGTCGCGTCCTTCTTCAGCGCGCCGCGGGCGCTCTTGAGTTCGGCGAGGGAGTTCGCCACGACTCTCGCCTTGGCACCGGCCTTCTCCACGGCCTGGGCCGCGCTCTCGTCGAGCACGTTCACCACGAGGCTCTTGCTCTTGGTGTCGTAGTACGTCCCGGCCGCGTCGCCGCCCAGGTCCTCGGCCAGCGACGAGGCGAGCTTTCCGGCCGCGGTGACCGACAGGGTCCGGGGCGCGGACGCCTCAGGGGTCTCACTGGCGTTCGCGGTCTGGAACGTCACTCCCGCGGCGACCAGCGCGGCGATGCCCGCACCTGCCACGGCTGCACGCCGCTTGGGTATGCGTCGGTGCTTCAACTTTCGTCCTCCTGTGGGGGGTCGGCACGAGAGGTTGTGGGGACCTCACGAGCCGGAAGGCTTCGTTGACGAGCGCCCACTATTCCGAGGACGACAGGGAGCACACAAGGGTGACTTCGAGACGCGCGTAGACAGCGCTTCGCACGCCGCCTCATTTTGACCGTCCACGATCAAATCGGACCCAACTCCCTTGCGTTCACAGTGCAAACATTACGCGTGAGTAATGTGTGCCCACTCTGTGACGTCTGCACGTGGCTGAATTTCGCCCCTCCCGAGGCCTGTTCGGAGAGAGACACGAAGGCGGCCCACGCGGGGCCGGAACCGAACCGGGGGACCCGTACACAACACGAAGCACCCATACACAACACGAAGCCCCCACACGCAACACGAAGCCCCCGCACGCGATGCGAGCGGGGGCCACGAGAAGTACTGCGAAGAGAAGTGCCTCGAACTGCCGCCAGGGCCTAGTACACGCTGACGCCGTAGGCGCTCAGGGCCTCCGTGACGGGCTGGAAGAACGTCGTGCCACCGGAGGAGCAGTTGCCACTGCCGCCCGAGGTCAGACCGTACGCCGTGCCGTTGCTGCCGTAGAGCGAACCGCCGGAGTCACCGGGCTCGGCACAGACGGTGGTCTGGATCAGGCCGGAGACGATGTCCCCGCCGCCGTAGTTGACGGTGGCGTTGAGGGCGGTGACACGGCCGCTGTGCGTCCCGGTCGTGGAGCCGTCGCGGATGACGGTGGTGCCCACGCTCGGGGTGGCCGCACGCGTGATGTCCACGCCGTTGGCGGTGCCGGGACGACTGACGGACCCGCTGTAGCGCACGAGGCCGTAGTCGTTGCCCGGGAAGCTGGAGCCGGCGGTCGAGCCGATGACCGTGGTGCGGCCGGAGTTGGAGTACCAGGTGCCCGCGCCGTCGGTGCAGTGACCGGCGGTCAGGAAGTACTCGGTGCCGTTGCTGGCACGGACGTTGAAGCCGAGGGAGCAGCGCCAGCTACTCGCATAGATGGCGTCGCCGCCCTGGATGAGCTTGCTGAACTTGCCCGGGGTGCGCTTGATCGTGAGCGCGTCGGCGTTGCCGCCGGCCTGCTGCTTGATCTTCGCTATCTCGGCCTGCGTGACCGTACTGTCCACGGTCACGAGCACGCGGTTGGTCTTGCTGTCGACGGCCCAGGCGGTGCCCGGGACGTCGGCCTTCAGCAAGGAGCCGCCGGCGCTCTTGAGCTCGGCGGCGCTGAAGGTGGTGGGGGTGTCGGAGGCGTTCGCGCTGGGGATCGCGATCGCTGCGGCGGCAACGAGGCCGGTGGAAACGGCGATCAGCCGGGTCCGTCTCGAAATGCCACTGCGGGGGGTGGTGCGCTTGATCCTCACTTTTCGTTCCTCCACAAAGGAAGTCGGGGGCCCTCGTGGGGTTTCGGGCCCGTGAGGCGCAGCCTGGGACCGGCCGTCCGGATTCCGAACACGCCGTGCCCCTGACAAGCGCTGAGGGGGAGTATTCGGCCGAACGGCCGGTCGGCGCAAGAGTGCCTTTCGGACTCCCGCCTTTGATGGATCTTTACGAAGTGCCGAAGAGGCCGCCCTTCCCCCCTCCCGGCGCAACCTCACACCAGCGCGCGCTCCCCCGCCGCGATCCCGGTGTCCAGCGTGTTCCCCGGCGGCGGGAAGGGGCAGACGAAGTGGTCGGCGAAGGCGCACGGCGGCAGCAGCGCCCGGTTGAAGTCGACCGTGGTCAGCCCCTCGGCGTCCGGCGCGGCCGGATACAGGAACCGGAAGCGGTAACTGCCGTTCCCGCTGGTGGCGTCGGCGAACACGGCCCACAGCGAGCCGTCGTCCCGGAGCGTCACCTGAAGGGTCCGTTCCCGCCCTTCCAGTACGAAGGCCAGTTCCCCGGCGAGCCCGAGCCCGCGCTCCCGTCCGTCGGCGTTCGGCACCCGGACGGTACGGCCGGTGCCGTACGGCGTGAAGCGCCCCGGCACCACCCAGCGCGGGTCGAACGGAGTGACGCGCAGGCCACCGAACGCCCGGCGTGCGGAGGATTTCGGGTCGAAGTCCCGCACGCCCCACGCCCCCTCGCGCACCAGCACGACCTGGCGCCGCTCGCCGTGCGCCACCCTGGCCTCGCTCGCGGGTCCCTGGTCGGCCGCGAGCCGCACCTCACCACCGAAGGGCCGCCCGTCCACGGTGAGACCGTCCGGCTCGGCAGCGGTCAGCACGACCGCGTCACCGTCGGCCCGCCAGGACCCGGGGATGTCCGGAAGTCGACCGTCCGGATAGTCCTCGAGCCAGTGAGTGCCGATGAGCGCCAGCGGCCCGTACGGCGCCGACACCGTCGCGACGCGCCGCTCGTGCCACCGCCGCCAGTCCTCGGATGCGTCCGTCGTCATACGCACGACCCTGCCACAGGGGGCAGGTCAGCCGTCGCAGGGGCAGCAGCAGTCACACCCGTCACAGTCCCGGCAGATGCCCTCGCGCATCTTGCGGGACCACGGCCCCTCGTACTCCTTGGCACAGCACAGCTTGCAGGTGCAGCACAGCAGCCAGAACATCCCGCAGCCGGCCCAGAACCCACGCCGGCGGGGCGGTTGCGGCACGGGAGCGCCACCACCGAAACCGCCGCCGCCGAAACCGTCCCCGCCGTAAGCCCCGCCGCCGTACGGGTTTCCGCCACCGCCCGCGTACGGGTGCTGCGGGGAGCCGTAGGGCCCAGGCGGCTGCTGCGGGGAGCCGTAGGGCCCCGGCGGCTGCTGTCCGTGGGGTCCCTGCGGCCCGTAGGGACCGCCGCCCTGGTGGGCGGCGCACACCGGCACCGTGCCGAACGCCCGGTCCACCGAGCGCCGCAGTTCGTGCACCAGCAGCAGATGCACGAGCTGCCCGTCGGTGAACTCGGCGTCGCGCAGCGCGAGTCGCACTCCGCGCACCGCGTCGTCGGCCAGCCGCCTGGCCTCCACCAGGGAGGTGCCGGTCGCGGTGATCGGGTTCCAGGCGCCTGACGCGGCGTCAGTGTGCAGGTCCTCCACGGCGTCCAGCAGGTGAGCGAGGCGTCCGAAGAGCCGACCGGCCTCGGAGAGCGGTATGGCGTTGCGTGACCGGCCGGCGAGGACCGCGGTGTGCGCGAAGGCGGCGGCGGTGGCGGTCTCGGTCGGCTCGGTGACCGTCAGGATCGGCGTCCCCGGCCCGGCCAGCGCCTCGATCCCGACCTGCCGGTCCACCGCGTCGACCAGGAGCGAGGTGTCAAATCCCACAGCGGTGCCGCTCCGCGCACCGGCCGTGTCCCAGCTCGCGGCGACCCGTCGCGCGGCACGCGCCACCGGCCTGCGGGCCAGCAGCCCGTCACCGTCGGTGACGTGATCGCGCACCTTCGCCGAGGCCAGCACCAGGGAAACGGCCGCCGCGAGCCGGGCTCCCTCGCCGTCCGCGACGGAGGCGGTGCGCATGCCGCGCAGCGGGCACGGTCCGGCCGTACGCCGGCCCGCCCCGCCCCCGCTCTCCGCCTGAGCCTCCGTCAGAACCGAGAGAAGCAGCCCGTCATAATTCGTGACGATCCGGGCGAACTGCCCGTGATCCCCGCGCAGAGCGAGGCAAAGCCCGCACAAATGCGCCGTCCACTGGCCGGCGAGCCGGTCTCCGAGCCGGTGTCTGCAAGGCCTGACGATTCCGAACACAACGCTCCCCCGAACTTCGTGACGACGCTGAGCTGCGGCATCGTATCGACCCCGGCATTCACCCGTACGCCCCGGCCATCACCCGTACGCCGGGAAGAATCATATTTCACTCACAGTCAGCAGCCGTTTGGGAAACGGCCCTTGGGACACACGGACTCTCGACGGAATCGCTGTGCACCAGTACCGTCACAAACCCCCCGTGCGGCGTCTATCCACTTGGCGCGCCATCCGCATCATGGACGACCATAGGGATGCGGAAAGCAGAAAGACCGCTGTGAGAGGAGGCGTCCATGGGATCGGTACGCAAGGCAAGTGCCTGGCTTGGCCTCGTCGACGACAACGAAGACGAGCGTTACTACGACGACGACGACTACTCCGACGGAAACGAGCCCGGGGAAGCCTGGGTCACCGACCCGCGCGTCAAGGTGGCCTCGGACGTCGCCGAGGAGAAGGGCCGCCGCATCGGCACGGTGACCCCGGACAGCTTCCGGGACGCACGCGCCATCGGCGAGCTGTTCCGCGAGGGCGTGCCGGTCATCATGAACCTCACGGCCATGGAGGCCTCCGACGCCAAGCGCGTGGTGGACTTCGCGGCAGGGCTGATCTTCGGCCTGCGCGGTTCGATCGAGAGAGTCTCGACCCGTGTGTTCCTGCTGACCCCGGCCCACACGGAGATCGTCAACGGCGACCCGGCCGGACACCGTACGGACGGCTTCTTCAACCAGAGCTGAGGCAGGGCCGCTCACCGGCCCTGCCCCCTGGCAGGGTTGCCGGACCGGCCTACCGGAAGGCGTCGAGTCCGGTGAGCGCCTTGCCCAGCACGAGCTGGTGCATCTCGACGGTGCCCTCATAGGTGAGCACCGATTCGAGGTTGGTCGCGTGCCGCATCACCGGATATTCGAGCGAGATCCCGTTGGCCCCGAGAATCGTCCGGGCCGTGCGGCAGATCTCGATCGCCTCCCGCACGTTGTTGAGCTTGCCGAAGCTGACCTGCTCGGGACGCAGGCGGCCGGCGTCCATACGCCGCCCCAGATGGTGGGCGAGCAGAATCCCCTTGTGCAGTTCGACCGCCATGTCGGCGAGTTTGGCCTGGGTGAGCTGGAAGCCGCCGATGGGCCGCCCGAACTGCTCCCGCGACTTCGCGTAGTCGACCGCGGCCTCGAAACTGGCACGGGCCGCGCCCATGGCGCCCCAGACGATTCCGTACCGGGCGTGCGAGAGGCAGCTCAGGGGTCCGCGCAGGCCGGTGACCTCCGGGAGGACTGCGTCGGCGGGCAGCCGCACGTCGTCGAGGACGAGCTCGCTGGTGACAGAGGCCCGCAGGGACCACTTGTGCTTGATCTCGGGAGCGGAGAACCCGCCGCTGTCGGTGGGCACCGCGAATCCGCGGATCCCCTCCTCGGTCTGCGCCCACACGACGGCGACACCGGCGACCGACCCGTTGGTGATCCACATCTTGCGGCCGTTGAGGACCCAGTCGGAGCCGTCGCGCTTGGCGTACGTCCGCATGGCGGCGGGGTCGGAGCCGTGGTCGGGCTCGGTGAGCCCGAAGCAGCCGATGACCTCGCCGGCGGCCATGCGCGGCAGCCACCGCTGCTTCTGCTCCTCGCTGCCGAAGCGGTGGATCGCGTACATGGCGAGGGAGCCCTGCACGGAGACGAGGGAACGGATGCCGGAGTCGGCGGCCTCCAGCTCCAGGCAGGCGAGCCCGTACTGCACGGCGGACGCGCCGGCACACCCGTACCCCTCCAGGGACATCCCGAGGGCTCCGATGCCGCCCAGCTCCCTGGCCAGCTCCCGGATCCCCGGCAGCTCCCCCTTCTCGTACCACTCGGCGACATGCGGCAGGACCCGGTCCGCGGCCCAGGCCCGCACGGTGTCCCTGATCCCGAGGTCCTCGGGCTCCAGCAGATCGTCCAGGCCGAGGGGATCGCCGGGATCGAAGGGAGGCAGCTTGGACGAACCGGACATGATCGACACCCTCCGAAGCTCATTAACTAGCAGTGCTAATCAAGACGCTACGGCTTCGACCCACCCACGCACCAGCCGTACCTGCCGACTGAATGCCGGGGCCCGTGGGCGGATCGCACCGTTGACGGCTCACGGTCCGCACGGGTCCCCGTGGGGCACGCCCCGCAACCCGCCCAACGCCGAGCACCGCCCACGGGCGCCCCCGGCCCCTCAGTGACCCGCAGCGGCCGGCGCGCCGGCGGGCAACGACCCCACACCGCAAGCCGCCGACGACGAACCACCCCCACAGGCGACCCCCGCCCCTCCCCCGACGGCTACGGGCGGCGCGTAGGTGGGCGAAAAGGGCCTCACACCGAGACGCGGGACTCCGCAGCGTCCCTCGGGGCAGGAAGCTCCACCTGTTCCGGCTCACACTGCATCACCCGCGGCAACCGCAACGCCATCACCGCCCCGAGCAGCAACAACCCCGCGCTCACCAGCAACGTCACATGCAGCCCGTGCACGAACGCGTCCCGGGCGGCATGCCGCAGACCGGCACCGGCGGACCCGCCCAGCCGCGCGGCAACCTCGTACGCCTCCCCCAGCGAATGCCCCGCGGCCGCGGATGCCGGCGCCGGGACCCCGGGCACGCCCGACAGCCCGGGCGCGTACGCCGCGTTCATCACCGTGCCGAGCAGCGCGATCCCGATGCCCGCCCCGAGCTGGTACGACGTCTCCCCGATCGCCGCCGCCCCACCGGCCTGCTCCTGCGGCGCCTCACTCAGCATCGACTCGTACGCCCCGAACAGCGTCGTCTCCAGCCCGAAGCCGAGCAGCACGAACCCGCTCAGCATCAGCGCGGTGTCGTCCGTCCGCCCCAGCGCCGTCAGCAGCACCACGGCGAACGCCGTGAGACAGAACCCGGCGCACACCATCCGGCGCGGCCCGAACCGCCGCAGCATCCGCGCCCCTGCCAGCCCGGCCGCCATCGCCGCGAGCGTCAGCGGCAGCAACCGCAGCCCGGTCTCCAGCGGCGACAGCCCGAGCACCAGCTGCAGATACTGCGCGGCGATCAGTTCCAGACCCACCAGCGCGAGCATCGCCAGCACGATGCACCCGACGGACGTGCTGAACGCCGGCCGCGCGAACATCTTGAGGTCCACCAGCGGATACCTCCGCCGCCGCTGCCGCCGGACGAAGCCGACCAGCAGCGCGGCGCCCACCACCAGCGGCAGCACCGTGAGCAGGCTGCCCGGCGACCCCCCGCTGCCGAGCCGCTTCACGCCCAGCACGACACCGAACAGTCCGGCCGCCGCCATCAGCGCGCCCACCACGTCCCAGGGACCCTTGCCGTCCCCCTTCGACTCGGGCAGCAGCAGCCGTCCGACCGGGAGGCTGACCAGCATCAGGGGGATGTTGACGAGGAAGACCGAGCCCCACCAGAAGTGCTCCAGCAGGAAGCCGCCGAGCAGCGGACCGACCGCCGCGCCCACCGCCGCCACGGCGCTCCAGACGCCTATCGCGAGCGCCCGTTCGCGCCGGTCCGGGAAGACCTGCCGCAGGATCGACAGGGTGGCGGGCATGATCATCGCGCCGCCCACGCCGAGCAGCGCCCGCGCCACGATCAGTACCTGGGCGCTGTCGGCCAGGGCCGCGAGACCGGAGGCGACGCCGAACAGCGCGTATCCGAGGAGCAGGACTCTGCGGCGGCCGACGCGGTCGCCCAGCGTGCCGAACAGGATCAGCAGCGAGGCGCAGACCAGCGGGTAGACGTCGACGATCCAGAGCAGCTCCATCCCGCCGGGCTTGAGGTCCTCGGTGACGGCGGGGACCGCCACGTGCAGCACGGTGGCGTCGACGGCGACCAGCAGCAGGCTGACGCAGAGGACGACGAGGACCACCCAGCGGTTGGCACCGGCCCCGGCCGCCCGACGGCGCAGCGCAGCGGCGGCCGTGGTCGTGCCGGACATGTACGTACCTCCCAGATGTTCCCTCGCGATCGGCGGGCTCACGGGGTGGGGGACGCCCCCGCGACTGGGCCGGAGAGGAGCGGCGGTCTCCGGCCGGCGCAAACGAAAAGCGAGTGACACGTCAGAGTACGCGAGTCCCCGGCGCAGGCCAGTGGCGGACCTCTCACACCTCCGGCGGAGGGATGTGGCGTACGCCACTTCCCTCCGTGTCGTCGACGCGTCGGCCGACCGGGTGGTTCCGCCCCGGGTCGATAATCGGGCGGGTGACCGATCTCGAGACGCGCGCGGCCCCGCCTCGCGCCGGGGCCCTGCGCCGGGCGGCCCCGGCGCTCGCCGGGTACGCGGCCGTCCGCGCCCTGGGCCTGCTCGCCCTGTTCCTGTGGAGCGAGGCGCGGGGCAAGAGCGCGTACACACTGCTGACGGCCCGCTGGGACGCGCTCTGGTACGTCAGGGTCGCCGAGCTCGGTTACGGCTACGAGGTGCGCCTCGAGAACGGGGACGTGCACTCGAACCTGGCGTTCTTCCCGCTGCTGCCCTGGCTGGAGCGGCTGGTGGCGGCGGTTTCGCCGCTGTCGTACGCGGACGGGGGTTTCCTCGTCAGCCTGCTCGCCTCGCTCGCCGCGGCGTGGGGGATCTTCGCGGTGGCTGATCATGTGTACGGCCGCCGGGCGGGCGGGTGCGCGGTGCTGTTGTGGGCCGTCCTGCCGGTCGGGATCGTGCAGTCGATGGCGTACAGCGAGTCCCTGTTCACGGCGCTCGCGGCCTGGTCGCTGTACGCGGTGCTGACCGGCCGCTGGATGACGGCGGGCGCGCTGGCCCTGCTCGCGGGACTGACCCGCCCGGTGGGCCTGGCCGTGGTGGCGGCGGTGTGGGTGGCGGCCGCGGCCGCCTTCGTGCGGGAGGGACGCGCGGCCGGTCCGCACGTCACGGACCCGCCGGCCGACCGCGGGACCCGGGCCCGGCGCGTCCTCGCCATGCTCCTGGCCCCCCTGGGCACCGCCGGCTACGTCTTCTGGGTCGGGCACCGCACGGGCAGGGGTCCGCTGGGGTATCTGGACGTCCAGGCCGGATGGCGCAACGGTTTCGACGGCGGGTACGCCTTCGCCCGGTTCGTCGCGGAGAAGTTCACGTCGTTCCCGGCGGCCCTGGCCGGTGTGGGGCTGGTCCTCGGGGTGGCGTCAGTCGTCTGGCTGTACGTGACCGGAGTACGTCAGCGCCAGCCCCTGCCGCTGCTGGTCTACACGGGGGTCGTGACCGCGCTCGCCCTGTGCGCGTCGAGCTACTTCGGCTCGAAACCGCGGCTGCTGCTGCCCGCCTTCCCCCTGCTGCTGCCCCTCGCCGTAGCCTTGTCCAGGGCTCGTATCCGCAGGTCAGCGGCGGTGCTGGGGGGCGTGGCGGTGGCCTCCGCGGTGTACGGGGCGTTCTGGCTGAACGGGTCCGGGCCGCCCTGACCCGCTGTGAGCGCAGGGGGAATTCGGGGCCATGCCGGGGTGAACGAATTCAAAAGCGCAATAAAACCCGCATCCGAAATGATCAAAGGAATTGAAGGTCACAGCGTCCGTCGATTGCGGATTCGCTGGAAATAAACCTCCTCCTGAGAGGAATCCCACATCACATCGTCATCACAAAGCCGTTGATTCGCCCGGGATCTCAGCTCACTCGCTGTAACGTCGATTGGGTGCGTACCGAACCGAAGCTCACCCGTCTGGACCGGGTCTTCGCCCGGCTGGACCGTGAGCCGGAACGACCGGCCCACATCGATGTGCCCAAGATGAGCAGGCACCGCATCGTGCTCTTCGCGGCGACCTTGGCTTTCTACGGCGCGATCGTGTGGGCCGTGGTGATCACGTCCTGGCTGGTCCGGCTCGACTGGCAGGTCATGTTCTTCCGCCCCTACCAGCAGTGGTCGGAGATCCACTGGTTCGTCGACTACTACGTGGTCCTCGGACAGCGCGGCCCGACCGCTGTGATGGTCGCGGCCTGGCTGGGCTGGCGCTCCTGGCGGCAGCACACCCTGCGGCCCCTGCTCGCGCTCGGCGTCTCGCTGCTGCTGCTGAACATCACGGTCGGCGCGGCCAAGTACGGCATGGGCCGCCTGGGACCGCACTACGCCACCATCATCGGCTCGAACGAGATGTGGCTCGGCGGCGATATATTTCCGAGCGGTCACACCGCCAATGCCGTGGTGACCTGGGGAATCCTGGCCTACCTCGCCTCCGGCGCCCGAGCGCAGCGCTGGCTGTCCGCCGTGTCCGCGGTGACCTCGCTCGGCGTCGGGATGGCCACCGTCTACCTGGGCACGCACTGGCTGAGCGATGTGCTCCTCGGCTGGACCGCGGGTCTGCTGATCCTGCTCGGCCTGCCGTGGTTCGAGCCGCTGATCGCCCGCGCCGAGGACGCGATCTTCGACCTGCGCGACCGTCTGCGGGCCCGCAGGCGCCGTACCTCGGCGGTCCCGGCCGGCGCGCCGCCCGTCGTGGTCACGCCCTTGCCCGACCGTGACGACGTCGCTGCCCGCTCGTCGCGGGCCCCGGTCCATCTGGCGCCCGGCCCGCACACGGTCCGCTCGGAGCGCTCTCCGGTCACCCCGGCCGGCAGTCGCCGGCCACCGGCACCGCACTCCGAGCGCCATCCGCGCGGTTCCGCCTCGTCGGCCCGGCCCGTGACGGGCGGCTGACCACCGGCCGGTACGCAACCCGCCGCGGCATGGCGAAGGCTCCGGTTCCGCTCCGGAACCGGGGCCTTCGCCAGATCTCAGCCCTTCCAGGCCCGCGCCACCCGGCCGCCCTTGACCTCGAAGTTCAGCCGGCCCACGCGGTACTCCATCGTGATGATCGTCCCTGGTTGCAGCGCACGCACCGTCGGCCAGCCGCGCTCACGAGCGAGGCGTTCGGCCCGGTCGGCCTCCAGGCCGACATAGGTGTCCGGGCTGTCGTCGGGTTCGGCGGAAGGTGTCGGAGTCGGTGCCATGCCGCCACGCTATGTCCTGCCCGGCGACCGCGGAAGTCCGGGCGGCGACCGCGCGCGTCCGGGTCGCGGCCGGTCACTGTCCGCCTCCCGTCACGCTTCTGTCACAAGATCACGACAGGCGTTTCGGGAGCCGTCCGTCACACGGACGAGCGGTTCCGTACGCCTTCCGCAGGCATTCGATCGTAATTCCCGCGTGTCCCGTGAGCTCATGGAAAAGCCCGGCGGAAAGTTCCGGGAGAAGTGCCTTCCGAGCTCCGTTCCTTTCCGCTGCCGGACCGGCCCGGTGAAGTCGGCGCGATACAGGAAATGCACGGCTCCGGCACAGACAGGCCGGACGCCCCCTGTCGGAGCGCGCGGTGGCGCGAGCATCATGGCGTGAGCTCGCGGGCACGTCAGGCGCGGGCTACGGCGGCCCGGTACGCGATGAGCGAAGGGCGAGCGAGCGATGGGGACGCAGACCGTACAGGCGGTGACGCCGCCCGAGCCGCGCACCCGGCACGGGCGGGTGGTGGTCGACTGGCTGACGACGACGGACCACAAGAAGATCGGCCACCTCTACCTGGTCACCTCGTTCGTGTTCTTCCTGATCGCCGGGGTGATGGCGCTGCTGATGCGCGCCGAGCTCGCCCGGCCGGGCCTGCAGATCATCGACAACGAGCAGTACAACCAGGCCTTCACCCTGCACGGCACGATCATGCTGCTGCTGTTCGCGACACCGAGCTTCGCGGGCTTCGCGAACGAGCTGATGCCGCTGCAGATCGGGGCGCCCGACGTCGCCTTCCCGCGGCTGAACATGTTCTCGTACTGGCTGTTCCTGTTCGGCGGGCTGATCGTGCTCGGCTCGCTGCTGGTGCCCTCCGGGCCCGCCGACTTCGGCTGGTTCGCCTACGCCCCGCTCAACAGCGCGGAGCGCTCGCCCGGCCTCGGACACGACCTGTGGATCATGGGGCTCGCCCTGTCCGGCTTCGGCACGATCCTCGGCGCGGTCAACTTCATCACCACGATCATCGGGATGCGCGCCCCGGGCATGACGATGTTCCGGATGCCGATCTTCGTATGGAACACCCTGTTCACGTCGATCCTGATCCTGATGGCGTTCCCGGTGCTGGCGGCGGCGCTGCTGGCGCTGGAGGCGGACCGGCGGTTCGGCGCACAGGTCTTCGACGCGGCCAACGGCGGCGCGATCCTGTGGCAGCACCTGTTCTGGTTCTTCGGCCATCCCGAGGTGTACATCATCGCGCTGCCGTTCTTCGGGATCATCACGGAGATCATCCCGGTCTTCAGCCGCAAGCCGTTGTTCGGCTATCTGACGCTGGTCGGCGCGACGATGGCGATCACCGGCCTGTCGATGATCGTGTGGGCGCACCACATGTTCGCCACGGGTGCGGTGCTGCTGCCGTTCTTCTCCTTCATGAGCTTCCTGATCGCGGTGCCGACGGGGGTGAAGTTCTTCAACTGGGCCGGCACCATGCTCAAGGGCTCGCTGTCGTTCGAGACGCCGATGCTGTGGGCCACGGGCTTTCTGGTGACGTTCCTGTTCGGCGGGCTGACGGGGGTGATCCTCGCGTCACCGCCGATGGACTTCCACGTGACGGACTCGTACTTCGTGGTCGCGCACTTCCACTACGTCGTCTTCGGCACGGTCGTCTTCGCGATCTTCGCCGGCTTCTACTTCTGGTGGCCGAAGTTCACCGGGAAGATGCTCGACGAACGGCTCGGCAAGATCCAGTTCTGGACGCTGTTCGTCGGCTTCCACACCACGTTCCTGGTGCAGCACTGGCTGGGCGCCGAGGGCATGCCCCGCCGGTACGCGGACTACCTGGCGGCCGACGGGTTCACGGCGCTCAACACGGTGTCGACGATCGGCGCGTTCCTGCTCGGCATGTCGACGCTGCCGTTCCTCTACAACGTGTGGAAGACCGCCAGGTACGGCGAGAAGGTCGAGGTCGACGACCCGTGGGGGTTCGGCCGCTCCCTGGAGTGGGCGACCTCGTGTCCGCCCCCGCGGCACAACTTCACGGCGCTGCCCCGGATCCGTTCCGAGTCCCCGGCGTTCGACCTGCACCATCCCGAGTACGCGGCGGTGACTGCGCAGCCCGAGCCAGAGCGCCATCAAGCCGGTCCCGGGTCCTCCTGATCGCCTCGATCAGCTCGACCGGCTCCAGCACCTCGAACTCGAAGCCCAGCATCGTCACGTGGATGACCATCACGTCGAGGCTGCCGGCGCCGCAGCGCAGCAGGCAGCTGTCCGGGCCCTCGGCCTCCAGCACCCCGGCCGAGGGCGAGATGTGCTCGGCGGCCTCCTCCAGGGGAACCAGGAGCCGCACGACGGCGTGGGTGGCGTACGCGCGCGTGGAGACGCCCTGGGAGACGTAGGCGGCGAGGTCGTCCGCGGGCGGCTTGCGGGGAGTGAAGCGCGGGCCGTGCGGCGGCCTGGGCGTGACACGGTCCACGCGGAACGTGCGCCAGTCGTCCCGGTCGAGGTCCCAGGCGACCAGGTACCAGCGGCGCTCGGTGCACACCAGCCGGTGCGGTTCGACGGTGCGGCGGGAGGGGGCGCCGTCGTGGCCGCGGTAGTCGAAGCGCAGCCGCTCGGCGTCCCGGCACAGGTGGGCGAGTTCGGTGAGCACGCCCGGGTCGACCGAGGAGGGCAGCGTGCTGCGCAGCATCGGCACGGTGAAGGCGTTCAGGGCTCCCACGCGGCGGCGCAGCCGGTTGGGCAGCACCTGTTCCAGCTTGGCGAGGGCGCGGACGGAGGTCTCCCCGATGCCGTCGATGCCCTGCCCCGCGGCCGTGCGCAGACCGACCGCCACGGCGACCGCCTCGTCGTCGTCCAGGAGCAGCGGCGGCAGTTCGGCTCCGGCGCCCAGCTGGTAGCCGCCGCCGGTGCCGGGGCTGGCGTTGACCGGGTAGCCGAGTTCGCGCAGCCGGTCGACGTCCCGGCGCAGGGTGCGGGCACTGATCCCGAGCCGGCCGGCCAGGTCGGCGCCGGACCACTCGCGGTGGGCCTGGAGCAGGGACAGCAGGCGCAGCAGACGGGCCGAGGTCTCCAACATGGGGCGAGTCTGCCAGGCCTTGCGGACAACCACTGTCCTCAAGGCGTGTAGGCCAGCTGGGGGACGGTGAAGCAGGTGCGGTTCATGTCGCCCTGGCTCACCCAGCCCCTGCCGTCCTGCCAGCGTGCCACCGACAGGCAGCTCCTGCTCGTTCTCGGCGGCTCGGGGAGGCGCTCGAACCGGACGGGGAGCAGCAGCCCGCCGGCGGTGTAGCCCTGGCTGCGGTTCATGTACGAGTCGACGCACGCGCGCGTGATGCCCGTCGCCGCGCAGGACTTCGCCGCGTCCGTGAACCACCGCGCGGCCGCCCACCCCTCCAGCTGCCACTGGGAGTGCGTCTTCAGGCCCTTCGTCGCCTCGCGGAACTCCCGTACGGCCGGGTGGCCCGTGTCGTCGAAGTTGCGGCCGGCGCCCGTCGCCCAGAGGGCGTTGCGGCAGCGGGGGGCGTCCTTGTAGTCGTCGGGGACGGTGGACGTCCAGTTCTGCACGTTGGTCACCTTGGCGGTGACGTCGGCGCCGACCTCGTCCATGGCCTGGCAGAGCTGCGCGTTGCCGTGCGCGTCGATGGCGTCGAAGACCAGGTCGGCGCCCTGGCTCTTCAGGTCGGCGGCGACGGCGCGGAAGTTGGGCAGGGCGAAGTCGACCTGCTCGGTGACGACCTTGTAGCCCTCGGCACGCAGGCCGCGTTCGACGAGCCGGGCGTAGGCGGCCGAGGCGGACTGGTTGTAGGAGACGACGGCGGCGGTGCGGGCGCCGTGCTCGCGTTCGAAGTAGCGGTAGACCTCGGTGCCGCCGTACAGCTTCCCGTTCCAGCCGGGGGTGCCGTGGCGGGGTGCGAGGCTGCCGTAGATGCCGTAGAGGTGCGGGTAGGTGTCGTAGGCGGCGCCGATGGGCTGGCCGCCGATGTCGGGCACGCCCGCGTGTGCGACGCGGGAGGCGCCCGCGTAGTCGAGCGCGGTGGTGGCGACCAGGGCAACAACCGCTTCCTCGTCGACGAGCTTGTGCACGCACTCGTTGTTGCCGACGCCGCTGCCGCCGTCGTCGCACCGGTGTACCTCGACGCGACGTCCGTCGATGCCGCCGCGCGCGTCGAGCCGGTCGAAGAAGGCCGTGGCGCCGTCGCGCGGGCCGGTGAAGGCGCTGCCGCCGACGGGGCTGGTGGCGCTGGTGATGATGCCGACCCGCAGGGGCGCGGACGCGCGGGGCGGCGGGGTGCGGTCGTCGTGCCGGAAGTCGCTCTCCGGCAGGCGGCTGCCGCAGGCCGCGCCCAGAAAGAGCGACAGGACCGCGGCGAGGACTTCAGCAACCCGGGACCGGCGACCCATTACCGCTCATCTGCACCAGCGAGCACAGCGTCTTGACGGACACCTTCCACACGCCGTCCTGTTCGACGGCCGTACCGGAGGCGTCCGGCAGGGCGGTGGCTCCCTTGAGGGTGAGCGTGTACGTCACGTCCGCTCCGGTCGCCGACGTGAACTGGACCTTGGTGACCTTCGCCTCGACCTGCCCGCCTCGGGCGTCTCCGCTGAAGGCCTTCAGGACGGGTGCCATCCGTGCGCCGTTCTCCAGGACGGCCAGCTTGTCCTCGGGGAGGGTCTTCGGGTCGAAGAACTTCTCCCAGTTCTGCTTGATCTCCGTCTCGGCCGCGGCCCGGTCCGCCGGCGCGCTCGCCGGCGCGCTCGTGGTGCGCTCCGAGGTCGGTGTGGACGGGGTGCTCGAGCTGCCGCCGCCGTAGCCGTCGCCGCATGCCGCGAGGGCCGGGGCCAAGGCCAGAACCAGGGCGGCCGCGATGGCCGTGCCCCGTCCCGCGGTGCGTGGACCCCCCGTCGCGTTCCCCCGCCTGAGGTCGCTGCCGAGAACCATCTGGCTCACCACCGGGTGTCGGTCCGGGCCATGCGCGCCCGGTGCTTTCAGGGTCAGCTTCCACAGGGCATAGTGCAAGCGATCGGCGGACTTGAACAGGCAGCCCGACGTACGCACAGCCGAATCCGATGTGTGGGAGCCAGCGATGCGGAGCAGCCGACTGCGGACCGTGCATCCCGTCCTGTGGGCCGGCTGGGCCGCCCTGGCCGCCGGCGCGGTGCTGTGCGCCGTGGGCTGGTACGGAGTCTCCGGCGAGCGTTACGCCGAACGGCAGCTGCCCTACCTTGCCTCCTGCACCGTCCCCGGGGCCGCGCTGATCATCGCCGGGGCCGTGCTGCTGGCCCAGGGCAGGGGTTCGGTCGCCGCCGCGCGCGTGGAGGAGCTGTACGGCCTGCTGGTGGAGGCCGGGCCGGCCGAGCCGGAGGCGAGCGGCCGGGCGGTGCTCGCGCCCCTCGCGGTCAGCGGCGACCTGCTGATGGTGCCGGGCGGCACGCTGTGGCACCGCGCGGACTGCCCGCTGGTCGCCGGCAGGGCGGAGGCGGTCCCGGTGGACTCCAAGCTGGTGGCGAGCGGTGAGCTGGGCCCCTGCCCGATCTGCGAGCCGGCCGAAGAAACCGGCTGATGTCCTCGCTGACGTACGACCTCACGCTCGCCGGGCTCTCCGTCGGCAGCGCGGCGGCGCTCACCGGGATCGGCCTGATCGTGACCTACCGCGCGACCGGGGTGCTGAACTTCGCGCACGGTGCGATCGCGATGGTGTGCGCGTACTGCTTGCGGCAGTGCGTGCTCGAGTGGGGCTGGCCGCTGTGGCTCGGGGCTGCGGTGACGCTGCTGGTGCTGGCGCCGGGGCTGGGGGTGGTCCTGGAACGGTTCGTCTTCCGGCCTCTGGCGGTCCTGGGCGGTGATCCCGCGCAGACGCTGGTGGCGTCCATCGGGGTGTTCGTCCTGCTGGTGGGCGGGGCGGCGCTGCTGTGGGGGCAGGGGGCGCGGGACGACGCGCCGGTGCTGGTGCCGGACGAGCCGTGGGGGCAGCTCGCGGTGGTGCTGGGGCTGGCCGCCGGGGTCACGGCGGTGGTCCGCTGGACGCGGTTCGGACGGGAGCTGCGGGCCGTGGTGGACGACCGGCGGCTCGCGGTGCTGGGCGGCATCGACGCGGACCGGGTCGCGGCCACCGGCTGGGCGTTCGGCTCGTTCACGGCCGGTCTGACGGGCGTGCTGCTGGCGCCGTACGTGCGGCTCGACCCGTACGGTCTCTCGCTGCTCGTGATGGAGGTCGTGGCGGTCGCGGTGGCGGCCCGGATGCGCAGCCTCACCGTCGCGGTGGTGGTGGCGCTGGGCATCGGGGTGGCGCAGAGCCAGCTGACGCGGCTGCATCCGTCGGGCTGGGCCGAGCCGCTGCTCCAGGCGGTCGGCACGAACCTGTTCGTCGTCACGCTGCTGGTCGCGGCGCTGGTCCTGCCGGGTGCCGGGGAGCGGGACGCGCTGCCGCGCACGGTCACGGCACGCGCGGCGACCCCGCCGGGAGCCTGGATCGTGGTGCTGGTGCTGTTCCTGCTGCCGCTGGGGCTGGCGGGCCAGGACCTGCACACCTCGGTCCAGGTGCCGGCGCTGGCCGTGATCCTGCTGTCCCTGGTGGTGGTCACCGGACGCGGCGGCCAGATCTCCCTGGGGCAGGCCGGGTACGCGGGGCTGGGCGCCCTGTTCACGGCGCTGCTGGCGTCGGGCCGCTTCCCGGGCCTGCCCCGTCTGCCGGAGCTGGCGGCCCTCGCGGTGGCGGTCGTACTGGTGGCGCCGCTCGGCCTGCTGACGGGCTGGCCCGCGATCGGCCGCCGCGGTCTGGCCCTGGCACTGGCGACGTTCGCGGTCGGTGTGGGCGTGAGCCGCTTCGTCTTCGCCCAGCCGTACGCCACGGCGGGCCTCGCCCTCGGCCGCCCGGCGGGCTTCGACGGCGACCGGGCGTACTACGTCCTCGAGCTGCTCCTGCTGGCGGTCGCGCTGCTGGCGACGCACGCGCTGCGCCGGGGGCGGACGGGCCGGGCTCTCGCCGCCATGCGGGATCACGAGCGGGGCGCGCAGGCGGCGGGTGTCCGGGTGCCGTCCCTGAAGCTGCTGGCGTTCGTCGCGGGCGCCGCGCTGGCCGCGCTGGGCGGCGCCATGCTCGGGATGGGGCTGCGTGCCTTCGACGCGGGCGCTTACGACCCGGTGCGGGGCCTGCTGTGGTTCGCTGCGGTGGTGGTGCTGGGCGCCGACAGCACGCTCGGCGCCCTCGCCGCCGCGGCCCTCCTGGTCGGGCTGGACGCGGGCACCCGTGGCGGTGTCGCGGCGGCCCTCGTCGGCATCCTGGCGATCCTGGTGGGCCGTTTCCCGGGCGGACCGTACGAGGCCCTGCGCACGACGGCGGAACACCTGCGGCCGCGCCGTACCCCGGCGCTGACGGAGGCGGGACTGCGGGCCCGCGCGCTGCTGCACCCGGCGGAGCCGCAGCCGCCACGGAGGGCACCGGTGCCGACGGGGGCGACGGGGGCGACGGGCGTGGTCCGGAGGGCGAGGGGGGCGGGAGCGACGGAATCTGCCGGTGCGCGCGAACCGCGAGAGGGCAGGACCCGACGCGGCGAACCCCGAGACGGCAAGACCCGACGCGGCGGCCCCCGAGACCGCGAGGGCGTTCCGGAACGCCGCCCGACGGCCACGGCCCCCGCCACCACCCCCCTCCTCACCGCCCGGGGCCTCCACGTCCGCTACGGCGGCTTCACCGCTCTCGACGAAGTGGATCTGGACCTCTCCCCCGGCCGGATCACAGCGGTCGTGGGGCCCAACGGGGCGGGGAAGAGCACCCTGTTCCACTGTCTGGCCGGGACGCTGCGGCCGGCGCGCGGGACCGTGCGGCTCGGCGGGCGGGACATCACCGCGCTGTCCGCCCAGGCCCGCACCCGCCTCGGTGTCGCGCGGACCTTCCAGCAGCTGGCCGTCTTCCCCTCGCTGACCGTCGCCGAGAACGTCCGGGTGGGCGCCGAGCAGGGCCGGGTGGCCGACCCGGGCGCGGTCGAGCGCGCCCTCAGGCTGTTCGGGCTCGACGGGCCCCTGCGCGCCCGGCCCGCCGCCGCTCTGCCCACCGGGACGCTGCGCCGCGTGGAGCTGGCCCGGGTCCTCGCGGGCGGCCCCCGCGTCCTCCTGCTGGACGAGCCCGCCGCCGGGCTGGACACCGCCGAAGTGGCCGCGCTGGCCCGGATCCTGAAGGCCCTGGCCGCCGAGGGCACGGCCCTCCTCGTCGTCGAGCACGACCTGGACCTGGTGGCCGGTCTCGCGGACGTCGTGCAGGTGATGACCGCGGGCCGCGTCGTCGCCTCCGGTCCGCCCGGGCACATCCTGGACGCCCTGGACGTCCTGGAGCAGGGGTCCGGCCGATGACGACGCTCTCCCTGCGCCACGCACGCGTGCGCCACGGCCCCCTGGAGGCCCTGCACGGCATCACCCTCGCCGCTCACGGCCCGGGCCTCACCGTGCTGCTGGGCCGCAACGGCTCCGGCCGCACCACCGCCCTCGGCGCCCTGGCCGGCACGCTGCCCCTGTCGGGCGGCGCGGTGGTGTGGGACGGCACGGACGTGACCCGCGTCCCGGCGTACGAACGCGCCCGGCGCGGGATGTGCCTGGTGCCGGAGCGGCAGGCCGTGTTCGGTTCGCTCACCGTGCGCGAGAACCTCGAACTCGCCGCGCGCGACCACACCGTGGCCCTGGACGCCTACCCGCAGCTGCGGCCCCTGCTGGAGCGGCGGGCCGGCACCCTCTCCGGCGGGGAGCAGCGCATGCTCGCCCTTTCCCGGGCGCTGCTCGCACGCGCACGCGTGGTGCTCGTCGACGAGCCCGCCCAGGGCATGTCCCCCTCGGTCGCGGCCCGCACGTACGCGCTGCTGGGCGCGCTCGACGCCTGTGTGGTGATCGCCGAGCAGCGGCTGCCGCCCGCCCTGCGGAGGCGGCGGGCCGTCGTCTACGAACTGCGCCGCGGCGCGGTCGTGTTCGCCGGGGAGGCGTCTGAGCTCACGGGCTGATCCGGAACGCCGCCCGAGCCCCGTCCGTCGGTCGGGCGAACGGCAGCACGCCCGGACCCCGCCCGGTCGGTCGACCGGACGGGGTCCGTGTCCCGGCGAGGGGGAGCAGCGGCTCAGAACCTGAGGCGCAGGCCGGGCACGATCACGTCGGGATCCGTTCCGACGGCGGTCTTGTTGGCGGCGTAGAGGCGCTGCCAGGTGGTGCCGTGCCGGGCGGCGACGCCGCTCAGAGTGTCGCCCGGGCGGACGGTGTAGTCACCGCGGGAGGAGCCGCGGTCCGCGTGTTCCGCGGCACGGTCGGGGGCGGGGGCCTTGGACGGCGTCGCCGCCGAGGGCCCGGTGGAGCTGACCGGGCCGGCGGCGGGTGCGCCGCCGCTCGCCCCGGCGCGGGCCGAGCAGACGGGCCAGGCGCCCCATCCCTGGGCACGCTGGACCTTGGTCGCGACGGCGATCTGCTGGGATTTGCTCGCCCGGTCGGCGGTGGGCGCGTAGGCCGTGCCGCCGTAGGCGTTCCAGGTGGAGGGGGCGAACTGGAGTCCGCCGTAGTAGCCGTTGCCGGTGTTGATGTGCCAGTCGCCGCCGCTCTCGCACCGGGCGATGCGGTCCCACACTCCGCTGTCGGCCGCCGCGGCGTTTCCGGTCGCGGCCAGCAGTCCCAGGGGCGCGAGCAGTGCCGCCCCGGCGAGGACCGCCGTCGTACGAGCCTGGCGCTTCCGGGCGCCTGAGCGAGTGGTATCGGCACATTCGGACATGTAGGTCCCTTTCGAAACACCCGGGATCCCCCAAGGCGGAGCGCTGCTCCCGCGCCATGGGGCGCGAGGGTCGCGCTCGCCCCGTCCACCGGAGCGGTGCCGTGCCCGGTTCCTGGGAACCCGGCGGCCGGTGGACGTACCCGAGCGGTGCTCGTTGCACACGGCGGAGGAATCTAAGGAGGCGGGCGGCCGGCATCAACCAGTCGCCCGTCCGGGCAGGCCAGTTCACCGATACCTCGGGTAACGGCGATTTCCGGACACCCACTTCATTCGCGGATTTCCGGATTTGTCGACCAACGACCCTGACGATCTGTGACCCACTTCACCAGCCCAACGCCCTTTGCAGCACGGCGAGTTGACGGTGAGTGCGCGATTGCGCGCGCAGCGTGACTCCGTGCGCTGGATGGTTCGATTCCGTTCGCCCTGGGGCGTGACTCCCGCCACAGATCGCCCGTTGTCTTCTGCATGAGCCGGGACCTACCCGGACCACGGGCCGGGAGCCACCCGGCTTTGCCACACCGCATCCCCGAGGGAGCCACCCGTGCCGCGCATGCTCGACGTCAGCGACGAGGTACGCGCCGAGATCGGCGACGAAGAAGCCGACCGCCTGCTCGCCGGAGAGACCGCCCCGGGCAGTTACGACTGCACGTCCTGCCGCACTCCGGGCGACTCCGCGCAGGAGCGCACCAGCACCGTCCTGTTCATCGGGGACGAGACCGCCGTCCTCGCCTTCGCCCACGCCGGCTGCCTGCCCTCGCAGGTCGTGCAGGTCACCGAGGAGCAGCTGCGGGGCGCCGTGAAGTCCATCACCGGCGACACGGTCGACCTGGAGCCCGACAGGGTGGTGCCCGAGCAGGCGGTGCTCGGTGTGACCAGCGGGCTCGTCCTGATCGGTGGAGAGCTGCATCCGGCCCTGGTGGTCGAGCCGACCGGGGCCATCGCCCGGCCCGGCTCGACCGGCGGCAGCGACGAATTCCTGCCGCTGCTCATCGAGCAGGGGTTCATGCCGCTGACGGAACTGTCCGTCGTACCGCCGGTGCTGCACGGCTGGTCGGTGCTGCTCGCCGTGGGCCAGCTGCACGCGGTGCTCCAGCCGGGCGTGGGCGGCGGCCAGCCGGTGGCCTGGTGGCAGGCGCACCAGCCGCTCCAGGTGACCGAGGGGTGGCGCGCGGCCGCCAACAAGCACCAGCAGGTGCTGATGTTCGCCGCGCCGGCCGGTTCGATCGGCCGCCAGCCGCGCGAGGACCTGCTGCGGGACGCGCTGGACAAGGCAGCGGCGAACGGACAGCTCGTCGCCTCGGCGCTGCCGCTGGCCGGTACCTGAGCCGTCCGTCACCCGTCCACGCCGTCCACCTGCGAAAGCCGTACCCGGGCCGCATCCCTTGACCCGCGGGGTCGTTTGGACATACGTGCACGCATACGACGTTCCCCGCCGCCAGTCCTTCTCGCCGATCCCGTCCGCGCGATCGGCTCAGGACTCCCAGTGCGGCCCATCGGCCACGCCGATCTACGACGCGCTCTACGCCGAGTACGTCAAGTCCTTCCGCGCACTGCCAGGCGACCGCAGCGGCGAGGAGAAGCTGGGCTTCACCGCCTTCGGGAACACCCCGCACGGTTCGGGCTCGTACGCAGGGACGTACGGCAGCTCGTACAGCGCCTACAGCGCGGGCGCACAGAGCGCCCGCCACGCCACCGGACAGCAGCCGCAGTGGCAGCGCGTCGGGACCGTCGGCACGTACGGCACAGGCACGTATGGCACAGGCACGTACGGCGGCACGGGCACATACGGCACAGGCACGTACGGCACGGGCGCGTACGGCACGGGGATGCACTACGTCCCGGCCGCGCTGCCGCCGGGACGGCGGGGCGGCAGCTGAGCGAGCACCGGACACCGGAAAGGGGGGGCCCCCGGGGGGGCGCCCGGTGGCGGGGGTGGGGGGACCAGTGGAGTATAAAAAAAATGAAGGGGGCGCGG
>NZ_JBHJPX010000011.1:0-46375 GCF_042262425.1 Streptomyces sp. NPDC056373
CGAGCGCGCAGATGATCGAGTACGGCCAGCCGGGGACGGGGATGTGCTGGTCCTTGCCCCGGCCGTAGGTGTGACACAGGATCCGCTCCGGTGAGGTGTGGGCGTCCGGCCGCAGCCAGCAAGTGATGTCGACGGCCAGGACCAGCCGGCCGTCGGCCGCCCGCGGCAGAGACACCGAGGCCAGAGCCTGCCGCATCCGGTCCGCGTCGACCCGGCCCTTTGAGACAGCGGCGTAGAGTCCTCCGTGCCCACGGCGGTGTTCGCCCACCAGCGACAGCTCGGCCAGGGATCTCACCGGCCCATCACCGCACAGAACCGCATCCGCCAGCTCGAACAGCGCATCCGAACGAGCGGTGAGACAGGAGTAGAACTCGCCCCGGAAGCGTGACAGTTCGGCTGGCGGCTCTCGCCGGACATCGCGATGCAGCAGACTCATCCTCACGGCCTTCGCGCTGGACGTGTGTGTTCCTTGGTCGGAGCACATGTTCAGACGAAGGCCGCTTCCGTGTACGGCGGACACCGAACCGAGTGATCAAGTACGACGCACCGTTCGACGGCGCACGTTAAAGCCCAAGATAGGGGATGTTGGGGAAGTCGGAGCCGAGCAGAACGCGGTCGCCGGCGTCGGCCAGCCGGGGCAGGACACGGCGTGGGAGCGGCGCGAGCGCCTCGGCGAAGTCGGTGAACGCCATCGTCGTGTCCAGCCGCACCTCCCCGTACCGCTCCGCGAGATCGAGGAAGTCCTCGTACTCGGGCATCCCCATGTGCGCGACGATCAGCCTCAGCCGCGGATGTTCCGCCAGCACCCGCGCGATGGGCCCGGGGCCGGTGTGCTTGCCGGGCGCGGGGCCGGAACCGCAGTGGATCACCACGGGGACACCGGCCTCGGCCAGCACTCCCCAGGCCGGCCGGAGCAGGTCGTCGGCCGGGTCGTACGCCCCCACCTGCACATGGGACTTGAAGACCCGCGCGCCCGCTTCGACGGCTTCCCGGACGTACGCCTCGACGCCCGGCTCGGGGAAGAGGGTGGCGGTGTGCAGGCAGTCGGGCGTGCGGTGTGCGAAGTCGGACGCCCAGTCGTTCAGCCAGCGCGCCATGCCGGGCTTGTGCGGGTAGAGCATCGAAGTGAAGGCCCGTACGCCGAACGCCCTGAGTATGGCCGCCCGTTCGGCCTCCGCTTCCCGGTAGGTGATCGGCCACTCCAGCCCGCCGGTGAGCGGCCCGAGCGCGTCGAAGTACTCCCAGACCTTGCGCAGGACCCGCTCGGGCATGAAGTGCGTGTGCACGTCGACGAGGCCGGGGAGCCCGAGCCGTCCCCAGAAGCGGCGGACGTCGTCGGACTCGGCAGCGTGATCGTTCATGGTGCCCAGCCTCCGGCGGGGCGGGGCGGTGGGCCAGTGCCGTGCGCGAGGGATCCGTGAGGGATCCGTCACGCCGCCGGCAGCCGGCTCAGGCCGACCGGAAACGGTCCGTGGCCGCCACGACGGCCGCCGTGGTGGAGGTCCCCGACAGGCCGTGCCCCTCGTCGCCGATCAGGACGAGCTCGGCGTCCGGCCACACCTGGGCCAGCCGCCACGCCACGTCGACGGGACTGCTGATGTCCATCCGGCCGTGGATCATCACGCCCGGGATGCCGGCCAGTTTCCCGGCGTCGCGCAGCAGTTCGCCGTCCTCCAGGAAGGCGGCGTGCCGCCAGTAGTGCGTGACGAGGCGGGCGAAGCGCATGCGGAAGAGCGGGTCGTCGTAGCGGGGGTCGGGCCGGTGCCCGGGCGCGGTGGAGACGTGCACGTCCTCCCACCGGCACCACTCCCGCGCGGCCCGCTCCCGCACGGCAGGGTCGGGGTCGGCGAGCATCCGGGCATAGGCGTCGGCCAGATTCCCCTCGCGCTCCGCTTCCGGTACGGCGTCCCGGAAGCGGGCCCACTCCTCGGGGAAGATCCGGCCCATGTCCCGGGTGACCCACTCCACCTCGCGGTGCGTGGTGCTGGTGACGCTGAAGAGGACCAGCTCGGACACGGCCCCGGGATGCCGCTCCGCATAGGCCAGTGCGAGGGTCACGCCCCAGGAGCCGCCGAGTACCAGCCACTCCTCGATGCCGAGGTGCCGCCGCAACCGCTCGACGTCGGCGATCAGATGCTGGGTGGTGTTGGCGGCGAGCGAGGTCAGCGGATCAGCCGCGTCGGGCGTGCTCCGCCCGCACCCGCGCTGGTCGAGGAGCACGATCCGGTACGCGGCCGGGTCGAACAGCCGGCGCCAGAACGGCCCTGCCCCGGACCCCGGCCCGCCGTGCAGTACGACGGCGGGCTTGCCCGCGGGGTTCCCGCAGACCTCCCAGTACACGCGGTTGCCGTCCCCGACGTCGAGCATGCCGTGCGCGTACGGCTCGATACCGGCGGGATAGAGCTCGGTCATGCCGGATGTCCCCTCTCACCTTCGGGTGGCGTCGCGTGACGGAAAGCCCGCTCTCGCGCGGTGCGATGCCCTCGACTACTCGATCTTGTCCCAGCCCTCGGGCGTCACCTTGTAGTGGTTCCCGTCGTCGGCGTCCATCCGTGAACTGGCGTGCACGTGCACGTAGTCACGCTCGAGGTGGTACCGGAAGCCGCCCATCATGCCGACCACCGTGAACACGACCTTCACCGTGGGCCCCTCCGTGAGGGGAGCGAGCGGCGGCAGCAAGTGCTCGACCTCCTCGAAGCACCGGCCGGTCGTCCGCCGCATCAGCGTGTGGACCTGCTGCTCCAGGGCGTCCGCCGGAGAGGGCAGGGGCCGCACCGTGACCGGTTCGAGGAGCTCCAGCAGGTGCGTGTGCCCCCGCTCCCGGGCGATGTCGACGGGGCGGCGGCCGTCCCGAGTGCGCTGGGTGCGCCACGCGCCGTGTGCGATCAGTCGGGACACCACGGCGAAGTCGGCGCCGTGCCAGGCGGCCTGATGCAGCGGGGAGAAGCCGCTGCGGTTGCCGGGCCGGGGCAGGTTGACCCACTCCGGCCACTCTCCCAGCGTCTCGAAGAGCCGCTCCCAGTCGGCGTCCCGTGCCATGTCCGAGAACCCGTCCCGCCGGTCCAGGTACCACTGGTTGAACCGCGCGCGGTCGGTGAGGCCGTCCCACTCAAGCATCCTGATCACCCCATCACGCTAACCGAGCCGGATCCCCGGGCCTGCGGAGTACCCACCTTTTTGTGGGGACTTGGCAGCGAGCGGACGCCGGGCGAACCTGGTGGTGCCGGTGAGGCCAGGACGCGGAAGGGACGGAGGTGGCACCCGCGTCAGGAGGCCGGCCGGGCGGCCTCGGCCAGCTTCTCCAGGCGACGGTGGCCCCAGTCGGACAACGGTGCCAGTGTCTCGGAGAGTTCGCGACCGGACGCGGTGAGGGAGTAGACCGTCTTCGGCGGCAGCACGTCGTACACCTCACGGTGCACCAGTCCGTCCGCCGCCATCTCCCGCAAGGCCTCCGTCAGCACCTTCTCGGAGAGGCCCGGCAGTCGCCGGCGCAGTTCCGCCGGGCGGTGCGGGCCCGATTCCAGCAGCCAGAGCAGAGCCGTCTTCCATTTGCCGTCGATCACGGCGATCGCGGCGGTCACTCCGCAGACGTTCGGATCCTGGCGCCGACGCGTCACCGTCGCCCCCCTTTGTCATCAAGTGCGTTCTACCTCAGGAGAGTTCAGCATGCCTTACCCCAGCGCTGCACCGACCCCGGCACATTCCGCCCGGCCGCCGGCTGATCGCCCGGCCATGGCGGTGACCGTCCTCGGCCTCGGCCCGATGGGCCGGGCCCTGGCCGGTGCGTTCGCCGACGCGGGCCTGCGCACCACCGTCTGGAACCGTACGCCGGGCCGCGACCGAGAGCTCCTCGAGCGCGGTGCGGTGGGCGCGGCGTCGGCGGCCGAAGCGGTGGCGGCGAGCGAGGTGATCGTCGTCTGCGTGGTGAACTACGACGCCGCCGACGCCGTGTTGCGCCGGGACGAGGTCGAAGCCGCCCTCAAGGGGCGTACGGTCGTGAATCTGACCGCCGACACCCCCGCCCGGGCCCGCGACACCGCCGCCTGGGCCGCCGCGCACGGCGTCCGTTACCTGGACGGCGCGATCATGACCCCGGTGACCACCATCGGCACGCCCGAGGCGGTTGTCCTGCACAGCGGACCCGAGGACCTCTACCGCGAACTCGTCCCGGTCCGGGAAGCGCTGGGAGGCACCCATACCCATCTCGGCGAGGAGCCGGGCCGGGCCGCGGCCTATGACATCGCCCTGCTCGACATCTTCTGGACGGCCATGGCCGGCTTTGCGCACGCCGTGGCGGTGGCCAGGGCCGAGGGCATCACCGCGAGGGAACTGGCGCCCTTCGCCCAGGGCATCGGCGCGATCCTCCCGCCGTTATTCGCCCAGACCGCCACGGACGCCGACGACGGCTCCTACTCCGGCGAGGGCAACCCGCTCACCTCGGCCGTGTCGTCCATGTCCCACATCGTCCACGTCTCCGAGTCGCACGGCATCGACGCCGGTGTCATGCGCGCAGCCGAGGGCATGGCCCGCCGTGCCGTCGGGCTCGGGCACGGGCAGGACGGTTTCCTCCGCGTCGCGGAGGTCATCGGACGCACACGGGCATCGGCCGCGCACCACAAGCAGGAGATTCCGGTCGGCCTCCTGGACCGGCACTCCTGACCGCTACGCGGGGCGTGCGGGCAGACCGAACGCCCGCACGCACCGCTCGAGCATCTCGCGGACCGCGGGACCGCGCCCGTTCCGCCAGACCAGAGCGAGCAGGGCGGGTGTCTCCAGGTCGTCCACGGTGCGGACGACGAGCCGGTCCCGGTGCCCCGCGGCCATCGACTCGCTGAGGACGCCGACGCCCAGCCCCCGCGCAGCGAGGTCCGCGACGGCGTCCGCGGCGCCGGCCTGCAGGGCGATCCGGGGTCGAAGATCCCGCGCGGCGCAGGCTCCGTCGAAGACCGCCCGCAGGCCGGTGCCCGGGGGCATGCACACGATCGGATGGTCGACGACGTCCCGCAGCGTGAGCCGCCGCCGCGCCGCCAGGGCATGGCTCTCCGGCACCACCACGACGAGCCGCTCACTGATGACCGTCAGCGACTCGAGACCCTCCGGGGCGGCAGCCGTCCCGACCAGGGCAACATCGAGCGTGCCGAGGCGCACCGCTTCGACGAGCCGGTCGGAGTTGTCCTCCAGCAGGGAGATCTCCACCCCCGGATGCGCGCGGTGGAACGCGGAGAGCGCCTCGAACAGGGGCGTGATGGTGCAGCCGATGACCATGCCGACCGCGAGCCGGCCCCGGATCAGGCCGGTCACCTCGTCCACCGCCTGCCTGACCGCCGCGGCCGCGGCGAGCGCGGCACGGGCGTGGTCGAGTGCTGCCTGCCCCGCGGCGGTCAGCGTCGCGGTGCGGGCCGACCGGTCGAAGAGCTCGACCCCGAACTCACGCTCCAACTGGCGGATCTGGGCGCTGACTCCGGACTGGCTGATGTGCACCCGCTCGGCGGCCCGCGTGAAGTTCCGTTCCTCGGCGACCGCGACGAAGTACTCCAGCTGCCTCAGTTCCATGACTGGCAATTCTAGTTGCCATCGGATCCATCTGTTGGACTTCTGATCGCTGCCCGAAGACGCTGGAGGGACCGAGGCACCCCGACACCAGGAGGACCCGTGCCGGAGTACGAGAAGGCCATGCGCCCCGAGGACATCACCCGCCTGTTCGTCGAGCGGTCCAACGCCGGTGACGCGGCCGGAGTGGCCGCGCTCTACGAGGTGGACGCGGTGCTGGCCTACCCGCCCGGCCGACGGACGGTAGGGCGGGAAGCGATCCGCGCACTGTGGGAGAAGGTGCTGGCCAGCCGTCCTGTCTTCGAGCCGGAAGAGCCGCTGCCGACGCTGGTCAGCGGCGACCTCGCCCTGACGTCGACCCCGCCGAAGGACGGGACGGGCGCCCGCGCGCAGGTGGTCCGGCGCCAGCCCGACGGAAGCTGGCTGCGGATCCTCGACCAGCCCGAGTTCACCCCGCCCACCGGCTGACGCCCGGCGGTGCCGACGCCTCACCCCCGCCGGGTCCCCGTACTCTCCCGCCGCACCAACCGCGTGGGCACCAACGTCGTGCCGTGTTCCGCCGCGCCCTCCCGCATCTTGCTGAGCACCCCCTCCACACACAGCCGCCCCACCTCCGCGAAGTCCTGGTGGATCGTGGTCAGGGGCGGGAGGAAGGACGCCGACTCGGGGATGTCGTCGAAGCCGATGACGCTGACGTCCTCGGGGACGCGGCGGCCGCGTTCGTGCAGGGCGCGGAGCAGGCCCAGGGCCATCTGGTCGTTGGCGGCAAACACCGCCGTGCAGTCCGGCTCGTCGGCCAGTCGCAGACCGGCCCGGTAGCCGGACTCGGCCGACCAGTCGCCGCGGACCAGGGGTGGCGTCACCCGGCCCGCGGCCGTCAGCGTGTCGCGCCAGGCGTTGGCGCGGCGCTGGGCCGCGAAGGAGCCCTCCGGGCCGGCCAGGTGCCACACCGTGTCGTGGCCGAGGTCCAGCAGGTGCCGTACGGCGTCCCGGGCACCGCCCGCCTGGTCGGTGTCGACGACGGTGTAGCGGTCGCCGGCGTCGGAATCGGCCACCACGACCTGCACACCCGGCGGCAGGGACACCGTCGCCGCGTCGAGCAGGTGGATCTCCATGATGACGATGACGGCGTCCACGGCGAGTTCGCCCAGCCGGGAGAAGGCGCCGTTCACCTCGTCCTGGGTGGGGACGGCCACCGGCAGCAGGGTCACGGCGTAACCGTGCTCGGCGGCGGAGGTGGCGATGGCCTCCAGGGTGCGGATGTTGCCCATGGTGGAGAGCGAGAAGGTGATCACGCCGAGCGTGCGGAACTCGCCCCGGCGCAGCGCCCTCGCCGCGCTGTTGGGCCGGTAGCCGAGCTCCCGCATGGCGGCCAGGACCTGCGCGCGGGTGTCCTCGGTGACGCCCGGGAAGCCGTTCGAGACGCGCGAGACCGTCTGGGAGGAGACCCCGGCGAGCTGGGCGACGTCGGCCATGGAGGCGCCCTGGCGGGGGCGGGCCGCACGCCTTCTCGTACGGCTCGTGCCGCCCGGCTCGCTCTCGCCGTTCACCGTGCCCACGTGCCCCTCGCTTCCCTCGCGGCGCACCGGGCGCGGATTTCGGTCCGGAACGAGTCCTTGACCCCTGAGATTCGGACAGTGTAGACATCCCGCCAGTGGATGTTTACGTAAACATTGCCTAGTCCACATCGTACGAAAAGGCACCGAATCCGCATCAGTCGTACTACGCAGGCCCCGATCTCTGCGCCCGCCGGGACGCGGCACGCAGAAGAGCTGGAGTACTCGAGATGGCACACCGCACCCGTAAGAGAAGGCTCCTCGGGGCCATCGGCGTCACCGCCGTGGCGACCGGAACCCTCCTGGCCACGACGACCCTGCCCGCCGCGCACGCCGAGCCCGCCCAGGCCGCGGCCGCCGGCGTCACCGTCCGGCCCGACCCCTCCTACGCGGGGGACAGCTTCGAGGGCTGGGGCACCAGCCTGGTCTGGTTCGCCAACGCCACCGGCGACTACCCCCCCGCGGTCCGCGAGAAGCTCTACAAGCTCCTCTTCGGCGACGACGGCCTCAACCTGAACATCGCCCGCTACAACATCGGCGGCGGCAACGCCCCGGACGTCAAGGACTACCTGCGGGCCGGCGGCGCGGTCGAGGGCTGGTGGAAGGCCCCGGCGGGCACCACCCGCGAGGACGTCGACTGGTGGGACGCCGACGACTCCGGGGACTGGAACAAGAACGCCGACAAGACCCAGCGCTGGTGGGTCGACCGCATCAAGAAGGACATCACCCACTGGGAGACCTTCAGCAACTCCCCGCCCTGGTTCATGACCGAGAGCGGCTACGTCTCCGGCAACTTCGACGCCGGCAAGGACCAGCTGAAGCCCGAATCGGTCGACGACTTCGCCAAGTACCTGGTCGGGGCGACCGAACGCCTGGAGAAGGCGCACGGCATCAAGGTCGACACGCTCGACCCCTTCAACGAGCCGAACACGAACTACTGGGGCACCAAGCTCGGCCCCGACGGCGAGCCGACCGGCGGCCGCCAGGAGGGCGCGCACATCGGCCCCGAGCTCCAGCAGAAGGTGATCCGCGCCCTGGCCCCGGTCCTGGAGAAGTCCCGTTCGCACGCGGAGATATCCGCGATGGACGAGACGAACCCGGGCACGTTCGCGACGAACTGGACCTCCTACCCGCAGGAGGTGCGCGACCTCGTCGGCCAGATGAACGTCCACACCTACGGCACCGGCCAGCGCACCACCGTCCGCGACCTGGCCAAGGCCGCCGACAAGCCGCTGTGGATGAGCGAGGTCGAGGGCGACTGGGGCGACGGGCAGAGCTTCACGGACATGCGGCCCGGCCTGGGCCTGGCCCAGCGCATGGTGGACGACCTGCGTGAACTGGAGCCCAAGGCCTGGGTGTTCTGGCAGCCCGTCGAGGACTACGACAACATGAAGCCGGGCGGCGAGTCCGCCAAGGGCGGCAACTGGGGCGAGATCCAGCTCCCGTTCAGCTGCACCTCGAAGGACACCCTGAAGTCCTGCCCGGTCTACACGAACACGAAGTTCGACACGGCCCGCAACTTCACGCACTTCATCAAGCCCGGCGACCGGCTGATCAAGACGAACGACACGTCGAGCACGGCGGCGATCTCCCGCAAGGGCGACGCGGCGACCGTCGTCCACGTCAACAGCGCCACCGAGGCGCGCGAGGTCACGCTCGACCTGTCGAAGTTCGGCCGGGTCTCCTCCCGCGCCACGGTCACCCCGGTGGTGACCAGCGCCGACGGCAAGCTGGACAAGCAGAAGGCCGTCCGGGTCTCCGGCAAGCAGGCCACGCTCACCGTGCCCGCGCAGTCGGTGACGTCCTTCCTCGTCAAGGGCGTCTCCGGTGTCGCGAAGGGCGCCGCCGAGCTGCGCAAGGGCCACACATACCGCCTCACCGGCGTCCAGAGCGGCAAGGACCTCACGATCGCCGGCAACGGCACGGGCCTGGTCATCCAGGGCGCGAACGCGACCGACCCCAGTGGTCAGCAGTGGCGGGTCGAGCAGGTCCGCGGCTCGGACAACCGCAAGCGGTACGTCCTGACGGAGACGGCTTCCGGCAAGCGCCTGGCCGTCCGTGACGGCGCCCTGGTCGCCGAGCCGGACGAGGGCCGCCGCGACAGGGCCGCCGAGTGGATCATGTCCACGACCGGCGACGGCACCTGGACCCTCGTCAACGCCGCGACCGGTCAACTCCCGGACGTCTCGGGCCAGTCCACCAGTGACGGTGCCTCCGTCGGCGTGTGGCAGCCCAACTCCGGTTCCAACCAGCGCTGGAAGGTGACGGACGTGACGAGCGGCTGACCTCTCCGCGCGTCCCGCCGAGACGCCCCCGTGCGCCGTCGCCCCGTGCGACGGCGGGCGGGGGCGTTGCGCGTCGGGCCTTCAGTGTCCGGCGTGGTGGCCGGTCACGGCCGCTGCCGGGGGATCCGGCTCGATGACGTGGGCGGCCATGCGCAGTACGCCGGTGACGGTCTCGGCCAAGGAGGAGCCGTCCCCCGGGCCTGAGCGCAGGGCCCAGTCCTCCACGGCGACGCGCAGCGCGGTGTTGAGCATGCCCGCCTCCATCCGTACGGCGAGGTCGCCGGCGGGCCGGCCCGTGCGGTCGGCGATCAGGGCGGCGAACGTCGCCTCGGCGTCGTAGTGCGCCTCCAGCCAGACGGCACGCAGCCCCGGCTCGTCCCGGCAGAGCCGGACGAGGTCGCGCAGTGACTCCGCGCGCGGCCCGGTGCCGTCGTCGCGCGGGAGGCTCGCGATCGCCTCGGCGAGCGGGCACTGGCCCCGCCAGTCCCGCAGATGCTCCGTGAGCATCTCCAGGCCTGTGGTGAGCAGCGGCCGGACGCACTCCTCCTTCGACCGGAAGTACCGCCACAGCGTGCGGGTGGACACGCCCGCCGCGGCGGCGATGTCCTCCGCGGTGGTCGCCGTCACGCCCGCGGCGACGAAGAGCCGGACCGCCTCCTCGGCGATCTCCATCCGGGTCTCGGCGCGCCGCCGCTCCGTCAGCGGTGGCCGCCCCGTGGAACCTCCGGCCCGTCCGGCCATGCGCCCTCCTCGACTCACTGCGCCCCCTCCATTTTATGTCACGGCATGTCTTGACGGCCCATCCTGACTTCTTGGCATCAGAAGACTTTCTGTCACACCGAGACAGAAACCAGTACTCTGCCTGAGCCGGCCGCGCGACGAGCAGGAGGAAAGCCCATGGGTGCCACGGGTCTGTCAGGCAAGAGCGTCATCGTCACCGGAGCCGCCTCCGGCATCGGCAGGGCCGCGGCCCTGCGCTTCGCCGCCGAGGGAGCGAGGGTCGTGGTCGCCGATCTGAACGCCGAGGGGGCCGAGAGCGTCGTCGCCGCCATCGGGTCCGCGGGCGGCGAGGCCGTCGCCGTCACGGGCGACCTGAGCGACAGGGCGGTGGCCGACGAGGTCGTGGCCACCGCGGTCGGCACCTTCGGCGGCATCGACGTCCTGGTCAACAACGCGGGCGTGATGGACAGCATGTCCGCAGCGGCCGACGTCACCGACGCCGAGTGGGAGCGGGTCCTGCGGATCAACCTCACGGCACCGTTCCTGCTGACGCGGGCCGCCCTGCCGCACATGATCGCGGCGGGTGGCGGTGCCGTCGTCACCACCGCGTCCGAGGCGTCGCTGCGCGGCAGCGCGGCCGGGACGGCGTACACGGTCTCCAAGCACGGAGTCCTCGGGCTGACCCGCTCCCTCGCGGTGATGTACCGGGACCAGGGCATCCGCGCCAACGCGATAGCCCCCGGCGGCACGGCCACCGACATCATCGCCGGCGTCCGCATCGACGGGGAGGCGCACGGCCCCGCCGTCCTCGGCCGCCACGTCGTCAGCATGGGCCGGATCTGCGAGCCGGAGGAACAGGCCGCCGCCATCGTCTACCTCGCCTCCGACGCGGCGAGCGGCGTCAACGGTGTCGTCCTGCCGGTGGACGACGCCTGGGCAGCGGTCTGACCGGCCCCCCCCTGCCTCCGGCCCTCCCGGCCCCCCCCGGGTCCCCGGCCCTGTCCCCGTGACCTTCCCGAGCCGTACGAGAGGACACGCATGTCCACCCCCCACGTCATGCCCGACTTCGACCCGGACGCCCTGCGCGAGCGGTACCGCGCCGAGCGCGACCGGCGGATCCGCCCGGACGGCAACCGTCAGTACCGGCGTACGACCGGCGAGTTCGGCCACTTCGACGAGGACCCGCACGCCGAACCCGGCTTCACCCGGGAGCCCCTCCACGACCACGTCGAGGTGGTGGTCGTCGGCGGCGGGTTCGGCGGCCTGCTCACCGGTGCCCGGCTGCGCCAGGCGGGCCTGGAGAACGTCCGGATCATCGAGAAGGGCGCCGACTTCGGCGGCACCTGGTACTGGAACCGGTACCCGGGGATCCACTGCGACATCGAGTCGTACGTCTACCTGCCGCTGCTCGAGGAGCTCGGCTACGTCCCGAAGTGGAAGTACGCCCCGGGCGAGGAGATCCGGCAGCACGCCCGGGCCGTCGCGCGGCACTTCGACCTCTACCGCGACGCCTGCCTGCGCACGCAGGTGACCGAACTGCGCTGGGACGAGGACGAGTCGGCCTGGACCGTCACGACCGACCGGGGCGACCGGATGACCGCACGGCACGTCGTCGTCGCCACCGGACTGCTCAGCCAGCCCAAACTGCCCGGGATCGAAGGCATCGAGACCTTCGAGGGGCACATGTTCCACACCAGCCGCTGGGACTACGACTACACCGGCGGCGACGCGAACGGCGGCCTGACGAAGCTCGCCGGCCGGCGCGTGGCCCTCATCGGCACCGGCGCCACGGCCATCCAGGTCGTCCCCCATCTCGGCCGGGACGCACAGCACCTGTACGTCTTCCAGCGCACTCCCTCCTCCGTGGACGTGCGCGGCCAGCAGCCCACGGACCCGGAGTGGGCCGGCTCGCTCACCCCCGGCTGGGCGCGGCACCGCAGGGACAACTTCCTCGCCGTCGTCACCGGCGCCGGGAGCGAGGAGGACCTGGTGGCCGACGGCTGGACCAGCAGCGCCCGCCTCCAGCAGAAGCTCGTCCCGACCCGCCACTTCTCCGGCCTCACCCCCGAGGAGCGCGAACGCCTGGAGGAGATCGCAGACTTCCAGAAGATGAACGAGCTGCGCGCCCGGGTCGACGCGGTCGTCGAGAACCCGGAGACGGCGGAGAAGCTCAAGCCCTGGTACCGCTACATGTGCAAACGGCCCACCTTCAGCGACCAGTACCTCCAGACCTTCAACCGGCCGAACGTCACCCTCGTCGACACGGCCGACCACGGCGGAGTGGAGCGCATCACCGAACATGCCGTCGTGGTGGGCGGGGTGGAGTACGAGGTCGACTGCGTCGTCTTCGGCACCGGTTTCGAGGTCGGCGTCTCCGGGCTGCTGTCCGGGCGGCTCCCCGCGTACGGCAGGGACGGCGTGGCCCTGCTCGACGCCTGGCGGGCGACCGGCCCGAGGACCCTGCACGGCTTCTACAGCCGGGGCTTCCCCAACCTGTTCATGCTCGGCTCGGTGCAGAGCGCCGCCTCCGTGAACTACGTCCACGTGCTGGACGAACAGGCCGGCCATGTCGCCGAGGTGATCGCGGAGGCGCACCGGCGCGGGACCCGGACCGTGGAGCCGTCGGCCGCGGCCGAGGACGCCTGGGTGGCCACGATCCGCGAGAAGTCGGCCGACCTGTACGCGTTCCAGTCCGAGTGCACCCCCGGCTACTACAACGCCGAGGGCAAGCCGAGGCCCCGTGGCGAGTCGTACGGCGACGGCCCGGTCGCGTTCCACGAGCTGATCCGGCGCTGGCGGGCGGAGGGCGGCATGGACGAGGTGCTGGGATCGTGACGGAGCGTGCGAGCGGCTACGGCGAGCCCCGTACCGGCCGGCGGGTCCAGCGCCTCAACCCGCCCAATCCGCTGTGGGGTTCCAACGGCGTCGCGTTCGGCCCCGACGGGCGGCTGTACGTCGCGCAGTTCCTCGCCGGGCAGATCAGCGCCGTGGACCCGGCCACCGGGGATCTGGAGGTCGTCGTCCCGGTCGACGGCCCGGTGCAGTCCCCCGACGACCTGGCCTTCGGGGCGGACGGCTCGATGTACATCGCCGACCTGGTCCCCGGCAGGGTGTGGCGGCGAAGCCCCGAGGGCACGTACACGCTGGTCTCCGAGGAGGTGAAGGTGCCCAACGGCATCACCTGTGTCGGGGACCGGCTGTTCGTCAACGAGATGAGGATGAACGGCCGGCTGCTGGAGCTCTTCCCCGAGGGCGGCGACCCGGTCGTCCTCACCGACGGGCTGGCCCTCGGCAACGCGATGCAACTGGGCCCGGACGGCTGCCTCTACTACCCGCACATGATCAGCGGGGAGGTCTGGCGCATACCCCCCGACGGCGGGGTGCCGGAGGCGGTCGCCCAGGACGTGCACGACCCCGTCGCGGTCCGCTTCGACCGGGGCGGCGTGCTGCACGTCCTGTCGCGCGGCCCCGAGGGCATCGTCACCCGCCTCGACCTGCACGGCACGGGCTCCCGCTCCCTCGTCACAAGCGGGGTGACGGGCCTGGACAACGCCGCGTTCGACGCGGAGAACCGCATGTTCGTGTCCAGCTTCGCCGGCGGCGGCATCACGGAACTGCACCCCGACGGCCGCACCCGCTCCGTCGTCCCGCGCGGCCTGGACGGCCCCTACGGCGTGACGGTCGGCACGGGCGGCACGGTGTACGCGGCGGACCACTACCGGCTCGCCCGCCCCGAGGAGCCCGACCCCGTCGGATCGGGCGACGTGACCACGGAGATCCTGCAGCCCTTCTTCCACGGCATCACCGCCGACGGCGACCTGCTGCACACCACGTCGCAGTACGGCACCGTCCAGACCTACGACCCCGCCACCGGCACCAGCCGCGTCCGGGCGGCCGGCCTGGACCAGCCCCTGGGGATCGCGGTCAGTCCCGACGGCACCCTGGTGGTGGCCGAGACGGGCGCCGGCCGTGTCCTGGCCGTCGACGCGACCGACGCGATCACCGTCCTCGCCGAGGGCCTCGGCCACCCCGTGGACGTGACGTTCGACGCGGACGGGCGTTGCTACGTCAGTGACGACCGGCGAGGGGCGGTCCTGCGTCTCGACGACGGCGAGGCGGTACCGGTCGCCGAGGATCTCGGCGCTCCCCAGGGCCTCACCGCCCACGGCGACGCCCTGTACACCGTCGACACCGCACACCGCCGCCTCTGGTCGATCTCCCTCGGCACGGGCGTCACCCGCGTCGAGGCCGAAGGGCTGGCGGTGGGTGTCCCGCCGGGCACCGCACCCCGACCGGCACCGTCCCTCTTCGCGCACGGCCTCCCCGGCCTGGCCCCCCGGTTCGCGGGCCTCACCGCGGCGCCGGACGGCTCCCTGCTGCTGTCGTCGAACGGGGAGGGGACGGTGGTACGGCTGTCACCGGCGGGCGATGACACCTGTGAACCGCCGCCCAAGGCCGGGCGGGCGGTGACATCTACGAACCGCTGGCCGGGGCCGGGCGGGCGGTGACGCCCGGACATCACTGCCAGGGGCCGGGCGGGCGGTGACATCTACGAACCGCTGGCCGGGGGGCCGGGCGGGCGGTGACGCCTGGGCACCGCCGCCCGGGACCGGTTCAGCGGCGGCGGCCCCGGGACGGCCTGCTCCGCCGTCCGTTCGGTGCGGAACCCGAGCGCGCGGCGGGCTTCTCGGTGGCCGGCGGGGCGAGCACCACGGGCACGCCCGAGGGCTCCTGCGCCCCGGTGATACGGCTCAGTTCGGCCTCGTCCGAGCGGACCCGGGTGATCTGCGGGGTGATCCCGGCGTCGGCCATCAGCCGGGTCATCTCGCGCCGCTGGTGCGGCAGGACCAGCGTGACGACGGTGCCGGACTCGCCGGCCCGCGCCGTGCGGCCGCCCCGGTGCAGGTAGTCCTTGTGGTCGCCCGGCGGGTCCACGTTGACGACGAGGTCGAGGTTGTCGACGTGGATGCCGCGGGCGGCGACGTTCGTCGCCACCAGGACCGAGACCTGGCCGTCCTTGAAACGGGCCAGGGTCCTGGTCCGCTGGGACTGGGACTTCCCGCCGTGCAGCGCCATCGCGCGCACGCCCACGGCCAGCAGCTTCTTCGCCAGCCGGTCGGCGGCGTGCTTGGTGTCCAGGAACATGATCACCCGGCCGTCGCGGGCGGCGATCCGGGTGGTGGTGGCGTGCTTGTCCTCGTCCTCCACGTGGAGCAGGTGGTGCTCCATGGTGGTGACGGCGCCCGCGGAGGGGTCGACGGAGTGGACGACCGGGTCGTGCAGGTAGGTGCGGACCAGCCGGTCGACGTTGCGGTCCAGGGTGGCCGAGAACAGCATCCGCTGCCCGCCGGGGCGCACCTGGTCGAGCAGGGCGGTGACCTGCGGCATGAAGCCCATGTCGGTCATCTGGTCGGCCTCGTCGAGGACGGTGATGTCGACCTGGTCCAGCCGGCAGTCGCCTCGGTCTATGAGGTCCTTGAGGCGTCCGGGCGTGGCGACGACGACCTCGGCGCCGCTGCGCAGCGCGTTGGCCTGCCGGCCGATCGGCAGGCCGCCGACCACCGTGGCGAGCCGCAGCCGCAGCGCGCGGGCGAACGGGGTGAGGGCGTCGGTGACCTGCTGGGCCAGCTCGCGGGTCGGCACGAGGACCAGGGCGAGCGGCTGCCGGGCCTCGGCCCGCCGCCCGTCGACGCGGGCCAGCAGGGCGAGTCCGAAGGCGAGGGTCTTGCCGGAGCCGGTGCGGCCGCGGCCGAGCACGTCCCGGCCGGCCAGCGAGTTCGGCAGGGTCGCCGCCTGGATCGGGAACGGCGCGGTCAGCCCCTCGGCGCGCAGCGCGCCGAGCAGCCGCTCGGGCAGGTCGAGGTCGTCGAAGGCCTCGACGGCGGGCAGCGCCGGGGTGATGGTGGCGGGCGGTGAGAACTCCCGGCTGGGGGCGGGGCGGCGCCCGCCGCGGCCGCCGCCGGACGGACGGGAGGCGGCGCCTTGGCCGCCCGCCTTACGGGTCCGGGACCCGTTGCCGCGGGAGTGGGGGGAGCCGTTGCTCCTGCGAGCCGTGCGGTCCATGAAGGAACCTTCCTCGAAGCGGCACGCGTCGAGGAATGCGCGACGGCACGAGAATGCCGCGGGCTTCGCAAGAGTTGAGCCGGATTGGAACAAAACGAGCCGAGGCCCGCACCGCGAGGGTGCGGGCCCCGGTCAGGGCATGCGCGTACGCGTCAGGCGGGAACGATGTTCTCGGCCTGCGGGCCCTTCTGGCCCTGCGTGACGTCGAAGGTGACCTTCTGGCCTTCCTGGAGCTCACGGAAGCCAGAGGTGGCGATGTTCGAGTAGTGGGCGAAGACGTCCGGGCCGCCACCCTCCTGCTCGATGAAGCCGAAGCCCTTTTCCGAGTTGAACCACTTCACGGTGCCGGTAGCCATATGAATCTCCCTTGAGGGCAGTACTCAGGGCCCGCACCTTGCGGACCCGTAGTCGCCGAAATGATCACCCTAAGGAGATCCGAGAATCCTCGGAAACAAAAAAGAGTGCTCGCGTCGACAAAGGTCGAAAGAGCACTCGAAGTCTCTGGGAACCAAAACTGCAACGCCAGCCAAGGTAGCACAGGCCGGGTCGGAAGGCTCGGGAATCTCGTTCCCGGGGTGGACCCGCCGCCCCGGCGTACTGCGTTCCGAGTACCGGAGATTGTCGGCAGCGGCACGACGACGGGACGGCCCCCTCACGGAGAGGCTCGGTGGACGTCCGACACCAGATGTGGAGACCTCCTGCCGTGGCAACTTTCCTGTATCGAGTGGGCCGTCTGGCCTTCCGGCGGCGCTGGTACGTCGCCCTCGTCTGGGCGGCCGTCCTGGCCGCCGTCGGGCTGGGCTCCCTCAAGGCGCCGGGGGCCGTCGACGAGGAGTTCTCGATGCCCGGCATCGAGTCCCAGAAGGCGTTCGACCTGATGGAGCAGCGCTTCCCCGGGGCCACGGCCGACAGCGCGACCGCCAGGGTCGTCTTCATCGCGCCGAGCGGCGAGAAGGTCACGGCCGCCGGGAACCGGAAGGCCGTCGAGAAGACCGTGGCCGAGCTCGGTGACGGCCCGCAGGTCGCGAGCGCCGTCGACCCGTTCCGGGCGAGGACGGTCAGCGAGGACGGCAGGACGGCCTTCGCCACGGTCACCTACAAGGTCAAGGCCAACGACCTCACCGACGCCGGCCGCGATCACCTTCAGCGAACCCTCGACCGGGCCCGGGACTCCGGCCTGACGGTCGAGGCGGGCGGCACCGCGCTGGCCGCCGAAGGCGGGCCGGGCGGCGCGGCCGAGGTGATCGGTGTCGCGATCGCCGCCGTGGTGCTCCTGGTCACCTTCGGCTCGCTGGCCGCAGCCGGGCTGCCGCTGCTGACGGCCGTCGTCGGCGTCGGCGTCAGCATGGCCACGATCCTCGCCCTGTCCAGTGCCCTGGGCCTGTCCACGACCACCGGCACCCTGGCGATGATGCTGGGCCTCGCCGTCGGCATCGACTACGCCCTGTTCGTCGTCTCCCGCTACCGGGAGGAGCGCGCCGGGGGCCGCACGCCGCAGGAGGCGACGGCGCTGGCCGTCGGCACGGCCGGTTCCGCGGTCGTGTTCGCCGGGCTCACCGTCGTGATCGCGCTGGCCGGGCTCGCCGTGGTCGGCATCCCGATGCTCACCAAGATGGGGCTGGCCGCCGCGGGCGCGGTCGTCGTCGCCGTCCTGATCGCCCTCACCCTCGTCCCCGCGCTCCTCGGCTTCTGGCCGAACGCCGTGCTCAGCCGGCGGGCCCGCAGGAGCGGCCGGATCGAGGAGAGCACCGAAGCGGGCGCCGGCACCCGCTGGGCGCGGTTCGTGCTGCGCCGTCCGATACCCGTCCTGCTCCTCGGCGTCGTCGGCCTCGGCGCCCTCGCCCTGCCCGCCGCCGACCTCCAGCTCGGCATGCCCGGGGACGAGGCCAAGCCCACCTCCACCACCGAGCGCCGGGCCTACGACGCGCTCGCCGAGGGCTTCGGGCCGGGCTTCAACGGGCCGCTGACCATCGTCGTGGACGCCAAGGGCACCGCCGACCCGAAGGCCGCCGCCGGCACGATCGCCAAGGACATCGGCGGCACCGAGGGCGTCGTGTCCGTCTCCCCGGCCCGCTTCAACGCCGCCGGCGACACCGCTGTCTTCTCGGCCGTGCCCGCCACCGCGCCGACCGACGAGAAGACCAAGGACCTGGTCACCACCATCCGCGGCGAGCGCCCCGGCATCGAGTCCGGCACCGGCGCCACCTACGAGGTCACCGGCACCACCGCGATGAACATCGACATCGCCGAGAAGGTCCAGGCCGCGCTGGTCCCGTACCTGGTCGTCGTGGTCGGCCTGGCGATCGTGCTGCTGCTGGTGGTCTTCCGGTCCCTGCTCGTCCCGCTCAAGGCGGCCCTCGGCTTCCTGCTGTCGGTGCTGGCCTCCCTCGGCGCGGTCGTGGTGGTCTTCCAGCAGGGCCACGGCGCGGAGCTCCTGGGCGTCGAGCAGACCGGCCCGATCATGAGCCTGATGCCGATCTTCCTGGTGGGCATCGTCTTCGGCCTCGCGATGGACTACGAGGTGTTCCTCGTCTCCCGGATGCGGGAGGCCCACGTGCACGGCGAGTCGCCCGCCCAGGCGGTCACGTCCGGCTTCCGGCACAGCGCCCGGGTGGTCGTGGCCGCCGCCCTGATCATGATCGCGGTGTTCGCCGGGTTCATCGGCGAGAGCGACTCCATGATCAAGATGATCGGTTTCGGACTGGCCTCCGCCGTCCTCCTCGACGCCTTCGTCGTACGGATGGCGATCGTGCCGGCCGTCCTCGCCCTGCTCGGCGACAAGGCCTGGTGGCTGCCCAGGTGGCTGGACCGGGCGCTGCCCCGGGTCGACGTGGAGGGCGAGGCCCTCGGCCGGCCGGAGCCGGAACCGGCCGCGGACCCCGCCCGCGACCTGGAGCCGGCCCGCACCTGAGGCAGCCGGACGCCGGGCCGCCCGTGGCGAAGGACACGGGCGGCCCCTGGCGTGTTCCCGCCCGCCGTCGACCACGATGGTCACCAGCCCCACCGACCGGAGAGCCCGATGAACATCAGTCTGGAGCGGCGCTACCAGGATCGCTTCGAGGACTTCTCGGCACGCCACACGTTCGTCGTCGATCTGGCGATGGTCCTGGCACTGATGGGCTGCACCGCCCTCGGCGCCACGCTCACCATGCCCGGTGCCGAGCCGCCGGACCATGACGAGACCACCGCCGCGGTCATGGGCGTGGCCTGCCTCGTCCTGCTCAAGCACCGCACCCACCCGCGCACCGCCCTCGCCGTGGCCGGGACCTGCACGGTGGCCGCGGTCGGGCTGGGCTACCTGGTCACGCCCCTGCTGCTGGCACCCGTCATGGCGGCCCTCTACTGGCTGGCCGCGCTCACCGACCGCAGGTCCACCCGCCTGCACAGCCTTCCCGTCCTGCTCGCGGTGACGCTCGCGGCGGTGTTCTCCGCCTCCATGAACCACGTCCCCCTGCTGCTCCGGACGATCGGCCCGATCTTCTGGCTGATGCTGCCGCTCGCCGCCGGCAAGATGACGCAGCTGCGGCGCGCCTACCTCCGGTCCGTGCAGGCCCGGGCCGAACACGCCGAGCGCACCAGGGAGGAGGAGGCCCGGCTGCGCGTCACCGAGGAGCGGGTGCGCATCGCCCGGGAGCTGCACGACGTGGTGGCCCACCACATGGCCCTGGCCAACGCCCAGGCCGGCACGGCCGCACACCTCGCCCTCACCAGCCCCGAACAGAGCCGGAAGATCCTCACCGACCTGACCGGCACGACGTCCTCCGCGCTGCGGGAACTGAAGGCCACGCTCGGTCTGCTGCGCGACAACGACGACACTCCCGGATCCCAGGGACTGGAACCGTCCCCGGGCCTGTCCCGCCTGCCCGAACTGGTCTCGGCGTGCGAGTCGGCGGGACTGGAGGTCACCGTCACCACCGAAGGGGAGCCGCAGCCGCTGTCGCCCGGCGTCGACCTGACCGCGTACCGGATCGTGCAGGAAGCCCTCACCAACGTCAGCAAGCACGCCACGGCCGAGGCCGCCCACGTGCTCCTCGCCTACACCGGCTCCCGTCTGCTGATCACGGTCACCAACGACGGCCCCAGCGAGCCGGCGGTCGTGCGGGGCCGCGGCTTCGGCGTCATGGGCATGCGCGAGCGTGCCCTGTCCATCGGCGGCGAGCTGTGCGCGGGCCCCCGCCCGCAGGGCGGCTTCGAGGTCACGACCGCGCTGCCCCTGCAACCCTCCCTCCACCTCGCCGAAGGACCCACCGCATGAGCATCAGGGTGCTGCTCGCCGACGACCAGGCCCTGCTGCGGGCCACCTTCCGCATCCTCATCGACTCCTGCGCGGACATGGAGGTGGTCGGCGAGGCGTCCGACGGTGCCGAGGCGGTCGGCCTGGCCCGCAGGCTCCGTCCCGACATCGTCCTCATGGACATCCGCATGCCCGGCACCGACGGCCTCACCGCCACGTCCGAGCTGTGCGCCGACCCGGAGCTGTCCGCCACCCGTGTCCTGATCCTCACCACGTTCGAGACCGAGGACTACGTCGCCCAGGCCCTGCGCGCCGGCGCCAGCGGCTTCCTCGGCAAGGACGTCACCGCCGACACCCTGCTGGACGGCGTGCGCACGGTGGCCTCCGGCGAGGCCCTGCTGTCGCCCGTGGCGACCCGCTCCCTCATCACCCGCTTCCTCATGGCCCCCGCCCCCGGCACCCACCTGGCACCCCCGGAGCGCCTGGCCGACCTCACGGTCCGCGAGCGCGAGGTGATGGCCCTGGCCGCGGAGGGCAGGTCCAACCCGGAGATCGCCGAGGATCTCACCCTCAGCCCGCTGACCGTCCGCACGCACATCCACCGGGCCATGACCAAGCTGCACGCCAGGGACCGCGCGCAACTGGTCGTCATCGCCTACCAGACGGGGCTCGTACGGGCGACGCCACCGGCCTGAGCCCCGCGCCGGCCGTGCCTACGGCTTGCCGTAGGCCGCGACCATGATCTTCATGGCGGTCGGGTTCGTGTCCTGGCCCTTGGCGTCGGTGGAGTTGACGTTGTAGACGAGGGTGCGGGAGCCGTTGCGGGTGGAAGCGATGGCGGTGTTGTATCCCCAGCGGCCGCCCGTCTTGCCCCAGACCTCGCGCCCGCCGAGCACCTTCATGGACAGGCCGGCGGAGTAGGCGGCCGGCTCGCCGGTCCGGAAGTCGTTCACGTCCGGCAGCGTGAACATCTCCTCCAGCAGCGGCCCGCGCACGATCCGCCCGCGGAACAGGGCTCGCGTGAACCGTTCCAGGTCGGCGGTGGTCGAGACGATGTCCCCGGCCGCCCAGCCGTCCGTCGACCCCCACACCGAGACGTCCCGGAGCCCGGTGGTGCCGTCGTCGAGCCGCATGGTCTGGTAGCCGTGGTTGTGCGGCCCGGTGATGCGCGGGTTCGCCCCCGGGAAGTACGTGTCCCGCAGCCCCAGCGGCCCGAGCACCCGCCTGGCGACCTGACGCTCGTAGGAGTCGTGGGTGACGCGTTCGATGAGCAGACCGGCGACGGTGTACCCGATGTTGAGGTAGTGCTGCCGCTCGCCCGGCGCGAACTCGCGCTGCTTCGACGTCGCCGAACGGACCATGTCCTCGGGGTCGTGGACCTGGAAGCGGTTCGCGTACCACTCCTCGACGGTGGTGCCGGGGAAGTCCGGCGCCGGGATGCCGTGCGTGTGGTTCAGGAGCTGCCGGACGGTGACGCCCGCGTACGACGCCGGGATCAGGTCCGGCAGGTAGGAGCGGACGCTGCGGTCCAGGTCCAGGCGGCCCTCCTCGGCCAGTCGCAGGGCGACGGCGGCGGTGAACACCTTGGTCACGGACCCGGCGCGGAAGCGGGCGGCGGGATCGGCGGGCCGTCCGGTCCGCAGATCGTGAACGCCCGAACTGCCCCGCCACACACCCTCCTTGCCGCCGACGCGCACCAGGGCGGCGGTGGCATCGGCGGTGGGCAGGCCGGCGACGGCCCTTTCGAGGGCGGTGTTCGAGGACTGCCCCGCGGCTGCTCGCGCGGCCGGGGAGGAGGCGGCGGCCGGAAGCACGGACGGCCCGGCGGCGATACCGGCGACGAGCACGACGGCGGTCAGCAGACTGGTACGGGTCCTCATGACGAACTCCGTTGTGAGAGGCGGACGTTGTGCGATGTCCTCATCCTCCGGAGCGGAGCCGTCCCGCGGATCGCTCCCACCGGTGGTCCTGCGGCATCACTTCCTCGCCGACGCGGGGGAGAACCCGGCCCGGTCGACTCCCCCCGGCGGGGGATCCCCGGCGGCGACGAGGCCGGTCTCGTAGGCGCAGATCACGGCCTGGATCCGGTCCCTGAGCCCCAGCTTGGCCAGCACGTTGCCGACATGCGTCTTGACGGTGTGGTCGCTGACCACCAGCTCGGCGGCGATCTCGGCGTTCGACAGCCCGCGTGCGAGCAGCAGCAGTGTCTCGCGCTCCCGGGCGGTCAGGACGTCCAGCCGCGGATCGGGCCGGCGGTTCCGGGCGGCGGCGGGCCGGGTGTACTGCTCCACCAGGCGCCGGGCGACGGAGGGGGCGAGCAGCGAGTCGCCCCCGGCGACGACCCGCACGGCGTGCACGAGGTCGTCCCGGCGGACGTCCTTGAGCAGGAAGCCGCTCGCGCCCGCGTGCAGCGCGTCGTACACGTACTCGTCGGAGTCGAAGGTCGTCAGCATCACTGTCCGGCAGTCGCCCAGGGCGCTGATCGCGCGGCAGGCCTCGATCCCGTCCACGCGCGGCATCCTGATGTCGAGCAGCACCACATCGGGAGCGTGCCGCCGCACCGCCTCGACCGCTTCGGCCCCGTCGCCCGCCTCGGCGACCACCTCGATGTCCGGCTGTGCGTCCAGGATCATCGCGAAGCCGCTGCGCACGAGTTCCTGGTCGTCGGCGACGACGACACGGAGCGTCATCGCCCGGCCTCCGTCGCACGGGGCACGGGAATCCGCACCCGCACCTCGAACCCCCGCCCGTCCGCGCCGGGCCCCGCCACCGCGCTGCCCCCGTGCGCCGCCGCCCGCTCCCGCATCCCGGCGAGTCCGTGGCCGCCCCGCCGGGGCACCCCGCGCGGCCCCTTCCCGTCGTCGATCACAAGAACCCCCAACTGGTCTTTCTCGTAGGACAGTTCAACGTGCACCGTGCGTGCGTCCGCATGCTTGAGGGCGTTGGTCAGGGCCTCCTGCACCACCCGGAAGACGGTGGCCCCGACGCCCTCCGGGACGGGCCGGACGTCCCCGACGGCCCGGTACGTCACGTCGAGCCCGCTCCCGCGCACCCGGTCGAGGAGACCGGGCAGGGCGGGGAGTCCGGGCTGCGGCTCGCGCGGGGCGGCGGAACCGGGCTCGTCGGCGCCCTCCCGCAGCACACCCAGCATGTTCCGCAGCTGGGTCATGGCGTCCCGCCCGGTCGCGGAGATGGCGTCGAAGGCGGCGACGGCCCGCTCGGGGGCGGCACGCACCGCCACCGGTCCGGCCTCGGCCTGCACGATCATCAGGCTCACGGCGTGGGAGAGGATGTCGTGCATCTCCCGTGCGATCCGGGCCCGTTCGCGTGCGGCGGCCTGTTCGGCCTCGACGCGGTGGGCCCGCTGCCGGGCGTCGGTCAGCCGACCGAACACATAGGCGGCGGCGAACACGAAGAGCGAGAAGGTCAGTTCACGGGCCGACCGGGTGTTGAGCCACACCCCCACGGGCACGGCGACCAGCAGCACGGCACCGGCGACGAGTCGTCCGCGCGCCGAGGACAGCGCGGCGATCGTGTAGACGACGACGAGCCCGGTGTACGGCAGCGGCTGCCCGGGCCCGTCCAGGGTGAACCGGTACAGGGCGCTCGTGGCCAGCACCGCGAACAGCACGGCGACGGGTGCGCGCCTGCGCCAGACCAGGGGCAGAACGGTGAGGGTGCTCAGCCCGTACGCGGCCCAGGTCGCCGGCGGCAGCCCGGGCGCGCGCGGCACGAGGAACGGCATGGTCATCGCGGCCTGCACCAGGAGCGCGAGGCCGATGTCGACGACCAGGGGCCTGGCCGCCGCCAGCGCCCGGCCGCGCTCCCACCACACCCGTATGTCCCCGCGTGTTCCCCCCACGCGACCTCACGGTAACGGGCGGGCCGGGCCGAGGGGCCCGGATCACCGCTCCCGCGGCCGTTCCCACCACCCGGATCACCGCTCCCGCATCACGCTCCCGCCGCCCGGAAGGTGACCTCCCGGCGGACGGCCTCGTCGATCTCCTCGACGGTGAGCAGCGGCGTCGCCCGGGTGCGGACGGTTCCGCTGGCCTTGACGGTGAGGCTGACGGCGGCCATGGAGACGCTGTCGGGGAAGTCGACGATCATCACGACGTCGTCGTCCCCGAAGGCGAAGTACATCGCCTCGACCCGCCCCCCGAGCCCGCTGACGACCTGCTCCACGGCGGTCCGGCGCCCACTGCCCCCCTCTCCGAGCAGACCCTTGGTGCCTTCGGTGGTGTAACCGGCCTGGATGAGGAACTTCGGCATGGCTGCTTCCCTCGCTCGTCGGGTGTGCGGCATGCCTTCCCGGTGTCTCGGCGGTCACCTTGCGTGCGGGGCCCGGATTCACCCGCGTGCAGCCGCCGGGAGGTCTTCAGTCCTGGGCTGAGGACCAGGACCGCCAGCCCGGGCTGCTCGGTCTGCAGCAGCCGGGCCGCCCGCAGGCCTTCGTCGGTCTGGCCGGGTGCCATGCGGACGTCGGTGATCACCAGGTCCGGCCGGGGGCGGACCTGACCCGTCGTGCCGGGGTTTCCCTGCCCACCGCCCGGCGGGAACCGGCCGTTGGGGAACACCCCGTGTCGAATCCGCTGGCGTGACCTCGACCGTCGGGGTTTTCAGGACGTCCATATTCCGCGAATGCGTATTCGAACCGACTTCGCTTTTCCTTCCCTTCCGTCCCTGGCGGAACATCCGTTCTCGCAAGGGGTGGAAGGGCCTGTCGAAATTCCGCCCGGCCGCGCGATCGTTTGTTTCAGGTCGTTGTTCTCCGGGGCATCCGGGAAATCGTTCCGGCATATCTACGATCGCTGGCTATGACCGACTCACCTCGGGACGACTCCGCCACTCGTGCCCGCTGGCGGACCTGCCTCCAGCTGGCTCGTGAACTCCTCCTCGTCGGACCTGACGGCGAGGATCTCAAGCTCGACTACCTGCACACTCTGATCGACACGGGCCACCTCGGCCCTACGCGCCACCCGCGCAAGAAGATCCTCGTCGTCGGTGCCGGAATCACCGGACTGGTCGCCGGGCGGCTGCTCAAGGACGCCGGCCACGACGTCACGATTCTGGAGGCCAACGCCGGCCGCGTCGGCGGGCGAATAAAAACATTTCGCGCCACCAAACACCACCAGCCTTTCGACGACCCCGCCCAGTACGCCGAAGCCGGTGCCATGCGGCTGCCGGACTTCCACCCGCTCGTCCTCGCCCTGGTCGACAAACTCGGCCTCGGCCGCCGCCAGTTCTACAACGTGGACATCGATCCGGAAACCGGCAGCGGCCCCGATGTCGCGCCGCCCCCGGTGACGTACACGTCCCCCACCGGCCGGACGTGGACCTACGGCGACGACAGCCCCGGATTCCGCGAGCCCGACAAGCGCGGCAACTCCTGGATCCGCACCAACCGCGTCCAGGTCCGGCGCTCCGACTACGCGAGCACGCCCGAGCGGATCAACGAGGGCTTCCACCTCACCGGCGACGAAGTGCGCGCCCCCGTCGTGAGGATGGTCGACGAGGCGCTGGAGACCGTGCGCGACCACTACTCCGACGTCGTCGACGGCAAGCGCGTCAACAAGCCGTACGACGAGTGGGTCGAAGGCTGGGCCCGGGTGATCCGCGACTTCGACGGCTACTCCATGGGCGGCTTCCTGCGCGACCACGCCGGGCTCAGCGACGAGGCGATCGAGGCCGTCGGAACCCTGGAGAACATGTCCTCGCGGCTGCACCTGTCCTTCTTCCACAGCTTCCTGAGCCGCAGCGACATCAACCCCGGAGTGCGCTACTGGGAGATTCCCGGCGGCAGCTGGCGCCTGCCGCACGCCCTGCACGAAGGGCTGCGCGAGGAGGTGCGGCTCGGGCACCGCATGATCCGGCTGGAGTACCACGACCCCAGCCGCGACACCGACCCCGAGGGCACCGGCGCCGTCGGCCCCGACGGCTGGGGCGTGGCCGTGCAGACCGTCGCCGAGGACGATCCACAGGCCCCGCCCCGGCTGTGGACGGCGGACCTGGCGATCGTCACCGTCCCCTTCTCCGCCCTGCGCTTCGTGGAGATCGTCCCGTCGATGTCGTACAAGAAGCGCCGCGCGATCATCGAGACCCACTACGACCAGGCCACCAAGGTGCTGATGGAGTTCAGCCACCGGTGGTGGGAGTTCACCGAGGAGGAGTGGCGGGAGGAGCTGGACCGGATCTCGCCGGGGCTGTACGAGTACTACCGGCAGGGCGCGGACGCCGGCACCGGCCTGACGATCGTGCGCGCCGATTCCGACAGCGGTCCCGGCCTGACGGTCTCGCCCTCCGGTCTGCTCGGTGTCGCCATGAAGGACAGCAGTGTCACGGAGGAGATGCGGCAGATCGACAGGAGCCTGCCGCTGCGCGGCCCGGCCGTCCGCCCCGCCACCCACTGCTTCGGCGGCGGCTCGGCCGCCGACAACCCCAACCGCTTCATGTACTACCCCTCGCACCGGGTGGAGGGCAGCACCGGCGGTGTCGTCCTCGCCTCCTACAGCTGGTCCGACGACGCAGCGCGCTGGGACTCCATGCGCGCCTCCGAGCGCTACGTCTTCGCCCTGCGCAACCTCCAGGCCCTGCACGGCCGCCGCATCGAGGTGTTCTTCACCGGGCGCGGCGCCACCAAGAGCTGGGCCCGTGACCCGTACGCCTTCGGCGAGGCGGCCATCTACACCGCGCACCAGATGACCAGCTTCCACCTGGACGTCTCCCGCCCCGAGGGCCCGGTGCACTTCGCCGGCGAACACACCTCCCTCAAGCACGCCTGGATCGAGGGCGCCCTGGAGAGCGCCGTACGCGCCGCCCTCGCCGTCCACCGGGCCCCGGGCGTCACCACCCCGGGCCCGGAAAGGGAGGGGTCGTGATCGCGATCAGCACTCCGTGCACGGTCGCCCGCTATCTGGCGCTCAGGCTGGCCGAGTTGGGCATCACCCATCTGTTCGGCGTCCCCGGCAACCACCTCGGCCCGTTCCTGACGACCCTGCGCGCCGAGGGCGACATCGAGTGGGTCGGCACCCCGACGGAGGGCGGCGCCGGACAGGCCGCCGACGCCTATGCCCGTATCCACGGCGTGGGGGCGGCGGCCGTCACCTACAGCGTCGGGGCCTTCAACCTCCTCAACGCCTGCGGAGGCGCCTACGTCGAACAGGTCCCGCTCGTCGCCGTCAACGCCTCACCGCCCTACGAGCAGTGGCAGAACCACCGCGCCCTCGGCCTGCTCACCTCGCACATGAGCCCCCGTGCCGAGAGCAACCTGCAGGCGTACCGTCAGGTCACCGTCGACGCGCGGGCCATCTCCAACCCGGGGCTCGCCCCTGGGCAGATCGACGCGGCGCTCACCGCGTGCCTCTCCGAGCGCGGGCCGGTCTACCTGGAGGTCATGGAGGACCTCTGGGACGAGCCCTGCCCCGAACCCGAGGCGCCGCTGGTCCGCCGCGACCGGCCGTTCAGCGCACGCAACCAGCCGATGCTGGACAGCGCCGTGCAGGCGGTCCTCACCCTCGTCGAGGACCGTCCGGGCCCGGACGGCAGGCCCCGCCCGATCATCTGGGCCGGCGAGGAGATCGACCGGTTCCGGCTCGCCGGACAGCTCACCGAGCTGGTGGAGGCCACCGGGGTGCCGTTCTGCACCACCGTCGGCGCCAAGGCCGTCGTCGACGAGGACCTGCCGCAGTTCCACGGCGTCTACAACGGCCACGCCAGCCACCCGGACGTGCGAGGCGTCTTCAAGGACTGGGCCACCTGCCGGATCGGCCTCGGCGCCTGGTCGACGTCGAAGAACCTGGGCGGAGAGCAGTGCGTCGGCGGCGACTGGGTGATGGCCGCGCACGGCGGTGTCAGCGTCGGCACCACGTACTTCCCCGACGTGCGGCTCGAACAACTGCTGCCCGCCCTCCAGGACGCGCTGGTCAAGGCGTACGGCTCCGGGGGCCTGGCCGCCGACTACTACGCCGAGTCCCATGCCCACCAAGGCCCACGCGGCCACCGCCCGGCGGCCCTGGAGCACCACCGCGCCTCGCTGCGCACCGCCCGCTCACCCCACCGGCGCTCCGGACACCTCACCTACGACGGCGTCTTCGACCGGATCAACCACTTCCTGAACCACGAGAGCGCGGACGACTGGACGGTCGTCTCCGACGCGGCGTTCTCCCTCATCGGCTCGATGAACCTGTCCCTGCCCGCGGGCGGGTTCCTCTCCCAGGTCAGCTGGCTGTCCACCGGCTGGTCGGTCGGCGCGGCCACCGGCGCGGCCCTGGCCCCCGAGCGCGCGGACGCCCGCCCCATGGTGTTCGTCGGGGACGGCGCCTTCCAGGAGACCTGCCAGGAGCTGTCCACCCACACCCGGCTCGGGCTCCGCTCGGTGGTGTTCGTCATGGACAACGGCCACTTCTACGGCATCGAGCAGATGCTGGTGCACCCGTCGTACTACGCGGACCGGGACCACGAACCGGACCACTACAACGTCCTGCACCCCTGGCACTACGACCGCCTGGCGGACGTCTTCACCGGCCGGGACACCCCTGCGAACGGGGTGGTCGTCGCGCACGCCGCGGACCTGGACGACCTCCTGGACCGCCTCGCCGACCCGGCCGACCCGCTCAACGCCGGACCGCTGCTGGTCCGGGTCCGTCTGCACCGGCACGACTATCCGAGGGCCATGGCCTACAAGGTCCCCCACGAGAAGGAGCAGTCACATGGCTGATCTCAACGTCCTGATCGCGTTCGACGCGGCGACGATCGTAGAGCGCAACCCGGGCGCGTCCCGCAACCCCGACGCACCGACCCAGGTCGACCAGAGCCTGATCTACATGACGACCCGCCACGACCACATCGTCGGCACGTCCGGTGCCGAGCTGAACCTGCGTGCCGAGCCGGGCGACAGCATCCGCTGGCGTGAGACGACCCTCTCCCTCGGCAGCGACTACAAGGCCCTGCTCTACCGGTATGTGAGCAGCGACCCCCAGCACCAGCTCATCCGCACCCCGGAGATCGAGGTCGTCGACGGCGTCTTCCCCCTGCCGAAGGAGGGCACGGAAGGCCGGCCGGAATTCGAGACCCAGCGCTATGCGGACCACTACTGGCGCACGACCGTCAAAAGGACCGGCAAGGTCACGTACCACTTCTTCTTTCAGATTCTCGATCGTCACCGGCAGTTGAAGGGCTACTTCCAGTGGGACCCCTTCATCACGATCGAAGAGGCCTGACGCCTCCGGTCCCGGGACCGGGCTTCGGTGAGGGGGAACGGCCGCAGCGGCTAGGCTTGATCCCGTGGAGCTCCTGCACCTGCGCTATTTCCTCGCCGTCGCCCAAGAGCTGAACTTCTCCACCGCGGCCCGCAAACTGCACATGGCCGCCTCTCCGTTGAGCCGGCGGATCAAGGACCTGGAGAACGAGGTCGGGCACCGGCTGTTCGACCGGGACACCCATCACGTACGGCTCACCGCGGCCGGCAACGCGCTGCTGCCGATCGCCCGCGGGGTGCTGGAGCAGGTCGACTCCATCAAGTGGCGGCTGGACGAGACGGCCCGCCCGCAGCGCACCACCCTGCTGCTCGGCGTACCCACCGGCGTCCATCCCGACCTGCGGGAACGGATGGACGCCCTGGCCGAGCGGGTCGGCGACCGGTTCGAGATCAAACGCTGGCCCGGCGGCACCGACCGGCTCGTCGACGCCGTGTGCGACGGCAGGCTGGCGCTGACCCTGGCCCGGCTCCCGGCCGGTGGTGACCCGGCACTGGAGCAGATGCCGGTGATGTCGGAGCGGCTCGGCGCGGTCGTGCCCCGGGACCGGTTCGAGGGGCGCGAGTCCGTCGCCCTCGCGGAACTGGCGGAACTGGCCTACGTGGGCTCCCCGACGGCGGTGACCAACGCCTACTTCCGCGGTCTCGACCAGCAGCTCGCCGAACTCGGCATCAAGAAGCGCATCGAACTGGGCAGCGCCACATTCGAGGGAATCTCCGAAATAGTCTCCAGCGGTCTGGCGTTCTCCATTTCCATGCTGGATTCCAGGAGTCCGGTCCAGAATTACCGTCTCGACAACGTCACCGTCCTTCCCTTCTCCGATTTCCATCCTCGTCTGGAGACCGGGCTGATCTGGCGCAAGGACCGGGCGAACGGCGGTGACCTGCAAGAAGTCGTAGCGGCGGCCCGGGAGATCTTCGCCGAGCCGCTCCATTCATAACGGCACTCGCGGCCACATCCATAAACACCCCAAAATCTCCACGAAAAGCGGTATGACCACTGCGGTCATACCGCTCTTCGTTATTCGGTCACACCATTCGTTTCCATTCGCCGACTCGCCGCGCTAACTTAGTTTCCAGATACACACACATGGCGAGCGAAGGAGTGAAGAAACCGATGACGGACATCACCGACACCGTCGCCGGCCCGCTGCAGGGCGTCCGCGTGATCGACCTCTCGACCGTGGTGATGGGCCCCTACGCCGCTCAGATCCTCGGTGACCTGGGCGCCGACGTGATCAAGATCGAGTCGCCGGCCGACACCGTCCGCGTGGGCCACTACAAGACCACCCCGGGCATGACCCCGCTGAACCTCAACGTCAACCGCAACAAGCGCAGCGTCGCCCTCAACCTCAAGGACGACACCGACCGCGAGCGCGCACTGCGGCTGATCGACACCGCGGACGTACTGATCACCAACATGCGCCCCGGCGCCCTGCACCGGCTGGGCCTGTCCTACGAGGACATCGCCGCCCGCAACCCCGGCCTCGTCTACGCGCACGCCCAGGGCTTCCGCAGCGACTCGGACCAGGCCGGCAACGCCGCCTACGACGAGACCGTGCAGGCCGCCTCCGGCCTGGTCGACATCGCCGACCGGGCGCTCGGCGAGCCCGTCTACCTGCCGACCATCATCGGCGACAAGGTCTCCTCGCTGACCATCGCCTACAGCGTGCTGGCCGCCCTGCTGCACCGGAACAACACCGGCCAGGGCCAGCTCGTCGAGATCCCGATGACCGACACCCTGATCGCGTTCAACCTGGTCGAGCACCTCGCCGGACACACCCACGTGCCCGAGACCGGCCCCACCGGCTTCGCACTGTCGATGCTGAAGGGTCACAAGGCCGTGCGCACCAAGGACGGCCTGGCCTGCGTCATGCCGTACAACCCGCACAACTACCGGGACTTCTTCACCGCCGCCGGACGCCCGGACCTCGCCGAGGACCCGCGCGTGAACGGCGACGCCATCGACAGCGCCGACCACGAGGACCTGGCCGCGCTGCTGGCGACCTGCGCCACGGCGCTGACCACCGAGGAGTGGGCCGAGGTGTGCGCCAAGCACAGCATCCCGATGGCCCCGGTGCTGGAACTCGACCGCGCCCACGACGACCCCTACGTCCGTGACGGCCACCTGCTCGACACCGCCGAGCACCCGACCGAGGGCACGGTCCGCACCATCGGCATCCCGCTGCGCTTCTCCGCCACCCCCGGCTCGATCCGCCGTCTCGCACCGGTCGCGGGCCAGGACACCGAGGACGTCTTCGCCGAACTCGACGCCATCACCCGCTGACGCCATCACCCGCTGATTGCCACAGGAGGACAGTCATGAGCACCCCCACACCTCCCGTCGTGCGCACCGAACGCATCGGCTCCACCCTGCTGATCACCCTCGACCGCCCCGAGGCCCGCAACGCCGTGAACGCGGCGACCGCCACCGCGCTGGCCGCCGCACTCGACGAGCTGGAGGCCGACCCCGCCCTGCGGGTCGGCGTCCTGACCGGCGAGGGTGGCACGTTCAGCGCCGGCATGGACCTCAAGGCCGCCCTGCGGGGCGAGTCGCCCGAGGTCGAGGGCCGCGGATTCGGCGGCCTGACCGAGGCCCGGCCGGACAAGCCCCTCATCGCCGCCGTGGAGGGCTTCGCCATGGGCGGCGGCTTCGAACTGGCCCTGGCCTGCGACCTGATCGTCACCGCCGAGGACGCCCGGTTCGGCCTGCCCGAGGTCAAGCGCGGCCTGATCGCCGCGGGCGGCGGCGTGATCCGGCTGCCTCAGCGCATCCCGCACCACCTCGCGATGGAGTTCCTGCTGACCGGCGAACCCGTCGACGGCCGCCGGGCCGGCGAACTGGGCCTGGCCAACCGGGTCACCGCGAAGGGGCAGGCCGTCGCCGAGGCGCTCCGCCTCGCCGAACGGGTCGCGGAGAACGCCCCGCTCGCCCTCAGGGCCGTCAAGCAGGTCGTGCGCGCCGCCGACGGGGCGTCCGACGAGGAGGCCTTCGCCTTCCAGCGCACGCAGATGAAGACCCTGATGGCCTCGGACGACGTGCGTGAGGGCATGACCGCCTTCGCCGAGCGCCGCCCCGCGCGGTGGACCGGGCGGTGAGCCGGACATGAAGGCCGCAGACGTACGGCAGCACGTCACCACCCCCCTCACCAGCCCGGCGTACGCGCCGATGGTGCCGCGCTTCACCGACCGCGAGTACCTCAACGTCGTCTACCGCACCGACCCCGACGCCCTGCGGGCCGTCGTCCCCGAACCCCTGCGGATCGACGAGCCGCTGGTCCGGTTCGAGGTCATGAAGATGGGCGACGTCAGCGGCTACGGCCCCTACACCGAGGCCGGCCAGGCGATCCCCGTCAGCTTCGAGGGCGAGCGGGGCGAGTACCTGCACGCGATGTACCTCGACAACTTCCCGGCGACCGCCTCCGGCCGCGAGGTCTCCGCCTACCCGAAGGTCATCGGCTCCCCGGCGCTCCACGTCGACTCCGGCGCGCTCGTCGGCACCCTCGACCACGGCAGCCTGCGGGTCGCCACCGCGACCATGGGCTACAAGCACCACGAGCTGGACCGGGCCGAGGCCGAGGCACAGATCACCGTGCCGACCTTCATGCTCAAGACGATCCCCGGCTACGACGGGCTGCCGCGCGTGCAGGAACTCGTCCGCACCCGCATCACCGACGTCACGGTCAAGGGCGCCTGGACCGGACCCGCCCGGCTCCAGCTGTTCCAGCACGTGCTCGCCCCGCTGGCCGACCTGCCGGTGCTGGAGGTCGTCTCCGCCAGCCACATCCTCACCGACCTGACGCTGGCAGGCGTCGAGCCGGTCCACGACTACCTGAAGGGAGCCGCGTCATGACCCGCGCCTTCCGCACCGCCGCGGTCATCGGCGCCGGGACCATCGGACTGTCCTGGGCGACGCTGTTCGCCGCGCACGGCCTGACCGTCCGGGTGACCGACCCGCGCCCCGACCTCGCCGAGGCCGTGGACGAGGCCCTGGCGACGTACACCCCGCATCTGGCCGCCCGCGGCCTGGACGTCACCGGCCTCGCCGACCGCGTGCACCTCGCCGCCGACGTCACCGAGGCCGTCCGGGACGCGGACGTCGTCCAGGAGAACGGCCCCGAGCGGGCCGAGTTCAAGAAGGACCTGTTCGCCACACTCGCCCGGGAGGCGCCCGCCCACGCGCTGCTGCTCAGCTCCTCCTCGGCGATCCCGTCGACCGCGTTCACCGGGGAGCTGTCCGACGAGGCCGCCGCCCGGGTCCTGATCGGCCACCCCTTCAACCCGCCGCACCTGGTCCCGCTCGTCGAGGTCGTCCCCGGGACACGCACCGGTGAGGACGCCGTGCTGGACGCGGTGGACTTCTACACCTCGGTCGGCCGCACCCCGGTCGTCGAGCGCAAGGAGATCCCCGGCTTCGTCGGCAACCGCCTGCAGAACGCCCTCAGCCGCGAGGCCGCCTACCTCGTGCAGGAGGGCGTGGTGACGCCCGAGGACCTCGACACGGTCGTGATCAACTCGCTGGGCCTGCGCTGGGCCACGGTCGGGCCGTTCCTCGGCGCGCACCTGGGCGGCGGACCCGGCGGCTACCGGCACCTGGTCGAGCACATCGGCAAGTCGATGCAGCGGACGGGGGCGGGGCTCGGCAGCCCCGCGCAGAAGGAAGACGAACAAGAACGGCTCATCCAAGCCGTCGAGAAGGCCTACGGCTCCTCCACGTACTCGGAGCTCTCCGAGACGCGCGACCGCAGGCAACTCGCTGTCCTGGCAGCCCTGGACAGCGCGGACAAGGAGGAGAACTGAGATGACCACCACGCACGAACCTCTCCAGGACCAGCTGGTCGCGGACTTCTACGACTACGAGTCCCTGCTGCCGGACGACGAGCGCAAGCTGCTCCTCAAGGCCCGCGCCCTGATGCGCGACGAGGTCAAGCCGCTGGTGAACGAGAACTGGGGCAGGGACCGGTTCCCGACCGAGCTCATCGGCCTGTTCCGCGACAGCGGCCTCGCCGGTCTCCCCTACGAGGGCTACGGCGAGCACCGTCCCGGCGTCAGCAACCTCCTCAGCGGCACGATGGCCATGGAGATGGCCCGCACCGACGCCTCGGTGTCCACCTTCTTCGGCGTCCACAACGGCCTGGCCATGTACTCCATCCACTCCGGCGGCGACCAGGAGCAGCGCGACCGCTGGCTCCCGGCGATGGCCGCGATGGACAAGATCGGCGCGTTCGCCATGACCGAGCCGCTCGGCGGCTCCGACGTCGCGGGCGGCATGCGCACCACCGCCAGGCGCGAGGGCGACTCCTGGGTCCTGAACGGCGCCAAGAAGTGGATCGGCAACGCCACCTTCGCCGACTACGTCGTGGTGTGGGCGCGCGACCTCGACGACAACCACGTCAAGGGCTTCGTCGTCGAGAAGGGAACGCCCGGCTTCGACCCCGTGAAGATCGAAGGCAAGATCGCCTTCCGCATCGTCGAGAACGCCGAGATCACCCTGACCGACGTCCGGGTGCCGGAGGCCAACCGCCTGCAGAACATCGGCTCCTTCCGCGACGTCGCCGAGATCCTGCGCGCGACCCGCGCGGGCGTGGCCTGGCAGGCGCTCGGTGTCATGATCGGCGCCTACGAACTGGCCCTGGACTACGCCCGGGAACGCACGCAGTTCGGCCGCCCGATCGGCGGTTTCCAGCTGGTGCAGGACCTGCTGGTCAAGAGCCTCGGCAACATCACCGCCTCCTGGGGCATGATGGTGCAGCTCGCCCGGCTGCAGGACGCGGGCATCTTCCGCGACGAACACTCCTCGCTGGCCAAGGCGTTCGTCACCTCCCGGATGCGCGAGGTCGTGGCCTGGAGCCGGGAGATCTTCGGCGGCAACGGCATCCTGCTGGAGCACGACATCGCCCGCTTCTTCGCCGACGCGGAGGCGATCTACTCCTTCGAGGGCACCCGCGAGATGAACACCCTGATCGTCGGCAAGTCGATCACGGGCCAGAGCGCCTTCGTCTGAGCACCCCGTACACGAGGACGAACCAACCCCGGGTCTCCACCCGGGGTTTCGTCATGACCGGCTCGGATATCGCGTGGCCCGAGCACGCGGAGTTGCGTACGGTCGGCGCCGGCCTTACCGGGACACGAGCTTCTCGAAGAAGAACTCGTGCTTGAGGAACGACGTCGCGTGCTCCGCCCCCGGATAGGGCGGCAGGAGCGGGGACGCCTGAAAGAGCCGCCAGCCGTCCTCCAGCGCGCCGACCCCCGTCTCGTACGGGGGTTCGTCGCTGTCGCCGGTCGTCGGGCGGGTCGAGCCCGTGCCGTCGTAGCGGGCCCAGCCGACGACCCGGGAGTCGAGGGCTGAGTTGTCGAGGTAGAGGACGAGGACCTGCTGCCGGGTGGTGCTCATGCGGTGCTCCTCTGTGCGGCGGGCGCGGCGGGCGCGGCGGGCGCCGCGAGTGCGGCGGTTGTGGGCGCGGCGGTTGCGGTGGGCGCGGCGGTCGCGCCGGGCCGGTTGGCGATGCGGGTGGCCCAGTGCTCGATGTCGAAGCCGGGGTCGGCGGACAGGGAGCGCCACAGCAGGACCCGGTTGTGGATCTCCAGCCGCCCGGTGGCCTGCTCGTACCAGGGGAAGAAGCGCCCCAGCTCCTCGCGCACGGCCGGGGAATCCAGGTCCCGCGTGTCCCACAGCCGCACCTGCGGCACCGTCGGGTTGAAGCGGATCTTGTACATGTGGCGGACGGTGTCGCTGTCGTTGCGCCGTCCGCCGTGCCAGATGCCGTGGTGCAGCAGCAGCACGGTTCCGGCCGGGCAGGTCAGCCGGGTCTGGCCGCGCAGGTTCTGGTAGCGGCCGGTGTCGGACTCGTTGATGCGGCGCAGGTGGCTGCCCGGGACGACGAGCGTGCCGCCCATGGCGGCGGTCACCTCCTGCGGGTAGTACATGAGTTGCACGTCGAACGCGTCGGGCCGCACGTCGATGAGGGCGTCGGCGTGCAACGCCTGGGCACTGCCCTCCCGGGGCATGCGGGTGTGGACGTAGTGGTGGTCGATCTCCGGATCCGGCCCGACCAGGCTCTCCAGCGCGCCTGCCACCGCCGGCAGTGAGAGGAGCCGGCGGGTGAAGGAACCCTCGGGAAACGCCGCCGGCACCGCAGTGCCGTACGGCACGTCGGGCAGCGTCCAGGAGGCGAAGAGCCCGAGCGCCTCCTCGTTCATCTCCCGGGGCACGACACCGTCGAGGCGCAGGAAACCGTGGGCCGTGAACCGCGCCGCCTCGACGGAGCTCAGCAGCTGTGTGGTGGTTGACATGACGCAACCGTAGAAGCGCGAGGTCCCGCCGTCGTGGGGCGTAATCGGCATCCACTGGTAATTTTCCACCATGCCGGCCTTCGTGGAACTGCCCCTCGACCTGCCGCCCGACGTCGCGCACGCGGGCGTGGGGGTGCACGGCTCGGCCGGCCCGCACGAGGTCTTCCGCCTCCCGCACCTGTGGCAGCTCCACCTCTACGGCTACTCCGGCACCCTGGAGTTCCACGACGCCCGGCATCCGATCCGTCCCGGCCACCTCAGCCTCGTACCGCCCGGCACGGAGGTGCACTTCCACTACGACGCCCCGCGCTGCGAGCACCTGTACGCCCACTTCCGGCTGCCGGGCGAGGGGGAGCGGCGCAGGCTCCCGGCGATGCAGGACGCCGGCGCGGAAGCGGCGGTGCTGAGCGCCCTGCTGCGCCGGACGATCGCGGCGAGCGCCCAGTCCCCGGCCCGGGCCTCCGCCGAGCTGTGGACGGTGCTGTGGCGCGCGACGGGTCTGGCCGAGGCCGCCGCAGCGCCCTTCGAGGCCCGGCACCCGGCCCTGCGGGCGGCCATGGCCCATATCGAGGAGCACCTCGCCGACCCGCTGAGCGTTCCCGGGATCGCCCGGGCCGCGGGGGTGTCGCACACGCACCTGACCCGGCTGTTCCGCGAGGACACCGGGCACACGGTGGTCGGTTACGTGCGGCGCCGCCGCATGGAGCGCGCCCGTCACCTGCTCGTCGCGTCGACGCTGGCGATCCCGGCCGTCGCGGCGACGGTCGGCATCCCCGACCTCCAGGCCTTCAACAAGACCTGCCGCAGGGAACTCGGCGCGTCACCCCGGGCCGTGCGGCGGGCGGCGGGGGCGTGAGGGGCAGCGGGAGCGCGAGGCGCAGCGGCCCGTCACCGGAAACGCCGGTCGTCACCGTCAGAACTGCTGCGCGATCAACGCGTATTGGCGTGCGCTAGGATTCTTTACCGAGCCATTACGCTCGGTTGAGCGTGGCCGCGCACAGTCGTTCGGCCGGCTCGGTACGACGACACAGTGGCCGCCCGGTCCCCGGGCCGGCGTGAGGGGGCGTGACATGGGACGAGTGGTGCCCGTCCGCGTCCACAACGCCGCCCGTGACGGCGTTCCTGATACCGGCCGCGCCGCATAGCGGTCTCCCTTCGCGTGACGCGTGACGTCCGCGCGTGCTGCATGCCACCGACGCCCGGTCTTCACGGCGTGACGTGGCACGGCACGCCTGCCCCCGGCCGATGACGGCCGGGCGGAGCGGACCGCCGACGCCGCACACCGCCTGGCCCGGACCCCGTCGCCCGGCACGCGAAGTCACACCCCCTCCCCCTCCCACCCCCCCGCCCACCGAGCCGTACCCCCGGGCGCTCACGCCCCTGGCACAGACGCCGCAGACCCGATCAACGGAGGTCAGACGCCCGTGCACGACACCACCGCCATGCTCATCGAACTCGGGGCGATCATCCTCGCCCTGGGGCTCCTGGGACGCCTCGCCGGACGCGTGGGCTTCTCGCCGATACCCCTGTACCTGCTGGCCGGGCTCGCCTTCGGCCAGGGCGGCATCCTGCCGCTGCGGGCCAGCGAGGAGTTCGTCGCCACCGGCGCCGAGATAGGCGTCATACTCCTGCTGCTCCTGCTGGGGCTGGAGTACAGCGCCTCCGAACTGGTCACCACGCTGAAGACCCAGTACCCGTCCGGGGCCGTCGACTTCGTCCTCAACGCCGTGCCCGGGGCCGTGATGGCGTTCCTGCTCGGCTGGGGGCCGGTGGCCGCCGTCGCCCTGGCCGGTGTCACCTGGATCTCCTCGTCCGGGGTCATCGCCAAGGTGCTGGGCGACCTGCGCCGGCTCGGCAACCGCGAGACGCCGGTCGTCCTCGGCGTGCTGGTCCTCGAAGACCTGGCCATGGCGGTCTATCTGCCGATCCTCACCGCGCTGCTGGCCGGGGTGGGCCTCGCGGGCGGCGCGGTCACACTGCTGATCTCGCTGGGCACGGTGGGCGCCGTCCTCTACGTGGCGCTGCGGCACGGCCGGCTGGTCAGCCGCGCGGTGTCCTCGGACAGCGCCGAGATGCTGCTGCTGGCCGTCCTCGGTCTGACGCTCCTCGTCGCCGGGCTCGCCCAGCAGTTGCACGTCTCCGCCGCCGTCGGCGCGTTCCTGGTCGGCATCGCCCTGTCCGGCGAGGTCGCCGAGGGCGCCAGCAGCCTCCTCACCCCGCTGCGGGACCTGTTCGCCGCGGTGTTCTTCGTCTTCTTCGGGCTGCACACCGACCCCGCCGCCATCCCGCCGGTGCTGCTGCCCGCGCTCGCCCTGGCCCTCGTCACCACGCTGACGAAGATCGCCACCGGCTGGTGGGCCGCCCGCCGTGCCGGGATCTCGCCCCGGGGCCGCTGGCGCGCGGGCGGAACGCTGGTCGCCCGCGGCGAGTTCTCCATCGTCATCGCCGGACTCGCCGTCGGCACCGAACCGCGCATCGGCCCCCTGGCCACCGCCTACGTGCTGATCCTGGTCGTCCTCGGCCCGCTCGCCGCCCGCTGGACCGAGCCCCTCGCCCGCCGCTTCACCCGCAGCCCCGCCCACCGGGCACCGACCGCCGACCCGGTCACCGAGACGCCCAAGGCGCCCGCGGCCGCACGCCCTTGAGCCGGGAGCGGCTGTCCGGATCGGATGTTCTCCCCGGCAGGGCTTGCTGGCACTCTGACGAGCACCCCCGGGAGCCGGCAGCGGCAACCAGGGGAGAATTCCGTCCAGGAGGACCGGAAGGAAGCGCCAGCATGATCGAGTGGATGCCCCTGGGCACCGGAGCCCGACCCGTACCCCAGCCCGTGGCCACACCCCTGGTCTGGGCCGGGGCCGGGGCCGGCGCGCTGGTGCTGGTGGCGCTCCTCAACACCGCGGTGGGGCCGGACCGGCCCGAACTGGCCCTGCCCGCCCTGTCCGTGCTGGCCGCCCTGCTGGGCCTGTGCGCACGCTTCACCGCCGCGCCCGGCACGGCGCTGCTGTGCTGGCTGTTCCTCAACGGCTTCGCCATACCGCCCGCGGGCGTCCTCACCTGGGCCGGTCACCGCGACACCACCTGGCTGGCCTGCCTGTTCACCGCCGCCCTCATCGGCACGGGCCTGGCCCGTCTCGTCCACGCCCGCGCCGCCTACCGCCGCCTGGTCCCCGGACGCGCCCGATCCGACCCCGCGGCGGGCGACGGACCGTACGATTCCTGACGCCTGACGGCCTCGATCCGGGCCGCCAACCGAAGGAGGTTCGGACGTGGGACGGTTACTCGTCATCGGCGGTGGAGCGGCCGGTACCGCGGCGGCGCTCGCCCTGCACAAGGCCGGGTTCGAGGTCACGGTGTTCGAGGCGCATCCCGACGCGGCCGAGGACATCGGGGCGTTCCTCACCCTGGCGAGCAACGGCATGCGCGCCCTCGCGCAGATCGACGCAGCGGCGGCGGTCACCGCGCTCGGTTTCCCGCTGACCGGGATGCGGATGCTCGACGCCTCGGGCACCGAGCGGGCGGCCAGGCCGCTCGGGGACGCGCAGGACCCGCTCCTGCGGTACCGGTGCCTGCGGCGCGGCGAGCTCAACGTCGCGCTCCAGGCCGAGGCGGCCCGCAGAGGCATCCCGGTCCGGCACGGCGCCCGCCTCGTCTCCGTCCACGAGGGCCCGGACTCCGTCACCGCGCACTTCGCCGACGGCGCCGCCGCGACCGGCGACCTGCTCATCGGCGCCGACGGCCTGAACTCCACCGTGCGACGCTCCATCGCCCCCGGCGCCCGCCCCGGCTACGCGGGGGAGCAGGTCTTCTACGGCCGCACCGCCGACGCGCCCCGCCCGGCGTCGGACGGCCTCATCACCTTCGTCCGCGGCAGAACCGTCGCCTTCGGCCACACGGCCTCGCCCGCGGGCGAGACGTTCTGGTTCGCCCGGGTCGCCGGCGACCCGCTCTCCCCGGAGGAGTTCGCCGACGGCACACCGGCCCGACGCCGCGACCTCCTCCTCACGTTGCTGCGCGAGGACGCCACCCCGGCCGCCGGCATCGTCGCGGCCACGGAAGGGGACCTGCTGGTCACCAACGCCACGGAGCTGCCCGCGGGTATGCGCTGGCGTTCCGCCCGCTGCCTGCTCATCGGCGACGCGGCCCACGCGGCCTCCCCGGCCACCGGCCAGGGGGCCTCGATGGCCCTGGAGGACGCCGTGGTCCTCGCCAAGTCCCTGCGCGACGCGCCGGACCGCGACACCGCCCTGACCACCTACGAGACCCTCCGCCGGCCCCGGGTGGAACACAACATCAGCGTCAGCGGCCACATCTCCCGTGGCACCCACACCCGCCCGGCCGCACCGGCGCCCCGCCCCGGCGACGACGACCTGATCCGGCAGCTGGAGTGGGGCCGGTCGCTGACCGACGCGCGCTGAGACGGGGGCATGACTGCTCTCCCGTTCGTCACCGTTTCGAACGGTGCACTGCCCGGCGGTTCTCAGCCCGAACGCCGAGGCGGCCGGCAATCGGCCACAACGTGCCGCAGGAGGCGCCCGCCCCCTTCGCGCGGGCCGTCACGGACGCCGACCGCCTCCGAGGCTTGCCGCCCGATGGGTCACTGGTCAGAATGGTGACGTGCATCTCGACCATGTCTTCGTCTGCGGGAACCCGGCACTCGACTTCGCCGCCACGCTCCGGGCGCGCCGTTCGGCGCGCTTCGAGATGTTCGTGACGCCGGACCGCCTGACCGCCTGGTACGTGGAGTCCGGGCTGGTCGACGCGGTCTCGCCCGGCCGGGAGGCCGACGTCGAGCGGGCGAGGGCCGTACGGGAGGCGGTCTACCGGCTCGTCACCGCCCGCCGGCTCGGGGAGGAGTACGACGGGGCGGCGCTGACCGTCCTGAACAACGCTGCCCGCACGCCGCCCGCCGTGCCCCAGCTCACCCCGTCGGGGCGCTGGACGCAGGCGACGCCGGACGAGGCGCTCTCCCTGGTGGCGCGGCACGCGGTCGAGCTCCTGAGCGGACCGGACGTGCCCCTGCTCAAGGAATGCGGGAACCCGGAGTGCACGCGGACGTACATCGACCGCTCGCGGGGCATGCGACGGCAGTGGTGCGGGATGGACTCCTGCGGCAACAAGATCAAGGCAGCGGCGTACCGCGCCCGCAAGAAGACCACCGCGGCCCACTGACCCGGCGGCCCGGGGCCGGCCGGCCCGCCGCACGCCCCGCGTCGGTGCGGACGGCCGTCAGCCGCCCACGTACCAGCTGAAGCCGCCGTTGCTGCTGGCCACGGCCAGGAGGATGAGCCACAGGACCACGTCGACGATGCCGAGGATGATGCCGGCCTTCGCCATGCCGGCACCGTTCCTGACCGACGCCTGCCGCCGGGCGACGGCACCGAAGACGATGGCCAGCGGGCCGAGGATGATGTTCAGGAAGAACAGGCCGATGATGCCGCAGCACAGGCTCGCGATCGCCAGGCCGTTGGTGCGCGAACCGGAGGACGCGGCAGAGGAACCGCCGTAACTCGCCATGGAAAACGCCCAGTTGTCGATGGCACGGACCGAACGGGCCGCACTCTCCTCACTTTTTCGACTTGTTTTGTTCGAATGCCCCTCTGTGGCGTTCCCATGACAACCAATTCGGAAGAGGCTCGCGTCAGTTCTCGTACACCAGCCCGGCGACGTGCGCGGTGACCGTGTCGAGGATGCCCGTCCAGGCCGAGTCGTCGCCCAGGACGAGGTAGTTGAGCGTCAGGCCGTCGGTCATGGCGGCCAGGTAGCGGGCCAGGACCGGCCCGGGCACCCGCAGGCGCAGCCCCATGGACTCCCGCACCTGGTCGATGAGTTCGGTGTACGCCTCGGCGTACAGCTCGTACTGACGGCGTGCCAGGTGTTCGAAACCGGGCTGGCGCAGGGCGTACTGCGTGAGCTCGTAGGTGAGCATGTGCTCGTCGGGATGGGCGCGGACGTGGTCCCAGTACGCCTGGAAACCCGCCCGGACCGTCTCCTCGAGGGTGGCCCTGGGCCGGATGGCCTCCTTCACCACCGTCACGTAGTGCCCGGTGATGGTGGTGATGACGGACTCGATCAGCTGCTGCTTGGAGTCGAAGCAGTAGTGGAAGACGCTCAGCGAGACGCCCGCCTCGGCGGCGATGGACCGGGTCGTCGTCCTGGGGACGCCGTCCCGGGCCATCGCCCTGATCGCCGCTTCGGTGAGCTGTCGCCGCCGCTCGGCGGACGGCAACCGTGCCATGGAGCCCCTCTCGTGGCCGTCAGCCGCTGTGGACGCCGACCTCGCGCAGGGAGTAGCCCCAGCCGGTGCCGCGCTCCAGGCCGTGGACGCGGACGTAGCGGGCCTGGGTGCCGTCGAACCGCGCGGTGTCAAGTCCTCCGTCACCGGCGGTGGTGGACCAGGCGGTCCGCCAGTTCGCGCCGTCGGTGGACAGCTCGATCCGGTACGACTTCGCGTACGCGCGCTCCCAGTCGAGGGTGACCCGCCCGACGGTCCGCGCCGAGCCGAGGTCGACCTGGTACCACTGGTCGTCGCTCCAGTCGCTGGCCCAGCGGGTGCCGCGGTCGCCGTCGACGGCCCGGTGCGGCTGGTGGCTCGTGAACAGGCTCCACTCCGAGGAACTTGCCGAAGTGGCGGCCCCGGCCGCGAGGTTGACCGCGGCCTTGTGGTTCTCGGAGGCCCCCCAGGTGCCGAGGTAGGACTCCGCGCCCCGGAACAGGTCGTCGACCGTGTCCTGGCCGCCGACCCGCCGGATGTCCTCGATCCAGTCCGGGACGAGGCCGTAGTGGGCGGCGCCGTCGGTGTTCAGGTCCCAGGTGCGCTCACCGGTGGTCTGCCGGTCGATGACCGAGCCGCCGTCGACGCTTCGGAACGGGTAGACGACCTTGTTCGGCGCGTCCGCCCCGCGCGGTCCCGGCCAGCCGCCGACGCCGTTCATGTCGGTGCCGTAGCCGTAGCCCACGCCGTACTTGTCGCGCAGGGGCTTTGTGCGCTTCGCCTCGGCGACGAAGTCCTCGGAGCCGTGCATGTACTGGGCGATGAAGCCGCCCAGGCCGTAGACCCGCTCGGTCCAGTCCATGTCCATCCAGCTGTGCGAGGAGAGCACGCCGGGGTAGGACTCCGACTCGAGGATGTCGAGCACCCGGCCGGTGGCCTTGACGCTCATGTGGTCGATCTCCAGCATCATGCCGCGCTTCATCATGCCGCGCACGGCGTATTCGCCGAGGTCGGTGAGCCCGCGCACGTTGCACTGCGCGTCGGCGCTGTACGAGGGGACCTCCTCGCCCGCCGGGAGCTTCTTCTCGGCCGCGGGCGCCGCCGCGTTGCCGATGGGGTTGTCGGCTTGCGGGCCGGTGCACTTCTCCGTCTTCCAGTACGTGCCGGTCGACAGGAACTGTCCTACGTTGATGGCCGTACCGAGCGCGCCCGAGTCGAACCGCACCCCGCACAGGGCGTTGTCGAACTTGTGGCACAGGAACATGCTGCGCACGCCGAGCGCGTAAAGCTCGTCGAGCCCCTTGTCGATGTCCGCCCTGCTGCACTGCGCGATGTCCAGGACCTGCTTGCAGCCGAAGGGTTCGGAGGTCTCGACCCCCATGACCACCGCCAGCTTGCCCTGCTCGACGACCTTGCGGGCCTGCGCGCTGTCGGTGACGACCCGGAACCAGCCCTTGCCGGGCCCGCCGTACATCCGGTCGACGAAGGCCTGCATGTCGTAGGTGAGTCTGGCCTGCAGCCGGATGGACGTCATCTCGTCGCAGGGGCGGTCCTTGAAGAAGTACACCGAGCAGATCACGCCGTTGGTGACCAGGTCGTTGACCAGCACCCGCTGGCCGCCGCGCCAGGCCCGCTCGACCCAGGCGTAGTAGTTCTGCTGGTGGGTCAGCGAGTCGTGCCGCGGCCAGTCCTTGAAGGTGGGCCAGCCGTTCGGGTCGTGCTTGCCGTCGCCGCCGTTGGTGATGAAGTCGAAGATCGCGAGCGAGCCGTCGGGGTAGTGCTCGGGGCAGTCCTTGAGCGCGTCGGCCACGCCCTGCTCGGAGAAGGCCTTTCCGCAGATCAGGCGGCCGCCGAAGGCCTCGTTGGCGAGGATGTGGTCGTGCGCGTCGACGAACCCGCGCACCTCGCCCTCGGCGGTCGTGCCGGTGAAGGGCTCACCCGTGACGTTGATCCGGGAGTCCGGCGCGGGTCGCGCGGTGGGCTCCCACCAGTCGTCGCCGGCCGCCGCGCTCGGGGTGGGGCCGAGCGCGATCGACAGCACGAGCAGGAGGAGCGACACCACGGTGACGTTCGTGCGTCGGTGGTACGGGCGTCCGGAACCGGTCACAGCCCACGTCCCTCGGTCGGCGGAGCAGCGAGGCCCTCTTGTCATGACCTCGCAAAGCGTGCGACGAGAATCGCCACTCCCGCGTGACGAGTCAAGGGTCCGGGACGGTTGACCTGATGGGGAGGGCTGCTCCAGCCGGGGGCGGGAGCCCGTGCCGGACCGGGCCCCGCACCGGGCGGCGCAACGACAAACCCCAGGTCGTCGACCTGGGGTGCAAGGAACGGGAGAGGGTCCCGCCGGGGGCTACGGGTGATCAGCTCGGGCCGGCTTCGGAAGCGCCGGACGCCTTCTGCGCCGCGCGGCGGTACTCGGCGTTGATGCGCTGGGCCTCCTCGAGCTGGTCCTCGAGGATGACGATGCGGCAGGCGGCCTCGATCGGCGTGCCCCGGTCGACGAGTTCACGGGCGCGTGCGGCGATCCGGAGCTGATAGCGGGAGTACCGCCGGTGCCCGCCCTCCGACCGCAGTGGCGTGATCAGACGGGCCTCACCGATGGCCCGCAGGAAGCCGGGGGTGGTGCCGAGCATCTCTGCGGCCCGGCCCATGGTGTAGGCCGGGTAGTCGTCGTCGTCCAGACGATCGCTGAGCGGGGTATCTGCTGGCATGTCACCTCGTAGTACAACGCGTCGAGGGGCCCTGGTGCCGTACGGCACCAGGGCCCCGAAGGAAATTCAACACCATCTGTCGGCCCTCATGCGGTGCCGACCTTCTGTTTCCGCTACCCGGCCCGACTGCGGGAGGGGTGCGGGGATCGCGGCTGCGTGACCGGGGACCACCATCCAATCCGGGGTCTTGCGGTACCCGGACCGAGAGCTTCCCGGCCGGGCGATCCTGATGGCGTCTGCTCCTCCGTCCTTCCTCGGTTCTGTCTGACCATGTCTACGAGAAGAAGGTTAACCACGATGAGGGGCAATGTCTACCCTGACAAAGACAGATTTTGGAGTTCGGTGGGTGCAGGCATGCTGTGGCGTCCGATTGCGCGGCGACATGGCAGTGGGGGCCCGCCCCCCCCCCGCGGGGGGGGGCCCCCCCGGGGGCGGGGGGGGGGGGGCCCCCGGGGGGGCAACACAACGCGGGGGGGCACCACCCGAAAAGGTGCGGGTT